>CAZOQK010000137.1:0-6651 GCA_964581735.1 uncultured Halobacteriales archaeon | reverse complement strand
ACTAACCCACACCACACAGTTTTCAGGAATGGAACCCGGAGTACTCGGTCTCTTCGTCGTTGCCGGAGTCGCGAGTCTGTTTATGGCATGGGTCATCGGTGCCGGCTCCAGCGGCGCGACGCCGTTTGCCCCGGCCGTCGGCGCCAACGCCATCTCGACGATGCGGGCGGCGTTCATCGTTGGCGTGTTCGGCTTCGCCGGTGCGGTCGTCCAGGGGGCGAACGTCTCCGAGGCCGTCGGCCAGGGTCTGGTCGAAGGTGTGAACCTGCCAGCAACGGGCGTCATCGTCGTCCTGTGTATCGGTGCCGGCCTCATGGCCGTCGGCATCAGGACCGGCTACCCGATCGCGACGGCGTTTACCGTGACCGGGTCGGTCATCGGCGTCGGGCTCGCCCTCGGCGGGACGCCTGCCTGGCCCAAGTACTACCAGATCGGGGCCGTCTGGGTGTTGACCCCGTTCGTCGGCGGCGGCCTCGCGTACGCCATCGCGAGCGTTCTCCCCCGTAGAGACGTTCCCGAACGGGTCAGCGTCCCGCTGCTCGCCGGCCTCGTCGGTGTCGTCCTGGCGAACGTCGAGTTCGCCTCGCTCGGCCCCGACGGCGGCGCGGGGACGCTCGTCGGCCTGAGCCAGCGGGCGCTGCAGGTCGACGGGCTGGCGGGGACAGTCGCGATATCGCTGCTCGTCGCGGTGTCGCTCGGGCTACTCGTCTCGTGGGACATCCACCGTGACCTGAGCGGTGGCCTTCGACGGGTCCTGCTCGTCCTTGGCTCGCTCGTCGCGTTCTCCGCCGGGGGCAGTCAGGTCGGCCTCGCGGTCGGACCGCTTCTCCCTATTCTCGACGACGTAGGGGTGATACCCGTCGTTGCCGTCCTCGCCGGCGGCGGCATAGGCATCCTGGTCGGCTCGTGGACTGGTGCCCCTCGGATGATAAAATCGCTGGCACAGGACTACTCCTCGCTGGGGCCGCGTCGGTCCATCGCCGCGCTTGTCCCGTCGTTTCTGATCGCACAGGTGGCCGTCCTGCTGGGTGTGCCGGTGTCGTTCAACGAAATCGTCGTGAGCGCAATCATCGGTAGCGGGGCGGCCGTCGGCGGCGGCGAGGCGGTCAGCTCGCGGAAAATCCTCGTGACGGTCGGCGCGTGGGGCGGTTCGCTCGTGCTCGCCCTCGCGCTCGGGTACACTGCCACAATGGCACTCCCGGCCGTCTGAGGATCGGGGGTCAGGCACTCCGTGGCGGCGGCACCAGATAGACGTTGCCGGTCGCACGCGCGACGATGCTTCCGGAGACGCTCCCGAGCAACAGCCGCCGCATTCGGCTCCGTCCGCGGGAGCCAAGCAGGATGGTCGACGGCGTGACATCGGCCTCTGTCGCGATGATTTGGTCAGCCGGGTCGCCCCGCCGCACTTCGATGTGGGTGTTGATGTCCCAGCCTTCGAGCGTCGCCGCGAAGTCGTCTAACTGTGCCCGGGTCGCGTCGTCGTCACCGGTATCGTCTTTCGGTGAGCGGACGTGAAGCAGCGTCGCCTCCTGTGTCGCGTGGCGCAGATACGAGAACGCGTCGAAGGCACGCTCCGCGTTCTCCGAGAAGTCCGTCGGGAACAGGACCCGCTCGAAAAGGTGTTCCCGGAGCACGTCGGGGTCGTCGGTCCCCCGCTCGACGCGGTTGACGAGCAGTGGAGCGACCGTCGTCCGCGCCAGGTTGCGCGCGGTCGACCCGATGACGCGGTTCTCAAGCGGGCTCTGTCCCCGCGAGCCGACGACAGTCAGGTCGGCGTGGACGGTGTCGGCGATGCCGTTGATACGACGGAACGGGGTCCCGCGGACGACGTGTGTCTCGACTGCGAAGCCGGCGCCCTCCATCACGTTCCGGTAGCGGTCCAGCCCGCGACGGCGTCGCTCCTCGAAGTTCACGCCCGGCATTCCGGCGTGGACGTTCGACGGAACGACGGTCACCAGGTGTATCGATTCCACGCCGATACGGTCCAAACACTCCAGGCACGTCTCGTTCTCGATTGCCGCTTCACTCGCTGCCGAGAGGTCTGTGGCGTACACTGCCCTCATACCTCTCCTCTATGCACCCCCGCGATAATATTGTTTTGTTCTTACATTACAGCTGCCCGGCAGGCGGTCGAAAGGCCGTCGACAGGCCTGAATGTTGCGACCCTGTGGGCGGGAACGTGGGGGCCGGCACCCCACCACTCCCCAGCACAGCGATGCCGTCCACTTCTACTGTGGTGGTTCGGCCGGCGGTCGTCAGCTGCATAACTTATGCAGAAGTTATCTATGGTCAGAGGGAGGTTACCGGGATATAATATTGTGCGATAATTCCAAAACCATTATACGGTCGAACCGGGTAGGGAATACTGAGCAGAAATGTGGAAACGACGAAATACAGTTCGGGACGACTGGAGGAACGGCCAATGGCTGGATTAGAGGTACCGACCTGGGACCCGGAAACAGCGTTGCTCATCGGGACGATACTGCTGGAAGCGGTTGTGCTGTACGTCGGCTACGGTGGCCTGGAACGGCTCCTCGGCCCACGGCTGCTGTCGTTTCTGATCGGTGGTGACGAGAATGCTCGACAGTAGTCTGGCGGTTCTGGGCACGTCCCCGGAGTTGCTAGCCCTGTTCGTCGGGTTCGGCCTCGTCGTCGGGGTGCTGTTTGGCTTTTTTGGGATGGGCGGGTCCTTTCTTGTTACTCCCGCGCTGTTGATGATGGGCTATCCGGCCCGGGTCGCAGTCGGGAGCGGGATGGCTTTCGTCTTCGGGACCGCGGTCATCGCGAGCCTGAAACACCACGATCTCGGGCAGGTCGATTACAAGCTTGGAGCCATCATGATTACGGGCACGACTATCGGTATCGAGGCCGGCCGGGCCAGCGTGTTCTACCTCGAATCGCTGGGGCTGGCCGGCGGCGTTATCAGCGTCTCGTACGTCCTCCTGCTCGGTGGCGTCGGGTTCATGGTGACTCGTGACGCTTTGGCGGGTGATGGTGGCGGCGGCGCCAACCACGAAGCCGCCGATACGGACCTCGACGAGTACGAGATTCCGGACATCGCAAAGAAAATCCAGCGGACCGTCCGGATCCCGCCGATGGTGACCCTCCGTGGCGATGTCCGTGTCTCGGCGTGGGTCATTACCCTCGTCGCGTTCCTCACTGGGGTCCTGTCGGGATTCCTCGGCGTTGGTGGCGGGTTCATCCGCATGCCCGCGATGATCTATGCCATCGGCGTCCCGGTTCCCGTCGCGGTCGGGACGGACCTCTTCGAGATTGTCTTCTCGGGCGGGCTCGGGAGTTACCTCTACGGACAGGGCGGCGGCGTCGACCTCGGAATCGTCGCGCCGCTCCTGTTCGGGAGCGCGCTCGGGGCCCGCATCGGCTCCGCTGCGACCGCCGTCGTCGACTCCGACGGCATCAAGATCTACTTCGGTGGGATGCTCCTCGTCGGCGCGCTTGCAGTCGGTATCGGGGAAGTCGGGTCGTACATCGACAGCGAAGCCGTCGAGATGCTCGGGCTCGTACTCGTCATCGGTGCGGCCGTCGTCGTCGCGACAGCAATCCTCTACACGACGGTGATGACCCTACGAACAACGCGTCGCCAGTCGACGTCGGCAGGCCACTAATCACTCCTCGGCGCACCGCTCCCGGCCGCTGGACGTGTGAGCCGGGATCGGTACAGGATTGTGCGATTTTCACACAAGTCTTTTACGTGGACAGCGCGTACCGATGTATGATACAGATGCCAGATTCGATGTCTGAACAACTCCAGCGGGATATGATGTGTGAGGGGTTGCTTGAGTGTTTCCACGGGCTCAAACAACTCGACAAAGAGGTCTTCCAAGCGCTCGTAAGCACCAACGAGCCGCTCACTGTGGACGAAATCGCCGAAATCGTCGACCGCGAGCGCTCAACCGCCTATCGCGCTGTCCAGCGGTTGCTCCAGGCCGGCTTCATCCAAAAGGAGCAGGTCAACTACGATCAGGGAGGCTACTACCACGTGTTCAAGCCGAGCGACCCCTCAAAGATCGCCGACGATATGCAGCGACTGCTCAACGACTGGTATGCAAAAATGGGACAGCTTATCCGGGAGTTCGAGAGCAAATACGAGCAGGAAGACACCTCAGCCCCGTCGGTCGAAGGGTAGACCACCTGTCCGTGCGACCGCCGTGTTCCCCCGAACCGTCTCCGGGCCCGGTCCCGTAATGAGTTAGTATTGTTAGTTCTCTACAACACCGGCGAACCCGTCGAGGGGACGGCAAAACCGGGACCGCCGGGACGGCCGGCGGCGGGCCGTCTCCGGTTCCCGGCGGTCCTGTGGCTGGGGAACACAGGCCAGTCAGAGTAACGCCCAGAACACGACAAACGAGCCGATGACCGACAGCGTCGGTGTGAGTACCCACAATAGCACGATACGGCTGGTCGCGGCCGGGTCGAACAGCGCCTTCCTCCTGAGTTGTTCCGGTTCCTCCTTTCCGATGGGCTGGACTTCGGGGCCGGCGCCCGTCTCCGCGGCGGCGTCCTTCGTCTGGTCTGCTTTCTCGGTTGCTTCGCCGCTGGCGAGTTCCCCGACGGTCGGGCCGCCGGTCTGTACCTTCTCACCCTCCGCAGTCTTCGTCTCGGCGGCCGGCGTCGACAGCGCGCCGACGGTCATCTCCGGCCCGTGTTCGGCTTCCTTCTCCAGTGGCGCGGTTGCCGCATCGGCCAGCGTGACGACCCGCGAGGCACGCCCCCAGCCCAGGCCGATGATACAGGAGGTCGTAGAGACCGCGAGGCTCGCGGGGATACCCAGCTGTGAGAGGACGGTGATGACCGTCGCGCCGATAGCGGAGACGATGAGCGCGGCCAGAATCGGGAGTTCGGTGATGTCATTGCCCACGGTTTCGAGGGTGCGTCGGGCGATTGTCAACCCGCCGAGACCGATGGCGCCGATAGCCAACAGAACACCCGCGTCGACGCCGAGTGCGCCGCTCCCGACCAGCGGCGCGACGGCGTTGGCGACGTTCGAAGCCCCCGCCGAAAAGCCCATGTAACAGGCAATAGCCAGCACGAGCGAGGCACCCGCGATGTCACGGGCGCTTGCGCTGTCGTTGAACGTCGGCCGCGGGACCGTCCCGGAGTCGTCAAGCCGGAAGAGGCCGTCCTCAATGCGCCCGAATGCAAAGCGAGCGTCGAGATAGGGGTAAAGATACCGGCCGATGACCGCACCGAGAAAAAACGAAAACAGCGGGGCGACGACCCACGCCGAGACGATGGTGAACATCAGCGCCTCGTTGAGCGTCCCCGTCGCCAGCCCCAGCCCGACGATTGCGCCGACGGCAGTCATCGACGTGGAGGCAGGGACGCCGTAGAGATTCGAAATCAAAAGCGAGAGCCCAGTAAAAAAGAGTACGCCGATGCTCGCCTCGGGGGAGAACTGCGCCGCCGGCACGATACCGTTGCTCATCGTGTCGATGACGTTCCGACCGATGGTCCACCCGCCGGCGAGCGCGAAGGCAGCAAAGAGCACGCCAGCGGTGAACTTGCCGACGATACGGCTGCCGACAGCGGGCCCGAACGCAACGCCGGTTGAGGAGCCCCCGATGTTGTAGCCGACGAACACCGCCACCACCAGTCCAATGAAAAGCAGTGCCGAGAGCATTGCTGTGCGGGCGTTTTGAGCCCGCACACAATGACGTTTCCCTTCGGACGGGACCTGTGTTACAACTCGCGGCGGCGACCCTTTGGCACCTGCGAACGCAACTCGCCGTAGACGAACAGCCCGACCCCAAGGGGTTCCGGCTCACCGGCCACGTCGTGGGTGACGACCAGATACCCCCAGTCGCCGTCCCAGTTGAGTTCCTGGTCCTCCCCGGCCATGAACGTCGCCGCCCGCTCGTCGTTGAGATGGATCACGTTCTCGCTCACGTGCTCGCCGAAACGCTGGATGGCAGAGAGCGTCGGTTTCCAGTGTTCCTGCCGGGTTCGCAGGAACGTCATCCCCAGCCCCTCGATGTCGATGGGCGTCGGCTCCTCACCGTGGAGTATCCAGACTTTCCCGCTGCCCCGTTCCCAAAAGGAGGAGTCGGCAAAGACCGCGGGGTCGACCCCGAACCGCTCGTCCCACCACGCGAGAACCTCGTCGCGGGTGGCGCGACCCTCGAGTTCGCGCTCCGCGCTCGTCGCGGGCAGACGGTCGAACCGTGTCCCTTCGTTACTCACTGTCCGACCTCCAGTTTGGCACAAAAAAAGCCACCCGTGTCGTTGTGGTGCGGGTAGATGCGCTTTGTGTTGGCGACCTGCGGGTCGAACCGCTCGCCCGCCCACTCGGTGACGCCCTTGCGGTGGGCAAGCGCCAGGTCGTAGTCGACGACCCGACAGCCACCCTCCGCTTCGAGGACGTAATCGAGGACCGCCTCGTTTTCCTCGGGAGCAAACGTACACGTCGAGTAAACGACGGTGCCGCCGGGCTCGGTGGCCTGGACCGCCCGCCGGAGGATGCCCTTCTGTGCCCCGGCGATGCCCTCGACGTGTTCGAGGGACCACTCATCCAGGGTGTCGGGGTTTTTTCGGATGGTTCCTTCACACGAGCAGGGCACGTCGACGAGCGCGCGGTCGTATTCGGTCCCTCCAAAGGGTTTCAGCGAGTGGTTCCGGGCGTCCTCGTTGGTG
>CAZOQK010000136.1:0-6663 GCA_964581735.1 uncultured Halobacteriales archaeon | reverse complement strand
GAGCGGTACATTACCGTCACTCCCATCGCACACACGATGGGCCGCCACGCCGACAAACAGTTCAAGAAGTCGGAAATCAGCATCGTCGAGCGGCTCATCAACCGCCTGATGCAGACCGACGAGAACACCGGCAAGAAACAGATGGCGACCCAGATTACCCGGGACGCCTTCGAGCGGATGCACAGCCAGACCGACGAGAACCCCATCCAGATTCTCGTCCGCGCCGTCGAGAACAGCGCCCCCCGCGAGGAGACCGTTCGTCTGAAATACGGTGGGATTTCCGTGCCAAAGGCCGTTGACATCTCCCCGCAGCGCCGCGTCGATCAGGCCCTGAAGTTCCTGGCCGAGGGCGTCCTCGGTGACTCATTCAAGACTGAGGCCGACGCCTCCGAAGCCCTCGCACGCCAGCTCATCGGTGCCGCCAACAACGATGTCGGCACCTACGCGGTCAACCAGAAAGAAGAGAAAGAGCGCGTCGCGGCCGCCGCACGATAACTCCGAGTGCTGTGTTCTACTGCGTTTTCTCCCGACTCTCGCGGAGTGGCTACACTGATCGTTCGACGCCTGTCGTAGCGTGAACCGACATCCATTTGATGGTTGACCAGGGAGGCTCAGCCATGGCACAACACGAATCGGTCGACCTCGTTCCGGACACGACAGTCTCATATATCGCCGTCGCGGTGTTACTCGCGGCGCTGACCGCGGTGCTGGCCCAGATTTCGATTCAGCTCCCCGGTGGGGTTCCGTTCTCCTTCCAGCACTTCCCGGTGTTCTTCGCCGGTCTGTTGCTCGGCCCGGTCTGGGGCGGGTTTGCAGTACTGCTGTACATCGTCGTTGGCCTCGCCGGTGCGCCGGTGTTCTCGGGTGGCGGCGCCGGCATCGGCTACTTCATAGGGCCGACCGGCGGCTTCCTGATTGGGTTCTTGCTTGCGGCCGCCGTCGTCGGCGGCGTCGTCCACCGCTCGGTCGAACCCAGACCGTTCAGCGAGATTTCGCCCCTCGTTGCCGGTGGCGCGCTGCTGGTCTCGCTGGTCCCGATTTACGCCGTCGGCGTGCCGTGGCTGGCGTCGGTCAGCGGTATCCCGCTGGGGGCGGCCGCGAGTGCGATGGCGCTGTTTGCCATCGGTGACGTGCTGAAAGCACTGCTGACTGCCGCGCTCGTCGTCGGCGGTGACGGGACGCTCGCACAACTGGAATGATAGAGTTCCAGAACCTGACCCACCACTACGACGGCGACGTGGCCGTCGATGGCGTCTCGCTGACCATCGACGACGGCGAGTGGGTCCTGCTGGCCGGGGCCAACGGCAGTGGCAAAACCACGCTCGTTCGCCACTGTAACGCGCTTCTGGAACCCGACGAGGGCGACGTACTGGTCGACGGCCAGCGAGCGAGTGAGCATCCGGTTGCCGCCCGGACCAGCGTCGGGATGGTGTTCCAGACGCCGCGCGATGGGTTCGTCGCCGCCACCGTCGGCGCCGACGTGGCCTTCGGCCCGGAGAATCTCGGCCTCGACCGGGCCGACATCGACCGCAGAGTCTCGGATGCACTCGATGCAGTCGGGATGGCGGGGCGGGAAGACGACCGCATCGATGCGCTTTCAGGCGGCGAGCAGGCCCGTGTCGCAATCGCGGGCGCGCTGGCGATGGACCCCGACCATCTCGTGCTGGACGAACCGTTCGCCGGACTTGACTGGCCGGCTCGTCAGTCCGTGCTGGCCCGTCTCAACGAGTTGCACGCCGCGGGCACCGGCATCGTGCTTGTCACGCACGACGTGCGCGACGTACTCGGGCGTGCGGACCGCGTTGTTGGCCTGCGAGACGGCGCCGTGGCCGTCGACGCCGCCCCCGAATCGGCCCGCGACCAGTTGACGGCCATCGACGTGCGCGTCCCCGAATGCTGACCTACGCGCCCGGCGACTCGCTGGTCCATCGGCTCGACCCGCGGGCGAAGATTGCGTTTCAGGTTGGCTTTGCCATCGCGGCGCTGTCCGCGGGGTCGCTCCCGCGACTCCTCGCCGTCTTCGTACTCGGCCTGGTCTGTTCGCTCGCGGCGGGCCTTTCGCCGGCGCGGGCACTGCGTGCCTACTGGCTTGTCCTGCTCTTTCTCGCAGTCGGGCCGGTTCTGGGCGGGGTCACGCTCGGCCCGCCGTGGTTTCGGGTCGCGGGCGCACTGCGGTCACTCCGGGGCGTGGCCCGCATCCTTCCCGTGTTGCTCGTGAGCGCGGCCTTCGTCTACGCGACGCCGGTGCGGGACACACGGGCGGCGATTCAACACACCGTCCCGGGGAAGGTCGGGCAACTGCTGGGGGTCGGCGTCGCGCTCACATTCAGATTCGTTCCGGTCGTGCGGGCGGACGTGGCCCGGATCCGGAAGGCACTCGCGGTGCGGGGCGGAAATCGGCGGTCGGCGCGCGACCGGGCGAGCAGGCTGGCGACGCTGTCGCTGGTCAGGGCAGTCGGGCGGGCGGACAGCCTCGCCGTGGCGTTGCGGGCGCGGTGTTTCTCGTACAATCCGACGCTGCCGGCACTGCGGTTCGTGCCGACGGATTACGTCGTGGTGGGGCTGGCCGCGGTACTTGCAGCGTCGCCGCTCGTTTAGTCTGCAGCCGGTCCCTCGCCGCCGGCGTAGGCGCGGGTCACGTCCACGAGCGCTTTGCGGTACTCGCTCTCGGTGGGGTCGTCGGCCAGCGATGCAAAGTGGGTTTTGAACTGCGAGAGGCTGATTTCGGGGGCGTCCGCGGCGGCGGCATGTGCGATGTCGTAGAGCCGGTGGTTCGGGTCGACGAGGCCGTGGCGCTCGACGAGCGCGAGCGCGAAGGCGGCGTTGACGGCGGTAATCTCGGGGTCGGCGGCGGGGGTCATCCGCTGCCAACCCCCAGCATTGGGGTCGGGCCGGTCCGCGACGGCGGCGGCCAGACTCGATTCGAGGAAGTCCACGAGTTTGTCCGCGGGAGCCAGTTCCAGCCACACGTCGTCGGCGTAGATGTCTTTCATGTGGTTTGCAATTTGGTAGCAGTGAGTGAGTTTACGCCGCTCGACCGAGCGCCCGGTGAGCGCGAGGAAAATGGCCTCTTTCATCGACTGGGTGTGTGAGGGGTGCTCGCGCTCGTGGTGGTACATGTGGGCGAACTCGTGGAGGGCGAGTTCGCGGGCCATCGCCGAGGTGGCGGCCTGCCGTGAAATCGTCAGCCGGTGGGCGTTGTCGGTGTGACTGACCCGCGTCCGTTCGTCGGGGTCTTCGCGCACCTCGACATCGACGGGCGAATCGAGGTCGTACTCCGTCGAGAAGAGGTCGCGAGCGCCGAGAAACGGTTCGACTGGCCCACCTGCCTGCACGCGTACGTCCATGCGTATGGCTCACACGGGATGGATGGGTATGAGTGTACCGGCAGACCCCACTATTTGAAGGTGACGTATGTCAGCAGGCCGACGACGGCGAACTGCAGCGAGCGCATCGCCAGTACTACCTGCCCGACCAGCGGGTCCGCAGAGTACAGCGAGGTCATGCCGTCGAAAAGGAAGTAGACGGCAACCAGGTTCTCCAGTAAGCGGACGGCGCCGGACCCGACGAGGCCGAGACCCATCGTCGAGCGGAACTGCCGGTAGTTGCCCAGCCAGCCGGCGGTCAACCACGGGAAGAAGACGCTGTTGAGAACCGCCAATCCGATGCCACCCATCGCCGCCGGCCCCGTGGCCATTCCACCGGCCTCGCCGAGTGGTCGGCGGGGCGGTCATGCACGCACCGTCCGTCGGACCCACCCGCTCGCGCCCCGCGGGTACGAGTCCGACCGTTCCTCGGGTTGGAGGTCGCTGTTGCCGTCGACGGCACGCACGACCACGTCGTGACTGCCGGAGGGCTCGAAGCGGTGGCGCCACATCCGCCAGATGTCCTCGTCAGGCAGTGGCTCGGAGAGGTCGGCGTCGGTCCAGGTCGCACCGCCGTCGGTCGAGACTTCGACGCGCTCGACGCCGCGTATCCCGGCGTAGGCGTGGCCCGCCAGTTCGATGCGTCCGTCGTCCATCGTGGTGATGCCGTCGTCCCAGAGTTTCGCGACGGTGGTCACGGTCCCAGTCCCCTTCCAGCCGCGTTGCTCCCAGTGGCCGTCCCTCTCCTCGTCGAGCATCTTCATTTCGGTGAGTCATTTGACGTTGGTCTCGCCCCAGTGGCCCGGGATGAGGATGCGCACGGGGTGGCCATGGGCGGTCGGGAGCACCCTGCCGTTCATCCCCCAGGCGAGAAAGCCGCCCTCTAACACTTCGGTTGGGTACTCGAGGAAGTAGCCGTCGTCGCCCCGGAGGACGACACAGCCACACTCACCATCCGGGTCGACTTCTTTGAGGAGGGGCTTGATCGGTGTGCCCGTCCAGACGGCGGTGTCGAGTTTCTTCCCGTTCAGGTTCTCACCGACACACCGCAGCGTGACGAGGCGGTTCTCCGCCGGCATACCGATGAGGTCGTCGTAGTCGATGGTCAGGTCGTCCTCTACGAGTTCACCGGTCAGCGTCACCGACCACTCCTCGGCGGTGAGTTCGGGGTCGAACTGCGCGATATCGACGTTGTAGAAGCTCCCGATTTCACTGACTAGTCCCAGCAGGTCGCCGCCGGTCGAGAGTTCCCGGTTGCCGGCCTCCTGAATCCGCTCGTCGACGCCTTCCGACCGCGGCGCCCGCCGCAGCGAGTCGTCGCGCGAGCGCAGCGCCCCGGTGGTGACCGCCCCACCGACGAACGCGATGGCGCCGGCGAAACTACCGAGCGTGCGGCGCCGCGTCGTGTCGAGTTCCGGCGCGGCCCGCCGTGGCGCGGTCACTCCAGTGACGGCAGCGACCGGAAGGACCGCGCCGACGGCGAGGATCAACTCGGTCGTGACGAGGGCCGTCATCGCGTAGGCGAGCACGCCAGCGGGGACCCCACCGGCGAGTCGGCTGTCGAGGCGTTCGGCGAGGCGTCCGCCGACGAGGGCGAACGCCCCGAACAGTCCGGTGACGATGGCGATAGAGAGCGCCAGATGGAGGAGATGGCCCGCCTCACCGACGTTGTCTATCATGAACGCCACGATGGCTCCCGGCGTCGCGTTCACGACGAGCGCGTCGACGGGTGCGACGGCGAACGAGCGGCTGTTGCCAGCTACGGCGTAGGAGCCAGCAACGCCGCTGACGCCCGCGATTGCCGCCAGTCCGAGTTCGTACCGGTGGGTCCCTGCATTATTACTGTGGGGTCAGCGTGACGCTGAGTGCGTTGCTCACGTCGGGGTAGCTGTAGCCGTCGTTCACGTCCGGAATTGGCCGGAGGACGCCGACCTCGCCGTCGCCCTGCGTCGGACTGTCCTGTGCCGGTGCCTGGTCGGGGCCGTAACCAGGTCTGCCGTTCGGATCCGTCCCGGCGTCGTAGAGCCCAACCATCCCGGTCACGTCGCCGCTCATGGACTCTCCATTGGCGTTCCAGAGGCGAATACCTTCGCTGCCCAGCGCAAAGAAGAGGTCACTGGAGGGCACGAATACCGAGGCAAAGGACAACCGCTGGCCCATCTCGGCCTCGACTTCGAACTTGAAGGCACCGCCGGGGGCGATGGGTGGCGCGCCCGGCACCTCCCCCATCGGGTCGTTGGGGTCCGCGACCGTGTTCCCGGACGTGTACATGCCCGCCGACGCGACGCCCGTGTCACCTATCATCCTCTTGAACCCGTCGACCAGTCCCGGTTCGCGCTTGAAGCCGGTCGGTGGCGCGGCCTCGGCCAGCGCTTCAAGGCCGATTGACGCGGCCTCGCCCCCGGTGTAGATGTGGTTTTGGCCCTCGTGGACGGCCCACGCGCCGGCGTGTCATATCGCCCGCCATCGTTCCGTCGCCCATCGTCTCGTCGCCCATGCCTTCGGTTTCGGTGGTGGTCCCACCGCCGTTGCCGGAACACCCGGCGAGTGCGAGAACCGTGACTGTGCCTGCCGTGCCGATGAACTGCCGTTGGTCCGTTTCTCTGTCATCACGCCCACCGAGGGCTACCACTCGAACGTAAACTTTTCAACGTGTATCCGGACTCCAGCCACGGTCGGGCCAAACTCCGTTCAGTTTCGCCCCAATTTCGACTCTCGTGTGGTGGTTGTTTATGAGGTGTTGCTGGTGGGATTTGGGGCAGTAAGTCGGTTTGAGTCGGTGCCAACGTGGTTCAGTGCATCAAGAAAGCCCCGGCAGTCTGGACTCGGGGGACTTGCTGTGGGCCTCGTTTGCGTTGCTCACTCCGGTGCTTGCTGCGGCCGCGCGGCGCGCCGCGACCCTCAAATCGGGCCACTGTGAAACACCGCCAGTTCACTCCGTTCGTGGCGAGCGACCAATCGGCCACACCGCTGCCGATTGGAAACACTATCCTTTTGACCCTCCTGCCGGTAGGCAGGGATAATAATGGGCCGACGAAAGAAAATCGTTCAAGAATGTGAGACGCTGATGAATACGCCGGAGAATATCCGGAACATCGCCATCGCGGCTCACGTCGACCACGGCAAGACGACACTGACAGACAACCTCCTCGCCGGTGCGGGGATGATCTCCGACGACACCGCCGGTGAACAACTGGCGATGGACACCGAGGAAGACGAACAGGAACGTGGGATTACCATTGACGCGGCGAACGTCTCGATGACCCACGAGTACGAGGGGACCAACCACCTCATCAAT
>CAZOQK010000135.1:0-6681 GCA_964581735.1 uncultured Halobacteriales archaeon | reverse complement strand
GAAACGCTCGCTACCGCTACGCAACCAAGGTGTGAGGTCTAACTAAAGACGGATGGATGGTAGACTAGTTCCGGTCGACGATGCCCACGTCGGTGTCGATGGCGTCGCTGTCGATGCGCTCGAAGGTCGGCGGCGAGATAAAGCGGGAGGCAGCGGTGCGGTCGCGGCTCGCACCCAGCAGGACGAGGTCGTACTCGCGGCCGTGGTCGGTCAGGAACTCCTCGATTGAGGCCTGAGAGACGCGTGTCTCGATGTTACCCTCGAAGGTCTCAACGATGTTGGCCAGTTGTTCCTCGGCACGCCGCCGCTCGCGGGGGGTGGAGATGCAGGTCCCGACGCTGACCTGCCCGGTCTGTCCGGCGAGGCGGGTGGCGAAATCGACCATGCTGGTGGCGACGCCACTGGGGCCGCGAACGGGCACGAGGACCCGATGCCACCGCGTGCGACCGTCCCGCGAGCGGTGGGCCACCACGTCGATGTCGCCGCTGAAGAGGTTACGGATGAACTGCGTGACCGTCCCGTGACTGGTCTCGTAAGGCGTCGCGATGAGGTCACAGTTGGCCTCCTCGGCCGTCCTGAGGACAGTCCGAGCGGTCGCGCCGCCGTCGACGGCGACGACAACTTCGCAGGGGACGCCGACCTGTGTCTCGATGCGGTTTGCCTGCTCTTCGATGTCGCTGACCGCACCGGAGACGGCTTGGCTGCCGTCGAGTGAATCAAGCGGGTCCCGGCCCGCGTCGTCGGGGCGTTCGCCCGGCGTCTTGACGCCGACGAGTCGCGTCTCGCCGTGCTCGCGCAGCAGTGAGCGCTCGGCGCGTGCGACGTGTTCGTCGTCGACGATATCGAGCAGGACCACCTTGCCGGCGCGGTGGGCGGCCGCCAGGCGTGCGCCGAGCATCGTCGTCTCGGCGGCGGTGTCGCCCCGCATCGGCACGAGGACATGGTCGTCGCCCCGCGTGGATTCGTAGAGATAGCGCGCCCGCTGTTCGTAGACGAAGCGTCGCCAGCCCGCGAAGGCGACGGCGACGAGCCCACTGCTGACGGTGATACTCAGCACGTAGAGTTCGGGATTTTCGATTTGAGCGTAGACAAAGAGCGTCAGCAGCGCCGTCGAGAAGGCTGCCGGTTCCTCGATGTCGAGCGCCCACGTCACCGCCCCGGTGAGGAAGATACTCAGCGCGGCGCCGATGGCGTGAATCTCGCCAGGTTGTGGGGTGTAAAAGAACAGCGAGGCCGCAAAGACCGCCAACCAGCCACAGGCCGCACCGACGGTCAGGCCGCCGACGAAACGCAGTGGCGAGGCGTACTTGCCTTCGGGGTTGGCAAAGAGCGTGTACGCACCCGACGCGAGGGGGGGATAGAGCAGGAAGGACAGCGAGCCGACGGTGTTTGCGAGTGCAGTGACGATGCCGATGAGCAGCGGGACAACAAACAGAATCGAGAAGTGAACGAGGTTGCTCGTCTCGGCGAGCCAGTTGCGGAGTTCGCGGAGTTCACGCCGCTCGTAGCGCCGAAACCGGTTCAAAAGCACGCGCCAACGGCTCCGCATGTCCCGCTGTTTCGGAGCCGCGGATAAAAACCCCGCGTCGGCGGCGGGGACTGGTGTTTAGTTGCATTGACCGTGATATTCTGGGAACCTCGGTCGGTGTGAACAGCAAGAAAGCCCCCGCAGTCTGGACTCGGAAGGCTTGTTGTCTCAGAAAATCGGAGATTTTCAGGAGTGAGCGGAGCGAAGCGCGGGATTCGTGTATCCAGTCGGGGCTTTCTTGCTGTCCGAGTCAGCGCTCTCGTCACCCCTCGCCCGCTCACTGCAAGCGTGTCACGGCATCCAGCGCGATACCGATTGCGCGCTCGACGTTGTTTTTCGCTTTTGCCGGGAGTTCGTCGGCGTCGGTCTCGCCTTTCTGTGTGTCCTCGACGAGGTTGCCGTCGACAGTACAGATGGCGCCGGCGGCCATCCCCTTCCGGCGCGCGAGCGCAAACAGCGCCGCGGCCTCCATCTCGACGGCCAGCAGTCCGGCGGCCTCCCAGTCCTCGACGCAGGCGTCCGTCTCGGCGTAGAAGGCGTCGTCCGTGGCGATGGGGCCGACGTGTACGTCTTCGCCATTGTCCTCGGCTGCATCGGCAAGCGCCGTGAGGACATCGTAGTCGGGGACCGCGGGAACGGAAACGTCTTCGTAGCGTTTGGTGGTGCCCTCGTCTTTGGCCGCGCCGGTGGCGACGACCATGTCGCCGATTTCGATGCCCGACTGGAGCGCGCCGGTCGTCCCCACCCGGATCATGGTGTCGACGCCGACGGCGTGGAGTTCCTCGGCAGCGATAGCCGCAGAGGGCGAGCCGATGCCGGTCGAACAGATGGTGAGGTCGTGGTCCTCGTAGGTGGCGTTGACGAGTTTGTACTCGCGGTTCTGGGCGACGGTGGTGACGGTCTCACAGTGGTTTGCGATGCGGTCGACGCGGCCAGGGTCGCCCGGGACGAGTGCGACATCCGCGAGGTCGCCCGCCTCGACGAGCAGGTGTGGCTGTTTTCCCATGGGCGACGTTGGGCGCGAGGGGTCAAAACTCGGCGTGGTTCGGTAGCGCCGCGGCCGGCAGAGAACACTTCCCGAGCGACGGGGCAATTTCGGGGGTATGGTACACTGCCCTGACTGTGACGGCGAGATAGCCGAAGAGTTGGATGTCGAATTCCTCGATTTGGACGCGAAGATGGCAGGACTGGTCCGCTCCTCCGAACGGCTCTACGTAGTCGCCTGCAACGACTGTGGCGCTGCAATCGGCAGCGGCGTCGCCGGTGGCGGCGGCTGAGCCGACGCCGGTTCAGGCGACGCCGAGCAAGAAGAGAAAGATGTTGTTCATCGCGGGACCGACACCAAGCGCGACGATAACGGCGAAAAAGAGGTTCCCGCGGGTGGGTTCCTCGCTGACGTAGTCGGCAAAACCGATGACGATGAGCGACGCCAGCAGCATCTTCACGACGACGAACAGCCAGCCGCTCCCGAGGTATTGGGCGGTCGGAAGGCCGGCGGCAAACTCCATGATGCGTGCCGACAGCACCGAGCGCTCCTCGAAGCCGATGATGTCCTGCCCGATGGCGGTGGTGATGCCGTCCAACAGGTGGGCGAAGAGGACGAGCGCGCCGACGATGCGCGCCTCGGCGATGATGTAGGTGCGCCAGGCCCCGATGAGGATGTAGACAACGAAGGTCAGCACCATCGTGATGATAATCCCGACCAGGGGTAAGACCGGCTCCATCGGGCCGACGGCGGGATCAAGCCCCTGCCAGAAAGTCAGGCCGACCAGCGGTAGCATGACGCCGATGCCCATTGCGCCGAGATACCGGGCGACCTTGTCACCGCCCGAGACGCTCGACTGTAACCCGAGGCCGATAATCGAGGAGATGACCCAGATGGCACCCATCCCGACGAACGTCGTCAGGTAGACCGCCGGGGCTGAGAACAGCGGCTTGACGAGTTCCGGATAGATACGGACTTGGAAGAGTTCACCCAGCTGGTAGAAGACGTGTAGTGCCGCGCCGCTGACCATCCACGGGACGAAAGCGAGGACGGTTCGCTGTGTCACTGGCGGCTGGACCGCATACAGCAACGCGAGCACCACGGCCGTCCCCACCGCCAGCAGCGCCGCGTACTCCACCGGCGGCACGACGAACCCCTCGAAGGGTACCTGCATATCCTCCCAGCCACGAGCCACGGTAAAAAGCCTTTCCGGTCGGTCACCGGGAGTTTTAGTCTCCCCGCGCCTCGGATCCCGTATGGACGACGTTCCCGCACGCATCGAACACACCGTCCTCGGCCCAACGACGGCGTGGGCCGACGTTACCGACGTACTCGACACCGCCTTGGGCGAGGGGATGCGCGCTTGCATCCCGCCCTGTTATGTCACTGAGGCTGCCGACTACGCACCCGGCGTCGACATCGCGACGGTCGTCGGGTTCCCACACGGCCAGCACGCCACCGCGGTCAAGTGTGCCGAGGCACAGCAGGCCTGGGACGACGGCGCCGACGAACTGGACGTGGTCGCCAACCTCGGCCGCCTCCGTGGCGACGAGGACGACGCCGTCGTGGACGACCTCGCGGAGATGGTCGCCGCCGTGCCGATACCGGTAAAGGCCATCGTCGAGGCGCCGCTGCTCGACAAGGGCGAACTCCAGCGGGTCTGTGAAGCCGCCGTCGAGGCCGACGCCGACTTCGTGAAGACGGCGACCGGGTTTGTGGAGGGCGGCGCGACCGTCGAGGATGTCGAAATCATGAGCGAGTATCTCCCGGTCAAGGCAAGTGGCGGCATCGGGTCGTGGGACCGGGCAGAGGCGATGTTCGACGCCGGGGCCGAACGCATCGGTGCCTCAAGTGGGGATACTGTCGTCGCGGAGTATCGGGACGCGACGGGCGGGGAGAGCGGGGGCACAACCGCCGAGGAGTGATTACCCGGCGGCCTGCGTGCCGTTGGTGCGCTCGATGATATAGTCGGTGTCGATTTGCCGGGCAAGTAAGCTGTCGACAGGCGCGTAGTCGTCGGTCAGCAGCGGGGCATCACCCACGTCCACGTCCCCGCGGTAAAAGCCGACCTCCTGGCGCAGGTCGATGCCGATGTCGCGCTCACGGTTCAGGCGTTCGAAGTCGGCCTGTGTGAGCGTTCGGTCGGATTTCGTGGCGACCAGTTCGATGTTCTGGAGGCGACCGGATTCGCTGGTGGGGAAACTGTAGACGTTGGGGAACGCCCGGTCCATCGTGCGGTACTGGGCGCGGTAAAATGCCGATTCGGGCCCGGTGCGCGCGGAGATGACGTTCGCGACGACCACACCGTCCTCGTCGGTCCGCTCGGAGACGAGATTCATGAACTCGACTGTCGTGAGTTGGATAGGGACCTTGTCGGCGCGGTAGGCGTCCAGAATCACCACGTCGTAGGTTCGATTGGTGGTTTCGAGGTACCGACGCCCGTCCATCGTGTGGATGCGGAAATCGTTGCCCTCCTCGACGCCGAAATACTCCTTGGCGGCGGAGACGACAGCGGGGTCGATTTCCACCACGTCGATGGTCACGTTGTACTCCGTCTCGAAGCGTTTCGGGCCGGAAAAGCCGCCGCCACCGATAAAGAGGACATTATCCACCTCCTCCTTGGTGGCGAGCATCGAGAGGTGGAAGTAGCGGGTGTACGAGAAGACGTAGCCGTCGGGGTCGGATTTGTCCATCGCGCTGTGTGGGACCCCGTCGAGATAGAGGGTGCGGACGCCGTCGTCGTCGACGACTTCGAGTTGTTGGTAGGTGGTCTGTGTCTCGTAGACGACTTCGCCGCCGGCCAGGGGCGCAAACGTGACGAAGACGAAGGCGAGTACGAGCGTCCCGCCGGCCAGCCCGATTGCCGCGCGGGTGGCGGTGTTGCCACGCGGGGCGACGAGAAACGCCGTGAGAAGGAGCAGGACGCCGAATCCGAACTCGATACCGACGACACCCTCCTTGATTTCGGGGATGAGGACGAACGTCGTCGCGAAGGAACCGACGATGCTGCCCCCAGTCCCGAGGGCGTACACCTGCCCGGAGGCGTCACCCGGCCCCTCGGAGGCGACCAGTTCCGCGCCGTAGGGGCTGACGAAGCCGAGCAGGACCGTGGGCGGGCCAAAGAGGATGGTGATGGGCAGGACCGGCGCAAAGCGGGCCGGGAGGCCGACGTTCTCGGTCGCTCTGAGTATCGGGTCGCCGGCGACGACCAGCAGGGCGACGTAAGCGGCGGTGGCGACGAAAACCAGCGCGAGAGCGTTCCGGGAGGCGTTCTCTCGGGCGCGCTTGCCCGCCAGCCAGTAGCCGACCGCGAGCGCGGCCAGGAAGACGCCGATAATCGACCCCCAGGTGAACACGGACGACCCGAAAACGGGGGCAATCTGGCGGCCGGCGACGATTTCCAGACCCATGCTGGCGACGCCGGACATGAAGACCGCGATTTCGACGCGGGAGGGGACGCGGTCCGTGAGCGAGTCGGGGCCCGATGACACTGTTGGCAGGGCTTGGGACTACCCCGTCATATGTGCGTCGGGTGCGAGCGGGACGGTGTTTAATTAAGTGAGTTCTGTGAACTGCGGTCATGAGAACAGCAAGAAAGCCCCCGAAATCTGGAGTCGGGGGACTCGCTGCGCTCCAGTAGGTGCTTGCGTCGTCCGCCTTCCTCCAGATTTCGGCCCCTTTCAGTCCCACCCTGTAGCTGGATGGACCAGTCTATGCGGGTGGGACTGAAAGGGGCGACTGGTTCGACGAAGGAAGGCGACGTAAGCACGCGAGCGAAGCGAGCGCGCGCAGCGAGCCTCCCGAGTCGAGCCAGTCGGGGCTTTCTTGCTGTCCTAAACCGTTCCGTTGCTAAAGTAAACACAACCGGGAACTGGAACGTCGCGCTTTTTACTGCGCATACGTAGAGAAAGACAATGGCCCGCTATCACATCGAGACCTATGGCTGTACGTCCAACCGGGGCGAGAGCCGCGAAATCGAGCGGGCGCTCCGTGACGGCGGCCACCACCCCGCCGACGGCCCCGGGGAGGCCGACGTGGCGATTCTCAACACCTGTACCGTCGTCGAGAAGACCGAACGCAACATGCTCGCCCGCGCGCAGGAACTCGACGAGGAGACGCCCGCCGACCTCGTCATCACGGGCTGTATGGCACTCGCACAGGGCGAGGA
>CAZOQK010000134.1:0-6695 GCA_964581735.1 uncultured Halobacteriales archaeon | reverse complement strand
CGGCCGCCGGTGGCTGGGCGCTCCTGCTTTATGACCCCGTCGCCAACCAGCTCCGCAACGTGCCCGTTGATAAGCACGACCAAGGAGCCCTGTGGGGCGCACACCCCATCATGGCGCTGGATGTCTGGGAACACTCCTACTACTACGACTACGGTCCCGCCCGTGGCGACTTCATCGACGCCTTCTTTGAGGTCATCGACTGGGACAAGGTCTCCGAGGAGTACCAGACGGTCGTCGACCTGTTCGAGTAAGTCGACTCAGTCGGCAACATTCCACGTTTTTTGTGCCCGCTTGCACAGCGACGGCTTACTCTAGCGGCTGGACCAGTTCGACCACGTGCCCGTCCGGGTCCTCGATGAACGCCGTCCGCGCGCCAGCCTCATTGTTGTCGGCCGGTTCCTGGACGACGCCGTGGTGGTCGATGTCGTCGAAGGCGTCGTCCACGTCCTCGACTTTCACCGCGACGTGGTCCCACGCTGTCCCCCGCTCGAGGGCCTCCCGTCCCTCCCTCTCCGAGAGCTGGAGTTCGAAGCCATTGCCATCGGCGACGTAGACGTTCCGGCTTTTGCCATCGGCGGTGGTGAACTCCCAAGAGTCCTCGAAACCCAGTTGCTCGGTGTACCACTGTGCGGTGTGGTCGGCGTCGATGACGTTCAGACAGACGTGAATCGCGTCCATACCTGCCGGTGTGGTTGGCCAGGGCTTAAACCGGGCGGTCCCACCGCGAGCCAGGGGACCGCTGCGGTGCCCGTCGGCACGGGCCCGTCTATCGTGACAAACGTAAACACGAAACGGGTATTGATACCAAGAACAGCATAATTACGTCATATACCGTGATATACACTGCAATATTCAGTTTCAATATGCACAAACAGTCGTTAGTTATAAGTACATCTGGATAGTTAGTGAAATTGCAATGAGTGTTGAACGGTCACCGACGCCGTCCGAGGTATCGACCACCGACTCCCCGCAGTACGGCTACTCGGCCAGTTACATGCCCTGCCGGAAGTGCGGCGAGGGCTCACTGGTCTACGACGAGGAACTCGGCGGAACGGTCTGTCGGTGCTGTGGCGAACTCGACGACTGAAGCCCCTGCATCACCCGCCGGCGAGCACGTCGACCCCGGTAAAATCGAAGCGTGCCCCACCGCGTTCGGATTCGGTCACGGTGACATCCCAGCCGTGTGCCCCTGCGATGTTCGAGACGATTGCCAGCCCCAACCCTGTGCCGTCGTCACCCGAAAACCCTGCTTCGAGAACGTTACCACGCAGGTCAGCGCCGATTCCGGTCCCGTCGTCTGCCACGTAGAACCCGGCGTCGTCATCGAGCACGCCGACCACGATAGTCACTGATTGCGCTGCTGATTCTTCCCAGTGTTCGACGCTGTTCCGATGCGCCTGCGAATCGGGGGTCGTGGAGCCATGCTCCACGGCATTCCGAAAGAGGTTCTCGAACACCTGCCCCAGTCGCTCGGCGTCGGCAAGTATCGACTGGTCGGCCCGGATGTCGATGTCCGCGCCGTCGGTTTCGACGTGTGACCAGGCGCTTGCTGCGACGTTCGACAGGTCGGTGGCCTGTTTGTCGTCGATGCTCTGTCCCTCCCGGGCGAGCGTGAGTACGTCTTGGATGATGCGACTCATCCGCCGGTGGGAGGCTCTGATCTCCGAGAGATGTTCGCTCACCCGTGGGTCGTCGACGAGTTCGTCGATGACCGTGGTCCGGCCGATGGCGACATCGAGTGGGTTCCGGAGGTCGTGTGAGATGAAACTCGCGAACCGGTCGAGCTGTTTGTTTTCCCGTTTGAGTTCGCGCTGCCTTCGTTGCTGGTCGGTCACGTCGTGGAGCACGATCAGCGACAGGTCGGCCCCGGTGTCGGCGTCGATGCCGAAGATGGAGAGCTGGAAGTACACCGTCGAGTCACGCTCCTCGACGGGGACGATACCCTCCTCGCGTCGTCCGAAGTGCCTCTCGAGCGTCGGGACGCCGTCAAGGACATCTTCGACAGGGCCGGTGTAGCTGTCCCGGTCAGCCAGAATGGAGCGGAAGGCGTCGTTGCACTCCAGTATCTCACCACCACCACTCACGACCACCAGCGCCTCGTTGAGAGCGTCGACCACTGCGCTGGCCCCCACGCTTAGCTCGGCCATTACACCCGATTCGGCCTTCTCCTTCAAATAAGTGGCAGGCGTCGTGGAAACCGGTGTGTTTACCCACCCGAGTACGCTACTGAGGGTATGCCCGTTCGAAAAGACGAATTTGACGACCTCCGGGACCTCTCTTTTCGCGACCCTGCCGACGTACTCGATGCGGACAAACTGTACACTATCTACGAAATCGCCCGGCTCCTGCAGGGACTAGACGCCGATGCCGACATTGACATCGAGACCGAGACGATACTGCTCGACTGGGCGATTCCATGGATGCTCACGAACAGTGAGGCGTTCGTGTTCGCCGAACCACGCGCCGACGACGAGCCGGGGTACTACGGCCTCGACACATGAGGCTGCTCATCGCCGGCGCATCGCAGGTCGATGCCGGGAAGACCACGTTCTCGGCAGGCCTCGTCGCCCACACCGGCGCTGTCGGGTTCAAACCCCGCGCTGGCAACGATTACTGGTTCCACCACGACGACCTCCGAACCGCGCTGGAGGACGCCACCCTCTACGGCAAGGACGCTCGGACGCTCGCGAAGACGAGCCCGGGCACCCTCAATCCGGAAGCTATCAACCCGGTCCATCGGCTCTGGCGGCCGGCCCCCGGACCCGAGACGGGACTGCTGGGCCAGGAAGACCGCGAGTTCCTCGTCGACAGGGCCGGCAGTCGCTACGTGGTCAACGACACCGTCGAGATTCCCGCGACGGTCTGTGAACGGCTCCCGCTGACCAACGCCGTCCACGTCGATTCGCTGTCGGAGCTCAACGATGTGATGGCACAGCATCACCTGCCGGCACTGGAATCACTAGCTAAAGAGGTTGCCGACACCGGACACGCGGTCGTCGAGTCCTACAGCGACATCGCCCGGCCGCTCCAGACGATGGAGCCGGACGCCGTCGCGGTCGTCGAGCCCCTCCAGGTTCGCTTCTACGAGGGCCACCGCTACATGCGTGCGTGTGAAGTCGCGAGCCGGAGCCCACACGACGGGACGCTCGAGGAGCGTGTTGGGTCGGTTACCGACCTCGTCGACCCAGTTGAGACGGCGCCACTCCCGCCGCTCGGGGAGGACGAGCGGGGCCGACCCAGTGCCGTTGCCGACCGGTACGAGGACGCCTACGACCGGCTGCGTGCCGTCGCTGATGGGGCCTGACCCGCACCCGCTAGGCCCGCATACGGGCAGCCTGCAACGCGAGTTCGATGTCCGTGTACGGGTTGTTCGTCACGCTCGGGCCGTGGCCCGTGTGCATCGCCGACAAGCTCTCAGCAACGGTGTCGAGGACGCGACCCACGCTATCGATGAGGAGTTCGCGGTCACCTTCCTCAAGATCCGTGCGGCCGAACCCGCCGTTGGCGAAAATGAGGTCGCCGGCAAAGAGGACGCCGACGCCTTGCGAATAGAAACAAAGGTGGTCGTTTTTATGTCCCGGTGTGTGCAACGCGTCGTAGGAGTCGTCGCCCAACTGGACGGTCTCGCCGTCGGCGATGGCGTGGTCGACGCCCTCGACGCCGGTATCGCAGCCCCACACGTCCACATCGAAGGCGTCGACGACGGCATCGAGTTCGCCGACGTGGTCGGGATGGGTGTGTGTCAGAATCACGGCGTCAATGTCGTCGACGTGTTCCCGGGTGGCACCGACGATGTCGAAGTCGTTGCCGACATCAACCAACACCGTGCGCTCGCCGGTGACGAGAAAGACGTTGCTGGTGAATCCTTGCTGGCCCGCAGCGAGGTTCTGTATCATACCGCTTGTTTTGCCAGCCCGACGTTTGGGGGTGTCGGTCCGGGCGCAGACGGAACTTGCGGGGGTCCCCCGGCCGCAGTCTGTCACTTGGTCGACCCACAGGGCTATGTGTGATGAACCAGAAAGCACGTCAAGAACGCAGATGCCAGACTCCGAGGACCCAGTCGTGCTCATCGTCGAGGACGAACCGGACGTAGCGGAGACGTATCATGTCTGGCTGGAAAACGACTACAAGATCCGGATGGCACAAAACGGGGACGAGGGGTTGGACCAACTGAACGCCGATGTCGATGTCGTCTTACTCGACCGGATGATGCCGGGGCTCTCGGGGGACGAAGTCCTCGAACACATCCGGGAGGACGCCCTCAAGTGCCGTGTCGCGATGGTTACGGCGATCGAACCCGACTTCGACATCCTGGAGATGGGGTTTGACGCCTATCTCTCGAAGCCAATCAAGAGACATCAGCTCGAAAAGACGGTCCAGAACCTCCTCGAACGCTCCGAGTACGACAGCCTCCTGCAGGAGTACTACTCATTGGTCGAAAAGCAGGCCACGCTGGAGGCGACCAAGAGCCCTGCGGAACTGGCCGAGAGCCAGGAGTACGACCGGCTCAAGGCCGGAATCGACACGCTCCAGGACGATCTCTCGGAGACGCTCGGCGGTATCGAGGACGACGAGGACTTCATCGCCACAATCCGTGGGCTGAGCGATGCCGAAGAGAACTAACCACAGAATGTACGACCTTTCTGCCGTCCTCGACGTGGCTGCCGTGTCCTCGATTCGCCCCGGGTCGAGCATCCTCGTCTCCGGTCCCGCGATGACGGGCAAGGAGGACCTCCTCTATGAAGCGATGGCTGATGGCACCCGCAACGGCGAGGGAGCCGTCGCCGTCACGACCGGTGAGCGCGCGGAGGATGCCATCGAAGACATCCAGGCCCGGGCGTCGGATATGGACAGCCACGCTCTCTGTGCCATCGACTGCCGGGCCGACAGCGACCGGGAGGGAATCGAGCGCGACGACGGCGCCTACGTCCACCGCGTCGCCGCCCCCTCGGATATGACCGGCATCGGTATCGGCATCATGAAGTGCTTCGACCGCCTGCACGATGCCGGCGTCGACGATGGCCGTCTCGGCCTCACGAACCTCTCGACGATGGTCACCTACTCGGACAAACAGACCGTCTTCAAATTCTGCCACGTCCTCTCCTCGCGCCTGGATTCGGCGGCGTTTCTCGGCCTCTTTACCATTGACTCCTCCGCCCACGACAACCAGACGCTACAGGTTATCAAACAGGCTTTCGACGGTCTCATCGAGATTCGCGAGCGCGATGGGACCCGCGAGGCACGCGCGATGGGGATCGAACCCCAGCCCTCCGACTGGGTCGAACTGTAGGCGCTCGCAGTACTTATAACGCTCCCGGTCTGCCGGAGGTGTATGGAGGTCCAACTACTCGAAGCCACGGAGGACCCTGAACGGCTCGTCTGTCAGGGGGCCCGCAACGACTACATGTCCGATTTCGTC
The DNA here is from genome assembly GCA_964581735.1 of uncultured Halobacteriales archaeon. Taxonomy (GTDB): domain Archaea; phylum Halobacteriota; class Halobacteria; order Halobacteriales; family Haloarculaceae; genus Salinibaculum. Next base: position 1,276 of record CAZOQK010000134.1, on the reverse strand, counting down.
GGCGACATCTCCTTTGAGGAGGCGATGGAGACCACCGGCGGCGACACCACCGAGGAGAAGATGGAGACGCTCATCCACCACCTCCTCCAGCACGGCCACTTTGGCCCGTTTGAACACCCACACGCCACCTTCGCAATCAAGGGCGTCTCCCGGTCGTGTATGGCCCAACTCACCCGCCACCGGCACCTCTCTTTCGATGTCCAATCGATGCGGTACGTCGCGTTCGACGATGTCGACCCCGCGGATGTCCGTGACGGCGAGATGGTCGTTATCCCGCCATCCGCGGAGGACCCCGACTGGGTGGGTCGCAACCAGAAGACCGGCGACGTGAGTGAGGCCGACGTCGAACGGCGCGAGGAAATCTTCAAAGACGCCATCGAAAACGCCGTCGAGTCCTACCAGGACCTGCTTGAGCTTGGGATGCCACCCGAAGACGCCCGTTTTGTCCTCCCTATCGGGACGAAAGTCAACATCGTGATGTCGATGAATGTCAGGATGTTGATGCACGTCGCAGACCTCAGGGCGGCGGCAGACAGCCAGTGGGAAATCCGTGAGATGACTGAAGAAGTTCTCGAGTTCGCGGCCGAGTGGTGTCCGATCACCTTCGAGTACTACAGGGAGAATATGAAGGGGAGGAAGAACCGACTGGCACCGTAATAATGGCACAGAACTGCCCTGAGTGCGGGGCAGAGTACGAACGGTTAGCGATGCATTGGAACCGTTCGGAATGTGACTACCACCCGTTCTCACCACAACAGCAGGAGATGCTTCAGGGGCTACTTATGGGTGACGCGGACTCACATGGCCTTGGTGATACGAATCCTCACTTCCGTATCCGCATGACAAATGAAGAGTTCCTTGAATATCTGGACCGACGGTTGGGGGTTCTATCGAAGGGCGTTTACTTAGCACGAACAGCACAGGAACAATTCGAGACGGCCTGTCAGAATCGCTCGGAAGGAAGGTCGGGCTTCAGTGTTGTAAATAAATCAGAATACAATGCTCTATATGGACTTCGGACATGTTCTCATCCAGAACTGAACAGTCTCAGGCAGTGGTATCAGAACGGTGAGAAGCGGTTTCCGAAGGACCTGAGATTATCACCGGAATTGTGCCGAATGTGGTACGTCTGCGATGGTTGGCTCGCATGTGAAGAGAACGCAAACTCGCGAGCTATGTTCAAAGTGTCCAACGAGGCCTCCCGAAGTGAGTATCTGCAGGAACTATTTGAACACGCTGGCTTTGATGTAGGCTTCAGCGTTTTCGAGGTGGAGCC
>CAZOQK010000133.1:0-6710 GCA_964581735.1 uncultured Halobacteriales archaeon | reverse complement strand
GTCTCACCCTCACGGTCGGCAGCGTCGTGGATGCAGACGGGGTTACCGCGCCGGAAGGCATCGATGGCGGCGCTCACGCTATCTGTCTGCTGGGGCATGTCACCGCTGCTCGACATCGATAGTCACCTCGTCTCCGTCGTCGAGTCCGAGCGCGTCGCGCAGGCGGTCCGGGGCGATGACTTCGAGATGGTCGTCGCCGTGGTGGGTCCGCTCGGGCGCGATAACGTGGGCCGGTTCGTAGCGCTCGGCGGCGACGACCGTCGCCGGGTAGCAGTACGCGGGCCCGTATGTGCGGTCGTCGTCTTCCCACCCCTCGATGGTGATGGGGTCGATGGCACCGATGTGGGCGCGGCGGCGGATGCTCGCCTCCGTGAGGTCGACGTTGAGCGTCCCGGCGAAGGGTTCGTAGCCGAGTTGCTCGCGGAACTGTCGCATGTAGCCCGACAGCGTGATGTAGTGGCGGCCCTCGCCCATCCCGCTGGTGACGGCCCCGGACAGCGAAACGCTGGCGTCGCGCTCGAACAGGCGCCGGTAGTCGGCGTACTCCGCTCGCAAGCGGCGCTCACCCTCGTCAGTGACCGACACCCACTGGCCGTCGCTGACGATATCGCGCTCGACACAGTCGCGGTCGTCAAGATCCTGCAACCGCCGTGATGCGGTCTGTGTCGAGGCACCGAGGTGGTCCCCGAGCGTTGAACAGGAGAGTTTCTCCTCGCCGTCGAGCGCGCCGAGCAACGCGAGCTGTTTCAGCGTCGCCAGCCCGTCGACATCGAGCGCCCGCCGTGTTTCTGACATGCACAATAGTTGGGGGCCGTCCCGGATAAGGATATCGAATACTGGATGCGTAACACGAATGTTACGACACGTGCCAGCTCGGAGAGAATATAATGGCGGAACAGAAAAAACCCTGTCGCCGAACAGCGTTCAGTCGGTCGTCCCGGGCCGATGCGAGTCAGTTTCGCCTCCGTCGGGCGCGTCCGACGTTTCCGTCCCGTTACCCGGTTTTGCGGCCGGCTCCCCGCTCTCAGTGACCGCCTCGTCTTTCGGGGTGTTGCCGTCCTTGTCTGCGGGAGTTCGGTCCTCGAGCAGCTGTGAGATGCCGCTTTGGTTGGTTTCGCCGAAGCCGGCACTCAGGACGCGAGTCAGCGCATCTTCAAGACTCTCGTCAGTTTCGGTGTACTCCTCGGGTTCGACTTCGATGACGAACCCGGTCGTGATGTTCGGGGCCGTCGGCAAAAAGAGGAGGTCGCGGCCGTCGTCGGTCTTCTGTCCGGTTTTAAACGCCGTCATCCGCATCCCGTTCCAGGTCTCGACTTTCACAGGCGCCTGGAGGTTCTCAGTGCCGCCGAGTGCGGTCTCGACTGCCATCTTCGAAGCGTTGTACACCACCCGAAGCCCCGGGAGCCTGTTGATGAGGCTATCGAGCGTGCTTTCGAAGACGGCCCCGACGGCCGTCCGCATCAGATAGCCGATGGCGAAGACCAGCAGGACGAACACGGCGAGGGTAAGCGCCACCCGCGCAGCGGCGTTCTCGACGGGTACCGGGAGCCCAGCGAGCTGATTGAAAATCCAGAGGACGACAAACAGCGTCACCAGTAACGGGGTGAGAATGATGAGTCCGCTCGCGAAGTCGCGTTTCCAACTCCCCATCATGTGTCACTGTTCTGTGAGCCGTTATCAGTCTGTTCGTTTCAATCCAGTACGCAACCCGCGCGTTGTCGGCGTTCTCTGTCACCCGGCGGTAGAAATACGAGAGCCACTTGCTGTCGTAGGGAACGTACTGGTAGACCTCACGGTGGGCCACGAGGTTGTGCTGGGCACCCTTGCGGACGCCCATCAGTATCCGTCTCTCGTAGGGTGTCCCGTCGTCGTCGTGCAGTGTCGCCGCCCGCGCCAGCATTGCGGGGTCGTGACTCCCCACCGCGATGCCGTTCTTGAACTGCCGGAACATCTACTCTATGTGCCTCTTGTAGGCCTCGTCGGCCCGATGGCTCCTCCGGTGGGCCACCGCCGCCGGGTCCTATGCTCCCTTGATGAGTCGAGCGTTCCCCGACAACTCGGCCAGTCGTTCCAAGTCCTCGCCGGTCCGTTTCAGGCTGGCCTGCACGCAGGCGCCCACGTTCCCGTGTTCGCGTGCATGCTGTGCGGACGCGTCGAGGGTCGCGTCGGTGGTCGTGTGGTTTTCCACATGCGGCCAGACCCGCGTGTCCCGGGCGTGCGCGCTCAACGACACGCCCAAGCTGTTCCCGGAACATCGACTCGTCGACGAACAGCCCGAGCTGTGAGGGTTTGACCGACGGACAGACCGGCATCGTGGCTATGTCATCGAGCAGGCGACAGTACGCCTCGGTGTCGGCATCGGCGGGCGCTCGTGGTAGTGTTCCCCGAGCAGGTTCAGGATAGTGCCGACGCCATCGTCGTCGAGTCGCCGGGCGTGCTCGAGTGCAGTGGCAGCCGATTCTCCGGCGACGGGCCGGCGCGCCAGCGGCGGTACCATGCTTGGACACAGTGTCGGGCGAGAAAAATAGTATCGCCAGCCCCGATAGAGGCCGACAGGTGGTTTACCGTCGAGCCCTAAGTGAGGGTAATGGAGGCAGACGAGTCAACGGAGACGACATCTATCTACGAGTGGTTGTGCTGTCCGAACTGCGATTCCCGTGACATCATCCGCGGGCCGCGCAACGAACGCGGCGCTGTCGAACTGCGGTGTGAGGAGTGCGAGACGAGCGGGTGGGTCGCTCTCTAAGTGGGTTTTACTTTGATATCCTGGCGACTCAGAACAGCAAGAAAACCCCGACTGGCCCGACGGCTGCGACTCGCTGCACGCTCACTTCGTTCACGTGCTTGTGTCGTCTCGCTCGTCGAGCCAGTCGCCGGGAGAGCGTCGCTTCCCCGAGCTCACGGCGGCTGCGCGGCGCGACGCGCCGCGGCTGTCGAGGCGGTGAAACCGCCTCGCAGCGCCCGTGAGCAGACACCTACTGGAGCGTGGTTCGAAAGAGCGAAGCTCTTTGATCATGCTGGAAGAGATGCGCTTTTCGGTAGCTCGCGGAGTTTCGCTCCGCTCACTCCCGGAAATCTCTGATCTCCGGAGACAGCGACCGCACCGAGTCAAGCGAGGTGCGACCACCGGGAGTACCTCGATGACGAACGGCGAAGAAAGTGAGCCGTGAGTCCAGACGCTCGGGGCTTTCTTGCTGTACGCATCGACGGTCTCACTGGAAGAGACACGATGAAGCGTACCAACAACACAAGAGCGGAATCCCGGCCATTAATATCCGGGGGCGTGACGCGCCGACAATGGTAGTCGAAATCGTCGCGACGGCGGTCTGGGCGATGGTGCCTGCCTACGTCCCCAACAACGCCGCCGTGCTCTTTGGCGGCGGCCCGCCCATCGACGGCGGGCGGACGTGGGGCGACCGGCGCGTCCTCGGCGACGGTAAGACCTGGCGTGGCACCGCGGCAGGTTGGGCCACGGGAATCCTCTTTGCGCTCGTACTCAACAGACTCGCCGGGCCTGTCGGCGACGCGCTCGGGGTCACGTTGCCGACCTTCGGACTGGGCGCGGTGCTCGCGCTCCCGCTTGGTGCGATGGTCGGTGACATCGGCGCCTCCTTTCTGAAGCGCCGGTCGGGCCGGGAACGCGGTGCTCCCTTCCCCGGGCTGGACCAGCTCGATTTCGTCGTCGGCGCGCTCCTGTTGGTCGCCATCGCCGATTTCCCGTGGGTTACCGGGACGTTCACCCTCCCGGTGTTGGGCGTAGTCGTCGTGCTCACGCCGGTGTTGCACGTCTCGACGAACGCCATCGCCTACGCCGCGGGGCTAAAAGACGAGCCCTGGTAGGCCCTGAGCGGGCCGACCGGAAGTGGTGTGTTTTTCACCCCTGGCCGCCGAGAAAGGAGTAATGAACGCACGCGGCAGGACACTTCGACTCGGGACCCGGGGGTCGGACCTGGCGCTCCGACAGGCCAGCACAGTCGTCGAGACACTGGAGAGTCGGCGGCTCTCGGCCGACCTAATCGAGGTTGAGACGACTGGCGACCAACTCCGGGACGAACTCATCACCCAACTGGGCACCACCGGCGCCTTCGTCCGGAGCCTCGACGAGAACGTCCTCAGTGGCGACCTCGACGGGGCAATCCACTCGATGAAGGATATGCCGACCGACCAGCCGGGGGACCTGGTCGTTGCAGGCATCCCCGAACGCGCGAGCCCGGGCGACGTGCTTGTGACACCCGACAGTGCGACGCTCGATGAGCTTCCGGCGGGCGCAACGGTCGGCACGTCGAGCCTCCGTCGGGGCGCGCAGTTGCTCGCACAGCGGGAGGATCTTGACATCCAGCCACTCCGAGGTAACGTCGACACCCGCGTCGAGAAACTGCTCGCGCCGGCCCGACAGCGCGAACACGAACGCCGCGTCAAGACCGAAAAAAGCGATGAGGACGCTGATGCGGAGGACAGCGAGAGCGACGACCCGGAGTACGACCGCACCGTCGAGGAGTGGTTCAACGACCTTGCGGAGATAGAGCGCCGGGCGCTCGAACGGGAGGTCGACACCGAGTACGACGCTATCTGTCTGGCCGAAGCAGGACTCGAACGGAGCGGCTTGCTCCATCACCTCGACTATCAGCGGCTCGACCCCACCGCCTTCGTCCCCGCGCCGGGCCAGGGGGCACTCGCGGTTACGGCCCTCGACGGCGAACTGGCCGAGGACCTGCAGGACGTGCTCGACCACCCGCCGACGCGCGTCGAGACGACAGTCGAGCGCACGATACTGGCGACGCTCGGCGGCGGCTGTGTCGCGCCCGTCGGCATCTACGCCCGCCTGCAGGGTGAGGTCGTCACGACCACGGTTCGGGTGCTCGCACAGGACGGCAGCGAGGAGGTTACCGCAACGCGGGACATCCCGGTCGAGCGCCACGCCGAGGCCGCCGCGGCCGTTGCCGAGGAGCTCGCAGACCGAGGCGCGCGGCGGCTCGTCGACGAAGCGAAGCGTGACCAACCGGACGACGCGAAACGAGACCGATGAGCGAGGGAACCGTCTATCTCGTCGGCAGCGGCCCTGGCGACCCGGAACTGCTGACGGTCAAAGCACAGCGGCTCATCGACGAGGCCGATGTCGTCCTGCACGACAAGCTTCCGGGCCCGGACATCCTCAAAGAGATTCCCGACGCGAAACGCGAGGATGTCGGCAAGCGTGCCCACGGTCCGGGCACCTCCCAGACGTACATCAACGACCGGCTGGTCGAACTTGCTCGGGAAGGCAGCACGGTCGTGCGGCTGAAGGGTGGCGATTCGATGGTGTTCGGCCGGGGCGGCGAGGAGATGATTCACCTGGCGGACCACGGCGTCGACTTCGAGGTGGTGCCCGCAGTCACGTCCGCAATCGCCGGCCCGGAGGTCGCCGGGATTCCGGTGACCCATCGGGACCACGCCTCCTCAGTGACCTTCGTCACCGGCCACGAGGACCCCACGAAAGACGAGTCGGCGGTCGACTGGGGGGCGCTTGCGGCCTCCGACGGGACCATCGTCGTCCTGATGGGCGTGACCCGCCTGCCCGACTACACCGAGGCGCTGATGGTCGCCGGGATGGACCCCGAGACGCCCGTCGCGCTGGTCGAGCGCGCGACATGGGACGCCCAGAACGTCGCGACCGGCACCCTCAAAACCATCGTCGAGGCTCGCGATGAAGCGGGCATCGAACCACCCGCCCTGACGGTCATCGGCGGCGTTGCCGGGACCCGCAAGCGGGTCCTCGAGTTCCTGGGAAACGAGGGCGAACGATGACTGGCCTGCCGACCGTCGCCGTGTTCCGGCCGGACGATGACCGCCTTGCGGGCGCCGTCGACACACTGGATTCGCTGGGTGTCGACCCGGTCGGGGACCCGATGCTGGCTGTCGACCCCACTGGGGAAACACCCCGAGCGGACGCCGACTACACCATCCTCACGAGCAAGACCGGCGTCGAACTCGCCGCTGAGGCCCGCTGGCAGCCGGGCGAGTCGACCGTCTGTGCCATCGGCCGGTCGACCGCCGACGCACTCGAAGCCGCGGGCTACACCGTTGGTATCGTCCCCGAGGAGTTTTCATCGCGTGGACTGGTTGACCGACTCGCCGGCGAGATCGACGGCGCCCGTGTCGAAGTCGCCCGCAGCGACCACGGCTCTGCAGTCCTGCTCGACGGCCTCGAATCAGCGGGCGCGTACGCCCACGAGACGGTCCTCTACCGGCTCGTCCGTCCCGAAGAGGCTGGCGAGTCGGTCGAGTATGCCGCGGCAGGTACCCTTGACGGGGCACTCTTTACGTCCTCGCTGACCGTCAAAAACTTCCTCGAAACTGCCCGCGAGCGTGGTATCGAAGACGAGGCCACCACCGGACTGAACGGCGCCGTCGTCGGGACCATTGGACTGCCTACGAAGGAAGCAGCCGAACGGCTGGGTGTCGAGGTGGACGTGGTGCCGGCGAACGCGGACTTCGAGCAACTGGCCGAGGCCGTCGTAGAACTGCTCGACGGCCGACCGGAAAGTTAAGTCCGAAGGCGGCCCTACCTCGCGGTAATGGGACCGGTGCCCGCACTCTCGGACCGTGCGACTGCCTGTGCGAAGCGACTGCACCAGGCCAACAGCGTCTTGCTCGCCTCACACATCGACGCCGACGGGCTGACCAGCGCCGCCATCGCCTCGACCGGTCTAGAACGGGCGGGTATCGACCAC
>CAZOQK010000132.1:0-6721 GCA_964581735.1 uncultured Halobacteriales archaeon | reverse complement strand
GTGGCAACACCTGTTCTGGTTCTTCGGCCACCCTGAGGTGTACATCCTCGTGTTGCCGCCGATGGGACTAGTCAGTCTCATCCTGCCGAAGTTCAGCGGCCGCAAGCTCTTTGGATTCAAGTTCGTCGTCTACTCCACGCTCGCAATCGGTGTCCTCTCCTTTGGCGTGTGGGCTCACCACATGTTCTCGACGGGGATGGACCCGCGGCTGCAAGCATCGTTCATGGCAGTGTCATTAGCAATCGCGGTGCCATCCGCAGTCAAGACGTTCAACTGGATCACAACGATGTGGAACGGCTCGCTCCGGCTGACGACGCCGATGTTGTTCTGTATCGGCTTCGTCTCGAACTTCATTATCGGCGGCATCACCGGCGTGTTCCTCGCGTCGGTGCCCGTTGATCTTATTCTCCACGACACTTATTACGTCGTGGGGCACTTCCATTACATCGTTATGGGCGTCATCGGGTTCGGTGCCTTTGCGGGGCTGTACTACTGGTTCCCTGTCTTCACCGGGAAGATGTACCAGAAGAAGCTGGGCAAGTGGCATTTCTGGCTCTCGATGGTCGGCACCAACATCACGTTCTTCGCGATGCTCCTGCTTGGCTATCTCGGGATGCCGCGCCGGTACGCGACCTACGAAATCGCCGGTGGTATCGCACCGCTGAACCTGATTCAACTCGCCCACCAAGCCGCGACGGTCGGTGCCGTAGTGTTGCTCATTGGCCAGATCATCTTCGTCTGGAACTTCGTCCAGTCCTGGCTGGAAGCGCCGGAAGTCGACGATGGTGACCCGTGGGACCTCGCCGAAACCGGACAGAAAACCCGCGAGTTCGACTGGTACGACGACAAGATTACGACTGCGCTCACTGACGGCGGTGACGAAGAAGTTGCAACCGACGGTGGTTCCGAGAGCGACGCGAGCGGAACCTCCTCAGAGTTGCGCTCTGACGGTGGCGAAGAAGACGAGGACGCGGAACTCGCCACGGACGGCGGTTCTGAAGAAGCCGACGCGGGCGAGAACTGAGTCAATAGCCGTCTTTTCGACTGCGCTACGCGTTGAATATCAGAACGACACCGGTGAGAAACATCATCAGTGCGATGCCACCAAGAACCAGCATCAGCAGGTCTTTTTCTGACATACTATGCGTTGGGTCGCATACGTGTAAAGCCTATTCGTCTGGGCTCCCAAGACGGTACTATGGCACACAAAGCGTCCCGATGGGAAGGTGACCGTTTCGTTCTGGTTCTCTACACGATTCTGGTCGCGCTCGCGGGACTGTTCGGATATATCATTGGCCTCGCACGACCGAAGAATCTGGATCCGCGGCTGTTCATGTTTATCGACCTGCCGCCAAACGCGTTCGGGATGGCGCTGTACGGCGCTATTACCATCGGCGCGATACTCGGCGTTCTACTGTTGCTTGTTCGATACATCGCTCGCGAGTACGACACCGTCGAGAACAGGGGCTGAGTTAGCCCTGGCCAACCATCCGGTCTTCGTCGTCCCACTCTTGTTCGCGGAGTTCGTACTTCTGGACCTTGCCGGTCGCCGTCGTGGGCAGTTCCTCCACGAACTCGAATCGCCGGACGGTTTTGTAACTGGCCAGCCGCTCCGCAGTAAATTCCTTGAGGTCATCGGTTGTCACGCCAGGGTCCTCGATATCCTCGCTCTCCGGGACAACGAAGGCTTTGGGCGTTTCGCCCCATTCGTCGCTCGGGGCAGGGATGATAGCCACGTCGTTGATATCGGGGTGCTCAAAGAGCGTGTCTTCGAGTTCGAGACTTGAGATGTTCTCCCCGCCGGAGATAATGATGTCTTTCTTGCGGTCCTGAATCGCAATCATGCCGTTTTCGTCCACGGTAGCGAGGTCGCCCATGTGGTAGTAGCCCTCCACGCGGTCGTTGAAGGCCTCCTCGGTGGCCTCGGGCTTGTTCCAGTAGTGGTCCATAACCTGGTTCCCACGGACGACGATTTCGCCGATCTCGCTGTCGTCCCACGCCACGTCGTTACCGTCTTCGTCGACGACGCGCACGTCGGTTCCGTGGACGCCCATCCCCTGGCGCTTCTTGATGTCGAAGCGGCTCTCGTCGGTGATGCGGCGCTTGTTATCCGACATCGTGATGAGCGGCCCCGTCTCGGTGGCGCCATAGAGGTGTTTCAGATACCAGCCAAACTCGTCTTCTACGTCGCGGATGGTTGCCTCGGGCGGGGCCGACCCGGCGGTCGTCACTCGAACCTCGTTGGCGCCGGTCATCGCCGGGTCGTCGTGGTCGTTGTAGTAGTCGATGAGCTGATTCAGGACGGTCGGCGCGGCACAGAGGAAGGAGACATCCTCAGTGGTAATGTCCTCGACGATCTGTGCGGGGTCGACGCCACGGGTACAGACGTGTTTCGCGCCGACGCCGGTGACGGCGTAGATGTGTCCCCAGCCGTTGACATGAAACATCGGCAGCGTCCACAGGTACACGTCGTCGTCGCTGAATTCGTGGTACATCGTAACAATGTACGCGTGCAGCGTCTCTGTCCGGTGGGTCCGACAGACCCCCTTCGGGTCACCGGTGGTCCCCGAGGTGTAGTTGATACTGATGACCTCGTCTTCGGCCATCTCCGGGCGGTCGTAGTCGGTGCCCGCCTCGTCGATGATGTCGTCGAAAGACGCCCAGTCGCCGTCGACGGCGTCAGCGTCGTTCGTGATGAACGTCTCCGTCGGCACGTTGTCGCGGATGGCCTCGACTTTGTGTGCGAAGCCGTAATCGGCGTAGATGGCGTCGACGCCGGCATCGGTCAGGATGTACTCGTAGTCCTCGGGGATGAGCCGATAATTGAGGGGTGTGTGGACCGCCCCGACCTGCATCGTGCCGTAGGCGGCTTCCAGATGGTAGTGTGTGTTGGGGTCGAGGATGGCGACGCGGTCGCCTTTCTCGATGCCACGCGCTTGCAGGGCGGCCGCAAACCGGTCGGACCGCTCGCCGAGGTCGTCGTAGGTGTAGCGCTCGCCCGTCGTTGCGACGACGGCTTCCTGGTCGTCGTAGTACTTCCGTGCCCGGTCGAGAAATTCGGTTACGAGGAGAGGCTTCTCCATGGGCAAGAGGTGGATAGCGGGTTTAAAAAGGCCACATGCTAATTATTGTAAATCAAGAACTGCAGCCACAGTGCGTGTGGCGAAGCCGGTTTCGCGAGGCCCGGCCCCGACTACTCATCTTCTTGCAGACGCTGGGTCGTCTCCACCAGCGGGTGGTGTGCGTAATCGACTGCGTTGATGTCCGCGATGGTTTCGAGGTCCTCCTTTTGAGCGGTCTTTGCCATCCCCAGGTCGACCGGCTCGTCGATGACGATGACGTAGGCGTCCATCTCCTCGATATCGAGGCGACTCGCCGCTTTCACGCGGTGGTGACCGTCCGCCAGCAGCAGGTCGACGCCGGTGTCGATGACGACAAGCGGCTCCGCGAGTCCCCGTTCGAGTTCGTACCGTCGGCCTTCGAGTTCGTCCGCGTACACTTTGCTCTGGGTGGGCGTGAGGTTCCCGAGTGACACGTCCCGACGCTCCTCCCGGGCGGCGACGCCGTGGATATTTTCGAGGGTGCGCATCAGTTTGTCCACTTTACCGGGCGTGGCGCGCTCGATTTGGCTCCGGATAACGTCCCCGTTCGAGATGATGCCGACGAGATTGCCGGCGTCGTCAACCACGGGCAGACGGCGGATTCCCGAGCGGAGGATGACGCGTGCGGCGTCGTTGATCTCCATCTCGGGGTGGGCCACCAGCAGGTCGGTCGTCATCACCTTGAATATCGGCTCGTGGGCGTTCTTGAGCAGGAGGTCCCGCGCCGAGACGAACCCCTCGACGTGGCGGCCCTCACAGACCGGGAAGCCGCTGTGTTCGTTGCTCTCGGCGATGCGCTCGGCGACATCCCTGACGGTGTCGTCGGGTGAGACGGTTGCCACGTCCCGCGTCATGTAGTCCTGGACGGTGGGCTTGCCCTCGTCTGCCATTATCGGCTCCGACGGGGGCCGAGCGCAAAAGCCTCCCGACTACCGGTCGCCACCCGCTACGGGGTCGTCCTCGGTCGGCATCTCCTCGTCGGGCACGAGATATTCGTCTGCGCTCCTGTTCGAGGCGTAGATACCGGCGACGGTCCGGTCGGTGCGGCTGTCCAGCGCCTCCAAGAACCGGTCGGTGACGACGGCCTCGACGATCTCCCGCAGCGACTCCTCGCGCTCCTCGACCGCTTCGAGGACGCCCAGTGTAATCTGTGCTCCCGCCATATCGGCGTGGCCGCCGGCGCTCCCGATACGGCCGAACGCGTCCCGGAGCACTTCCCCCAGGTCGATACCCCGACCCTGTGAGCGTGCCGAGAGATATATGCTCCCTTCGCGGGTGCCGTACACGACAGTCGTCGAGACGCCATCCATCGTGAGCAGGCGGTCCGCGGCCTGTGCGAGCGCGTCCCGGTTGGACAGCCGACCCACGCAACTCAACAGCACGTCATCCTCCTGCTGGCGATTCCTGACGGCGCCAGCGATTGTCTCGAACGTCTCCGGGCTGATGCTCGGCGACTCGATGCGTTCTAGTATCCCGAGGTTGGCAGCTGGCAACAGCGCTGCGGCCGCCTCGAAGTCCGCCTTGACGGCCTCCCGGGTGAACTCCTTCGTGTCGGTGTGAATCCCAAACAGCAGGCCCGTCGCCACGTCCTCGGTCAGTTCGATGCCGAAAAAATCCAGATAGTCGACGAGAAGCGTACTTGTCGCGCCGATGTCGCTCTGCAAATCGACGGAGCGGGCCTCGACGGGGGCCCGCGGCGGGTGGTGGTCAATAACGATGTCGATCGGAAGGTCCTCGGGCAACTGGTCGTTGACCCCGGGGCGAGAGTGGTCGACGAGGGCGATGCCGTCGAATTCAGCGAGGTCCTCGTCGCTATCGAGGTTCCGGAGGTCGAAACCGAGCAGATTGACGAACGCGCGGTTCTCCTGGTGGGTGATGTCGCCGTAGTAGCAGATATCGACCGAACAGTCCCTGGTTTCGGCGATGCGACCGAGCGCGACGGCGCTGGCGACGGCGTCGGGGTCGGGGTTGTCGTGTGTGACGACGGCGAGCCCGTCGATGCCCCGCAGCACGCGACTCAGCTGGCGTTTCTGGTGGCCGCTGTCACCGGCGCGGGTCATCACCTCCCCGAAAACGGTCCGGGTCGGGTCGATGACACGGTCGGCCAGTTGGCGCAGGCGTTCGGCCTGCCCGCTCTCGTCGACGCCGGCGTAGGCGACCAGCAGTGCCTCGGGTGCGACGCGCCGGGCCGCCCGCGCGGCGGCGACGTTTGTGTCGGGGTCTGCGTCGGCGATAATAATCGTGTCGATGGGCGTGACGGCACGGATCGTCGCCTCATCGGTTGGGTCGGCCGCCTCGGCCGCGATGCCCTCCTTAATAAGCGCCTCGACACGGCTCCCGTCGGCCGTCCGGACGACGAGCGACCCCGGCCGGTCGCGAAGTGACTCTACGAGCGATTGTGCGATGGAGCCACTGCCCAGCACCAGCCGGTCTAACATACAATCGGGTTCGGGGGTGAACACGCTAAAATGTCTGCCTTTGCCGTGCCCACCGACGCGTTATTTCAGCCGTTCCTGTAGGAAGGATGGGTGTGCCGCTGCCACGCCATCGATAGACGTAATCTCCTCGTTGATGACCGCGCCGAGTTCGTCACCGTCGCTGGCCCGCACTTCGGCCATCAGTGTGTGGTCACCACTGGACGTGTACAGCGCCTCAATGGCGTCTAAGTCCTTGAGCTTGCGGGTCACTTCGACGTAGCGTTCGCTCTCGACATCGACACCCACCAGGGCGATGGACTGGCCCGAGAGCTTCTTCGGGTCGACATCGGCGGAGTAGCCGACGATGACACCCTCCTCTTCGAGTTTCTGGATGTACTTGCGAACAGTGGGCTTTGAGACCCCCGCTCGCTCGGCGATTTCCGCGTACGACGCCTGTGCATCGTCTTCCAACACCGACAGGATTTGCTCTTCGGTGGGCTCGGCGCTCATGTGAGTAATGTTTTGTTCCGATGAAAAAATATCTTCCGAACCGCAAAACGTCATCGGTTCCGGACGAAGGGGCGGTCACACGCCCACAGTGGGGCAGTTGCGGCCGGTCAGGTGTGCCGGTCGATGAGTTCGTCGGCGGTCCGCTCCCACTCGGCGTCCTCATCGAAGTACCGCCCCGCGAGCGGTTCCTCCGGCATCTCGCCGACGGACCGCTTCTCCTCGCCGTAGGACGGTCGGTCGGGGTCGTGATAGAACCGCCCTGTGAGCACCTCACCGTCCCACAGACGCGATTCGGCCTGATACATCATATCGGCCGCCTCCCGGCGGTCGTTGATGTCGAAGTCGAACTCGTCGTCGTCCTGTACGTCCGTGTATGGAACGTACTCCTTTGCGTCCTTGTTCCAGGTGGGACACTGCGTGAGGAAATCGACGTGGGCAAACCCATCGTGTTCGATGGCCTCGACGATGATTTCTTTGGCCTGCCGGGGGTTGACCGCCGCCGTACGGGCGACGTATGAGGCTCCCGAGGCAAGCGACAGCGACAGCGGCCGGACGGGGTCCTTTGCCGAGCCGTGGGGTTGGGTCTTTGATTTGTGTCCTTTCGGGCTCGTCGGCGAGGTCTGGCCTTTCGTCAGCCCGAAGATTTCGTTGTTGAACACGATGTAGGTCATATCGTGGTTCTCGCGGGCGGTG
>CAZOQK010000131.1:0-6727 GCA_964581735.1 uncultured Halobacteriales archaeon | reverse complement strand
CGACGAGCGCGACGCCGTCACCGAGCGCATGGAGGATGCGATGCTCCAGCGAGCGCGGCCGGACGCCATCGCGCCGCTGGCCGAAGACGCCGCCGTCGAGGCGGTCACGGACGACCTCCTCGACACCGCGACGGCGATTCGCCGTGCAGTCCTCGAAGGGCGACCGGTCGTGGTCCGCCACAGCGCGACCGCCGACGGGTACGTCGCCGGCGTGGCGATCGAGCGGGCAACGCTCCCGCTAGTGTGCGAGGAACACCAGAGCAGCGACGCCGAGTACCACTACTTCGACCGGCGCCCGCTGGAGGGTAGCGTCTACGACATGGACGACGCCACCGGCGACCTAACGGGGATGCTCTCGAACCGGGAGCGCCACGGCGAGAAGTTCCCGCTTTTCATCTTCGTCGCCGCCGCGGGCACCGCCGAATCGCTCGACGGCCTCGAACTGCTCGACGTGTACGGAGCACGCCGCGTGGTCGTTGACGAGCGGGCAGTCGACGAGGAAATCGCCGCGGAAGTCGATTCGCTGGTCGCCCCCGCCCGCGAGGGCGCTGACGGGACAACCGCGACCGCACTCGCCGCGACCATCGCCGCCGGCGTCAACAGCAACGTGCAGGGTGATCTCGAACACCTCCCCGCGGTGAGCTTCTGGGAGGACACCCCTAAAGCGTACGCGGACCTCGCGAGCGAGGCGGGCTACGACACAGAGACGACCACGGAGATTCGCGAGGCAATCGCGCTGGAAGCGTACTACCAGTCCTACGAGGACAAGCGCGAACTCATCATCGACCTACTCTTTGCCAAGCAGACCGACGACGTGACCGGCCTTGCGGGTCACGTCAGCGAGCAGTTCCGCGAGAAGATGGGCACCGAGGTGGAGACGGCCGAGGCGAACCTCGACGAGGAGACCGTCGACGGCGAGCCGATTGCCATCCTCGGCACGGACACCTACACGCACCGCTATGAGTTCCCCCCGACGGAACTCCTGCTCGACGAACTTTACCGGCGACACCGCGACGAGTACGTCGCGCTGGTCGGGTTCGACACCGACGAGGCGTACGTCCGGAGTGACGCGGACATCGACGTGCGTGCCATCGTCAAGGCGGCCAGCGAGGACGCACCCGAGGCCGGGCTCGACGCTCGTGGCGCACGTGAGGGCCGCATTGAGTTCCTCGCGGGCGAGCGTGAGGCAACGGAGAACGCCCTGCTCGTGGCACTCGCCGAAGAACTGTCGACGGCTGCGACGGCCTGAACCGGTCTCACACCGGTCGGCAATCAAAGGCCGTATATTCTCGCTTTGGTTTGTCCACGACAAGCATGACTACTGTCAGCGTCATCGGCTGTGGCAACATGGGCGGGGCTCTCATCAAGGGCCTCTCACGGAGTGGGACCTACGAGATTATCGCGTGTGATCTAGACGAGAGCGTTCTCAACGAAATGGAGCCGTACTGCGCGGAGACGACGGCGGAGACGGCGAGGGCAGGCACCGCAGACATTGTCGTTGTCGCCGTTAAACCGAAGTACGTCAGTGAGGTGCTGGACTCGCTGGAGTTGACTCCAGAGCAGACGCTCGTCACCATCGCCGCGGGCATCACGACCGACTTCGTCGCCGAGCGCACCGACGCGACAGTGGTCCGGGTCATGCCCAACCTCGCTGCCGAGACCGGCGATATGGCCGCCGCCGTCACGTGGGACGAGGTCGACGGGGGCGTGCGCGAGATGCTCGACGACCTCGGCGAATTCGTCGAAATCGAGGAGGGGCTGATGGACGCCGCGACGGCACTGAACGGGAGCGGCCCGGCCTTCGTGTTCTATCTGTTGCAATCGATGAAAGAGGGCGCAATGGATGAAGATCTCGACGCCGAGCAGGCCGAAGTGCTGGCCGCACAGACGTTCAAGGGGGCCGCCGAGACGGTGCTGAACGACGACCGGAGCGTCGACGAACTGATAGACGCCGTCTGTTCGCCCAACGGAACGACCATCGAGGGGATGGAAGTGCTCTGGGACAGCAACGTAGACGCGTCGGTCGCGGAGGCGCTGGCCGCGGCGACCGAGCGCTCGAAGGAACTGGCACGGAACTCGACCGATGAATGAACGCGTCGACGCCGACGTGGTCGATGAAGTGCAACGGCTCGCCGCCGCCGCCGAGCGGGTCGTCGTCAAGGCCGGGACGAACTCGCTGACAGACGAGGAGTCCAATCTCGACGACGAGAAACTCGACAAACTGGTCGACGACCTCACCGACCTGCTCGACCGAGACAAGGAAGTGATTCTGGTCTCCTCCGGCGCAGTCGGGGCCGGGAAGGGCCGCATCGGCTACGGTGGCGAAACCATCGAGGAATCACAGGCGCTTTCGACCATCGGCCAGAGCCACCTGATGCGCCGGTACACCGAGAGTTTCGAGCGGTACGACCGGAAGATTGCACAGGCGCTGCTGACCCAACACGACCTAGAGAACCCCGAGCGGTTCACCAATTTCAAAAACACCGTCGAGACGCTGCTGGACTGGGATGTCGTTCCCATTATCAACGAGAACGACGCCATCGCCACCGAGGAAATCCGCATCGGCGACAACGATATGCTCTCGGCGTCGGTCGCAATCGGCGTGGATGCGGACCTGCTGGTGACCCTGACGGACGTGGGTGGGGTCTACACCGGTAACCCCAAACGGGACGACTCCGCTCGGCTCATCGAAGCGGTCGGGCGCAACTACAACGAGGTCGAGGAACTCATCAAGGGGAGTTCGACCGAGGAGTTCGGCGGCATCCAGACGAAGGTCCGTGGCGCACGCGACGTGAGCGAACACGGCATCCCCGCGATTATCGCCCGCTCGACCGAGCCGGACGTGCTGGAACGAATCGCTACTGCCAAGCCCGTCGGGACGGTATTTGCCCCTATAAACGGAGTTATCGATGACTGAGACAGACACAGAAACAAAGGTTTCGGAGGCAGAGTCCGCAGCGCTGGAACTCGCGACGCTGACCGACGAGGCGCGCAGCGAGGCGCTGCACGACATCGCCGACGCCATCGACGCCAACCGGGGACCGATTCTCGACGCCAACGAGAAAGACGTAGCCGAGGCCGAGGAGATGCTGGCAAACGGCGAGTACAGCCAGGCGCTGGTCGACCGGCTGGAACTCTCAGACGAGAAACTCGACAGCATCGTCGAGATGGTCCGCAGCGTCGCCGGGCAGGACGACCCGCTCGGAAAGACCCTCTCGACGCGAGAGCTGGACGAGGGGCTCGAACTCTACAAGCTGTCGGTCCCCATCGGCGTCATCGGGACCGTCTTCGAGTCCCGGCCCGATGCGCTCGTCCAGATTGCCGCGCTCGCGCTCAAATCGGGCAACGCCGTCATCCTGAAAGGCGGCAGCGAGGCCGCCCACTCCAACCGGGCGCTGTTCGAGATTATCAGAGACGCGACGGCGGATAGCCCGGATGGCTGGGCACAGCTCATCGAGGCCCGCGAGGATGTCGATACGCTGTTGGAGATGGACGACGCCGTCGACCTGCTCATGCCCCGGGGGAGCTCGGAGTTCGTCCGCTACATCCAGGACAACACGAGCATTCCGGTACTGGGCCACACGGAGGGCATCTGTCACGTCTACGTCGACAGCGAGGCCGACCGCTCGATGGCCGAGGACATCGCCTACGACGCGAAAGTCCAGTACCCCGCAGTCTGTAACGCAGTCGAGACGCTGCTCGTCCACGAATCGGTCGTTGAGGAGTTCCTTCCCGGGATTGTGGCCCGGTACGAGGAGGCGGGCGTCGAACTCCGTGGCGACGAGCGCGCGCGGGACATCGTGGAGATGGAGACAGCCAGCGAGGCCGACTGGTCGACCGAGTACGGCGACCTGATTCTCTCGGTGAAAGTCGTCGAGTCGCTGCCCGAGGCCGTCTCGCACATCACCACTTACGGCTCGAAACACACAGAGTCTATCGTGACGACGGACGCGGACCGCGCCGAACGGTTCATGCGCGGGCTGGACTCGGCCAGTGTCTTCCACAACGCCTCGACGCGGTTCAGTGACGGCTACCGCTACGGTCTCGGTGCCGAAGTCGGCATCAGCACGGGCAAGACCCACGCTCGGGGCCCGGTCGGGCTGGAGGGGCTGACCACCTACAAGTATTACCTCGAAGGCAGCGGCCAGCTGGTCGGGACCTACGCCGGCGAGGACGCCAAACCGTTCACACACGAGGAGTTCGACGGCAAGTGGACGCCCGGCCGACTCCGGGGCGAGTAGGGCCTCGTCGCGTCCGGCAACAGTTCGGACGACCGATACCTTTAGTATCCGCGAGTCTGCCCTGTCTGACAGGAGACGGACGGATATCGCCGAGGCAGACCTTCGAGCGGCGGGGCTCGGTGACAGGTTCGACGCCATCGACAGCGCGGTCGGGACGCATCTCGACGGGACCGTCTCGAACGTGGCTGTCGTCGGCGAGCCCTTCGCCGGGCGTGACGTGCTCGTCGAGTACGCCGACAAGGAGTTCGGAGCCGCTTCACAGCGGCTGACCATCGATGGCGTCGTCGAGAGTATCGACGATGTCGAGTTTCCGACCGCGGAAGTCATTGTCGTCGAGGGGTGTGAGTACCTCTACACCCGGCAAATCGGGGGCTACGACGTGCTGGACGACTTTCTCACGGCAGTCATCGAGCGCGATGCGATGTCCGTCACCTCCTGGAACCGCTACGCGTGGGACTACCTGAGCGCGATTCGGGACATCGAGCACACGTTCCCGGTCCAGGTTCGGATTCCCACACTGGAAGCGAAAGCGGTGACAGGACTCCTTCTGGACCACTTCGGCCCGGGGATGCCCGCGTTCGTCCAGACCGACGCGGGTAGCCGCGTGAAATCCATCGGGTTCACCAGACAGGATGTCCGTGGGGTCACGGTCGGTCGGCGTCCCGGTGCCGGAGTTGAATCTGGGGTACATCACATCGCACTCGCAGTCCAACGAGTGCGGCGACGTCGAGGCCGTCGTCTTCCAGAAGGTGGCCTATCTCTCGGATGGCAACCCCGGCGTCGCCGGGCGCCTCTGGGAGCGCAGCGTCCGCGACGGCGAGATTGCACCAGCCTACGTCGGAGAAGTTGAGGGTACCCTAGAGAGAGACGACGAGGCGTTCCTGCTCGAACTCGTCCTCGCGAAAGGCGAGGTGTCCGCCGAGATGCTCCAGGATATCCTCCTAAACGTCCCGGTCCACCGGTCGCTGGGGACGCTGGCGAACAAGGGCGTGCTATCGGTATCCGGTGGGACCGTCAGTCCGGTCCCTGAGCGGTTGTACGCGACCGTCGAACACCTCCGCGGGAGGCAACTGATATGCTGACGGTCCTCCAGAGTGGGTCGCTCTCGGAGGCCGCCGAATCGTTCAGCATCGACCCCGTCGTCGTGCTGTGGGCGCTGGTCGTGCTCATCGCCGCCTACACCGTCGGGCAACTCGTGAGTACGGGCCTCAACGAGTTCGCCGACCGGTTTCTCGCCAATCGCTTCCGGGTCACGACGCTGATTCCGCTCGTCAAGTTCCTCGTCTACGGCGCGGCGCTGTACGTCGTCGCCACCCTGTTGTTCGAACTCTCATCGACGCAGGTGGTCGCCTTCTCCGGGTTGCTGGGAGCAGCACTCGGGCTCGGCCTGAAAGACCTGCTCGCGGACACCGTCGGCGGACTGGTGCTTATTACCGAGCAACCGTATCAGATTGGCGATAAGATTTCGATCGGCGAGTACTACGGCGAAGTTGTCAACATCGGCATCCGGTCGACGCAGGTGATGACGTTCAACGACACGCTGGTCTCGGTGCCGAACTACCTGTTTTTCCAACGAATCCATCGCCAACGCAAACGCCGGGCAGGCGGAGATGCTCGTCACCGTCGACTTCTACATCGACCCCGAATCCGACGCCCGGACCGCCCGCGGCATCGTCGAGGACGCACTCGTCTCCTCACAGTACGTCTACATCACCGACGACTACCCCATCGAGGTCCACATGCAGGACGACCTGCACTACCGGACCATCACCGGGAAAGCCTACATCAACGACCTCCGCAACGAACTCCGGTTCAAGACGGACGTGACCGACCGCGTCTTCAAGGAGTTCAGCCGCCAGAACATCCGCTCGCCGAAGGTGCCAGCGGGCGTCGAGGGTGGAAGGATGGAGTAGGCCAAGCGACAGCCTTAATCGGCCAAAGCGGCGAAACAGAACAACAGCGCGAGCAATGAGTACGGGCACCCCAAGCGAGTCGAGCGCGTTCGAGCAGGTCTGCCAGGAACTCGTCAAGCGCATCTTGGACGGTGAGGTCGACCGTGACAACCTCGAAGCCAAAAAGAAGGATGTCTGTGGTATCTACTCCTCGCCGAAAGTCCCGAAAAACTCCGACTTGCTCGATTTCGCGCCCGATGAGCGCCGCGAGGAACTGGAGGAGGTCCTGCGGCGCAAACCCGTCCGGACCGCCTCGGGTGTCTCCCCCATCGCCATCATGACCTCGCCCGAACGGTGTCCCCACGGGAAGTGTCTCTACTGTCCCGGCGGCCCCGACTCGGAGTTTTCCAGCGCCCAGAGCTACACCGGCCACGAACCGGCCGCGGCCCGAGGGAAGCAGAACGACTACGACCCCTACGGCCAGGTGACGCTGCGGCTGGAACAACTCCGGGAAATCGGCCACCCGGTCGACAAAGCCGAGCTCATCCTGATGGGCGGGACGATGACCGCCCGGAGCCACGACTACCAGGAACA
>CAZOQK010000130.1:0-6763 GCA_964581735.1 uncultured Halobacteriales archaeon | reverse complement strand
GGACTGCAACCGGGCGATTTCTCGCGTCGTGTCGCGGAATCGCTGTGGTACGCTTCACGACGATAGATTGCTATACTTTTACTGTTAAATTCTTTTGATCATGCGTCCCAACGTCGATATTTCACACACGCTCGGTGGCCGAGTCAAAGACTACGCAGAAGCAAACGATTTGGACCTCTCGGAAGACTATGTAGAGGTGTTAAAAACAGGTCTGGAAGCGTTGGAGACTCAGAACCAGCAGTAACACGACGGTTTCCCACCGGAGCTTACGCGATTCACGCCCGTCCTCAGAACGCTTCGCGTTCTGATGTGCGAACGAGACGCAAAGCGTCTCGTCAACGCCGTGAACGGTGGGACTCTCTCGCTGTTGAAAGGTAGGCCGAAAGTGGTTTGATTCCTACACTCGTCAGTGTGGGTACATGCGAGGACTCGACGACACAGACCGCGAAATCCTCCGTCTGCTCCTCGACGATGCGCGGCGTCCCTACAGCGAAATCGCCGAGGCTGTCGACCTGTCGCCACCCGCCGTCTCCGACAGGGTCGACCGGCTGCGCGACATCGGCCTCATCCGGCGCTTTACCGTCGACATCGACCGGTCGATGCTCGAAGAAGGCGTCCCGGTCCTGGTGACGGTCGACACCCGACCGGGTGCGGCGGGCCGCGTCCGCCACGGCCTGGCAGCCGCAAAAGCGGTCGAGTACGTCTTCCGGACCGTCGATGATAGGGTCGTGTTCACGGCGACCGTTGCAGGGGGCGAAGTGGGGGGACTGATTGCCGAGGCCGTGCCGATGGACGATGTCCGGGACTACGAGGTCCGGTTGCTGGCGGACACGGACTGGTCACCCCGAATCGGCGGGGCCGAACTGGCCGCCGACTGTGCTGAGTGTGGCAACCCGGTCACTGCCGAGGGCGAAACCGAGACGCTCGGCGGGGACCTCTATCACTTCTGTTGTGAGAACTGCCGGGCCACCTTCGTCGATGAGTACGAGCGCATCAGCGATGGCGTGTAACGCCCGGGCAGGACTTTCGAATACAAACTTTCGGCGCGATTTCGCTTTATCCCCACAGTAACAACTGCATTGAATCAGGGGTGCGTAGTAGTACTACGATGACTACACGAACCGCGCGACTGGACCTGCAGGGGATGAGTTGCGCGAACTGCGCCGGCAGTATCGAGGGCTCAGTCGGCGCGCTCGCGGGCGTCGACTCCGTCGATGCCAACTACGCCACCGACGACGGGACCGTGACCTACGACCCCGAGGGGACGACGCTTGCCGCGATTTATGACGCTATCGACGATGCCGGCTACGAGGCCGTCTCGGAGACGGTCACCGTCGACATCACCGACATGTCCTGTGCGAACTGCGCCGAGACCAACGAGAAGCGCCTCGAAGCGACGCCGGGCGTCGTCTCCGCAGAGGTCAACTACGCCACCGACGAGGCACAGGTCCGGTACAATCCACGCGACGCCACGATAGCGACCCTCTACGACGCTATCGAGGATGCGGGATACACGCCACTCCGCGAGGAGGGCGACCCGGACCAGTCCCAGCAGGAGCGCCGTGACCTGGCCCAGTCGGCAGAGCAGCGCCGCCAACTGCGTTTGGTGCTTTTCGGTGCGGTCATGTCCCTGCCGCTGCTGGGGCTGATGACCGCGGAACTGCTCGCACCTGGCACGCTCCCCGACCGTGTCTTCGGCGTCGAGATGGGCTGGATTGCGTTCGCGCTGGCGACCCCGGTGCAGGTTCTGCTCGGCCGGGCGTTCTACGAGAACTCCTACACCGCCCTGGTCAGGAACCGCACCGCGAACATGGATGTACTCATCGCGCTTGGTTCCTCGACGGCCTACCTCTACTCCGTCGTCGCGTTGCTCGACCTCATCGCGAGTACGGGGCTGTACTTCGATACGGCCGCCTTCATCCTCGTCTTTATTACGCTCGGGAATTATCTCGAAGCCCGCTCGAAGGGGCAGGCCTCCGACGCCATCCGGCAACTGCTCGAACTGGAGGCCGACACCGCGACGGTGATCCGCGAGGACGGGACCGAGAAAGAGATTCCACTGGAGGATGTCGCGGTCGGTGACCGCTTGCGCGTGCGACCGGGCGAGCAAATACCGACTGACGGTGTCGTCGTCGACGGGGAGAGCGCTGTCGACGAGTCGATGGTCACCGGCGAGTCGGTGCCTGTCGAAAAAAGTGCGGGTGACGAGGTCATCGGCTCGACAATAAACGAAAACGGCGCCCTCGAAATCGAGGCGACGAACGTGGGCGAGGAGACGGCCATCCAGCAAATCGTCGAGCGCGTCCGGGACGCCCAGAGCCGACAGCCCGAGATCCAGAACGTCGCCGACCGCATCTCAGCCTATTTCGTCCCGGCAGTCATCGCCAACGCCCTCGTCTGGGCGGGCGTCTGGTATGCATTCCCCGATCTGCTTGTGGGCATCGTCGGCGCACTCCCGCTGTGGGGACTCGCCGCTGGCGGCCCCGGGGCAATCGGCGCCGTGGAGTTCGCCGTCGTCGTCTTCGCCAGCGCCGTGCTCATCGCCTGCCCCTGTGCGCTGGGACTGGCGACGCCCGCCGCGACGATGGTCGGCACTGCAATCGGTGCGCGCAACGGCGTCCTGTTCAAGGGCGGCGACATCCTCGAACGAGTGCGTGATGTCGACACCGTCGTCTTCGACAAGACGGGGACGCTGACCGAGGGCGAGATGGAACTGACCGACGTGAGCACAGTCGACGCCCTAATCGACGGCACGACTGCAACCGATGGCGGCGTCATCCGGCCGGAACTCACCGAGGAGTTCGTCCTCGAACTGGCCGCAAGCGCCGAGTACAACAGCGAACACCCACTCGCAAAAGCCATTGTCGAGGGTGCCCGCGAGTGCGGCCTCACCGTGACCGAACCCGACGTATTCGAGAACGTCCCCGGACAGGGCGTCCGGGCGAGTACCGACCACGGCAAGGTGTTGGTTGGCAATCGGAAACTGCTTGCTGATGCGGGCATCGACACTGCACCGGCCGAGGACGCGATGGACCGCCTCGAGCGCGAGGGTAAGACCGCCATGTTGGTCGCACTCAACGGCCGGGTCGTCGGTGTCGTCGCTGACGCCGATACGGTCAAGCAAAGCGCCACAGAGGCCGTCGCCGACCTTCAGACGCGCGGGCTCGACGTGTGGATGATTACCGGCGATAACGAGCGGACCGCGACCGCCGTTGCCCAACAACTGGGCATCGACCCCGGCAATGTCATGGCCGGAGTGCTCCCCGACGACAAGGCCGACGCGGTCGAAGCCCTCCACGACGAGGGGCGCCGGACGATGATGGTCGGTGACGGCGTCAACGACGCACCCGCGCTGGCGTCTGCCTACGTGGGCACCGCGCTCGGGAGCGGAACCGACGTGGCAATCGAGGCCGCCGACGTGACGCTGATGCGGGACGACCCAGCAGATGTCCTGAAAGCGATTCGCGTCTCGGCGGGAACGCTGTCGAAAATCAAGCAGAACCTCTTCTGGGCGCTTGGCTACAACACGGCGATGATTCCGCTGGCGTCGCTGGGCCTGCTCCAGCCGGTGCTCGCGGCCGGGGCGATGGCACTCTCCAGCGTGAGTGTGCTGGCCAACAGCCTGCTGTTCAGAAAGTATACGCCCGACCACGACTACCGGCTCTTCGGCCGGTAGCGAGTTCAGAGCCGAACAGAACTCGCGGCGCCAAGCGAGCCCGGTACTACGAGCGTAGTTCGTGCGGTGTTGCCGCTGTCAGTCGTCAGTGCAAGCGTGACGGTGTCGCCGGATTCGAGCCGGGGGCCAAACTCCGGGATGCCCGCCACGTTGTCCGACCCGAGGTCAAACGTGAGCGTCGCGCGGTCCCCGGATTGGTTGAGCAGCGTCCCGGAATCGGACGGCCCGGTCACGTTGACGGCAAACTGTGCGTCGCCGCCGCTGGTCCCCTCGGGACTCAACGCGTAGCTCCGGTCCGGACCGACCCAGGTCACGGTCACAGACGCGGCATTGACCGCCGGGCCGGTGCCGTTTCTCGTGACAACGACACGCACGATGCCCACCGTATCGTCGCCGAACCCACCGGTCTCGCCCGTCGCCCCGAGGACGACCACGCCAGGGTCGGCCGGCTCCGGCGTGGGTGCCGGCGTCGTGTCCTGGCTCGTTCCGGCTCGCAGATCGACGCCGCCGAGTTCGAACATTAAGGGTGTGATTGCGACGAGTACGACCAGGAACATGATAAACACGATCAGCCTGTCAAGGCCCGACTGTGCGCGTGTCTCTCTCCTCATTGTCACCGACGGCCCGAAGGGGCAGTTGGCCTGAAAGAGGCCACCCTGTAATAAAAGTCCCCGGGCTGGCCCGACGACGGCGGTGACGACCCACGACCGGATGCCGAGCGCCTCGCGGCTGTCGTTCTCCTCTCGAACGTCACCGACGTGCCACGGGTCGACCAACTGCAAAATCAGGCCCGTGAGGCCGCCGAAAACATCGAGAATCAGGAACAGACCAGAGACGAGGACACCGAGAACCTCATGCGTGACGACGAGGGGACGCTCGACCCGATTTGAACTCGTTGCCACGAGCGCGGCGGGACCGAGCCGAGCCAGCGCCGCTGCGAACGTGACGGGACTGAGCAGACGCAAAGCGTTTGCGAGCGTGACGGGATTCGAACCCGGTGCGAGACTCACTTCGTTTGTCTCGCGTGATTCGACTCCCTTTGCCCGAAACGGCGGCTCACTGACGTTCGCCACACGGTACGGGCGTGACGGGATTCGAACCCGCGCTCTAGGGGTTAGGAACCCCTCGCCCTTGTCCACTAGGCCACACGCCCTACTGACGCTCCGACGTGCGAGCAAAAAACCGTTTCTTCCTCGGCACAGGTGAGCACGCTTAAGGGACACGGCCCGCTTTCCTCGGCTATGGACCCACGGGACCTCTCCGTTCACACGCCATACCGGGCCGGACGAGGGGTCGAGGAAGTCGCCCGCGAACTCGGACTCGACCCCGACGAGCTGGTCAAACTCTCCTCGAACGAGAACCCCTTTGGCCCCAGTCCCGCCGCCGTCGAGGCGATCCGGGACGCCGCGCCGACCGTCCACACCTACCCGAAAGCCGAGCATACGGACCTCTCGCACGCGCTGGCCGAGCAGTGGGACGTGGCCGCCGAGCAGGTGTGGCTCTCACCCGGCGGCGACGGCGTACTCGATTATCTGGCGCGGGCGTTCATCGACCCCGGCGACCGCGTGCTGGTGCCCGAACCCGGTTTCGCGTACTACCAGATGAGCGCCCGATACCGCGATGCACAGGTCGATTCGTATCGGCTCGACCGCGCCGAGGGCTTCGCACAGACCCCCGAGGCAGTGCTGGACAGCTACGACGGCCACCGTCTCGTCTACGTGACGACGCCGCACAACCCGACCGGGTCGGAGATGGCACTCGACGATATCGAGACCGTCGCAGCCGAAACCGACGAGGAGACGCTGGTGCTGATCGATGAGGCTTACGCCGAGTTCACCGAAGCCCCGGTCGCCCGGTCGCTGCTCGACGAGCGCGACGACGCTGCTATCCTCCGGACCTTCTCGAAGGCATACGGCCTTGCGGGACTACGCCTGGGTTACGCGCTCGTCCCCGAGGGGTGGGCTGACGCCTACAAGCGGGTGAACACGCCCTTTGCGGTGAACTCACTGGCCTGTCGTGCGGGTCTGGCCGCGCTCGATGACGACGAACACGTCGAACAGACCGTCGAGACGGCCCGCTGGGCGCGCGAGTATATGCACGAACACCTCGACGCGCCGACCTACGAGAGTGGCGGAAACTTCGTCCTCGCGGCGGTCGGCGACGGCGCGGCGGTCGCCGATGCCACCCAGCGTGAGGGTGTCATCATCCGTGACTGCTCCTCGTTCGGGCTGGACGACTGCGTCCGGATTACCTGCGGGACGCGTAAGGGGACGAAACGCGCCGTCTCGGTGCTCAACGAGGTGCTGTCCTGATGCGCGTCGCCGTCACCGGCACACCTGGCACTGGGAAGACGACCGCCGTGGACGCCGTCGGGACGGACCTCGACGTGATACATCTCAACGATGTTATCAAGAGCGAGGGGCTGACGAGCGGTCACGACGCTGACCGGGGGACACTGGTGGCAGATGTGGACGCACTGGAGGAGTGGCTCGGCGGCCGTGAGGACGTGCTCTTCGAGTCCCATCTCGCTCACCTGTTTGACGCCGACCGCGTTGTCGTCTTGCGGTGTCGGCCAGACACACTCGAATCGCGACTGACCGCACGGGATGAGTCCGCCGACTCGGCGGCGGAAAACGCCGAGAGCGAGGCGCTTGACCTCATCCTCTCGGAGACGGTCAACCGTTACGACGAGGACGCAGTCTACGAAATCGATACCACGGACCGCAGCCCGGAATCGGTCGCCGACGCCATCGAAGCGGTCCTGACTGGCGAGCGCGAACCGAGCGCGGGCACAGTGTCGTTCGTCGAGTATCTATGACACTCGATAGATTCCGCTCGGTGGCCGGCCGCCTCATCGTCCCCTTTGTCAGTGGGGCTGCTCGCCTCGGCCTGACGCCGAACGCGGTCAGTACGCTCGCGTTCGCCGTCGCTGTCGCGGCGGGCGGAGCCTTCTACTTCGCTCAGGGGACACCGGCGTTGTATCTCGTCGGTGCGGTTCTGGTCTTCGTGAATGGCTTGCTCGACTTGCTCGACGGCGCGCTGGCCCGCGAACTCGGAACGGCATCGAAAGCCGGCGACCTGCTCGAC
>CAZOQK010000129.1:0-6763 GCA_964581735.1 uncultured Halobacteriales archaeon | reverse complement strand
CAGTTAGACGCCGCGGCGTGGCGGCGCTTCGACGAAATCGTCAATTTCCCTAAGCCCGACCGGCAGATGCGCTCTGATATCCTCGAAGTCGTCACCCGCGAGATGGACATCTTGGACTTCGACCCTGCCGCCGTCGCCGACATCACCGAGGGTCTCACCGGGAGTGACCTCCGGCTGGTACTCCGGGAGGCGGTACTTGATGCACTCACCGAGGAGCGGACGACGCTGACCCAGCAGGACCTCATCGACGCCGTCGAAGGCTTCGAAGAGCGCGACACGCTCAAGAATATGGACATGATAGAGGGTGACCACGACGCACTCGTCGCCGGCGGCGGCGACTTCTCCGATGACGGCCACGACCACGACCACTGACCCCGACCCACGCACTTTAGCCCGCCGAGTCCTTCTCCCGACGTGATGGAAGTGACACTGCTGGGGGCGGGCGATACCACCGGGACGCCGACCGTCGGCTGTGACTGTGCCACCTGCGAGGCCGCTCGCGAGCGCGGCGTCGAGCGCACCCGCTTTTCCGTTCACGTCCACAACGAACGCACCGGCGAGAGCCTGCTCGTCGACGCCAGCCCGGATTTTCGCCAACAGCTCCTCCGCGAAGGCCTCCCGGTCCCCGACGCCGTCGTCTGTACGCACATCCACTTCGACCACCTCCACGGTCTTGGTAACGTCTTCCGGCTCACCCGCTCGATTCCCGTCCACGCCGCAAACAGGACGGACCCGGAGACCGGCGAGAGTGTCGTCAAAACCGTCGCCAACCAGTACGACTACCTCGGTGCCGTCGAAGTTCTCCCGGAGTCACCGTTCGAACCGTTCGAGGCGGCGGGCTTCGAGTGCCGGCTCGTCCCGGTCGACCACCCCCCGCTGGTCTGTTATGGCCTCGTCATCGAGGACCGGGAGACGGGTACGACCCTCTCGGTTTCCGGCGATACGAGCTACGGGGTCCCCGAGCGGTCACGCGATACCCTCCGGGACCCCGACCTCCTGCTCGTGGACGGCATCGTCCACGCGGCCTTCTGTGAGAAACACCGTCTGGGCGGGAAACACCACGACAGCAACGGCGTACCCCGCACGTTCGGGACGAAGCACATGACCTTCGAGGGCGCGCGGGCGTTCGCGGCCGATCTCGGGGCCGAGGAGTACCGGCTCGTCCACGTCTCGCACTTCGCCCCGCCCGAAGAGGCCTTCGGCGAGGACTTGGCCGTCGACGGCGAGCGGTTCGTGTTGTAGTCCGGGACCGACAGTCGTTTGGGTCGCCTGCTGCAGGCTCTGGTATGAAACGGACGCGACTGAAGCGATTGTTGTTGACAGCGACTGTGGCACTGCTGGTCGCGACGGCGGGGTGTAGCGGTCTCACCGGCGACAGCGCCGATGGCACCAGCGATGGACCCACCGACGCAAGCGGGCCGGGCTATGGCGTCGCCGGGGCCGACCTCGACGGAAAGACGTTGACGGGCGCGACCGGCGATGCCGTCGAGAGCGAGGGGTCGTTCACCCTCGAAACGGAATCAACCATCACACAGACCACCGGAAATCAGACCCAGACCTCGGCCAGCGAGACGAGCCTGCGGGTCAACCTCGCTGCGGACCGTGGCATCCGGAACCGGGCCGACACTGTCGAGGGGAGTGCCGGAACGCAGAACCGCACCACCGTTGTCTACACGGCGGGGAACGTCTCCTACCGCAAACAGACTGCTGGCGGCCAGCCGAGATACGACCAGCAGACCGGCACCGCACAGCAGTTCGGTGGTATCCGGCCGGTCGACACCGAACGGTTCGCACAGAACTACACCGGCATCATCGACGGCTTCGCCTGGGAACAGACCGGACAGGGTGAGGTCGGCGGCGTCGCTGTCACCGAGTACTCGCTGACGGGCGACCCGGACAAGGAGACCCTCGGACTCGGCGCTAACACCACTGTCGAGGACGCCGGCGGCTCGCTGTCCGTCGACAGTGACGGCGTCGTCCGGCAGGTCGACATCGCGTACACCGTCATCACGCAGGGTGGGTCGGCGAGCATCGACGCGACGACGACGCTCTCGGCGGTCGGGTCGACGAGCGTCGAGGAGCCCGGCTGGCTCTCGGAAGCGAACTGACGGCCACGGGCGACCCACACCAGTTTGGGACACACTGTTTGACACTGGGTGGCGTGCCACAACGTATGGAGGAATCGGACGACATCATCGAACAGAACCCGCTCCTTGCGCTCGGCCTCATCGTCGTCATTGGCGCCGGGGCCTACGCCGCTATCTCGTTCGTGATGCGGGGGACAGTGAATCCGGTCGAAGTGGGGCTCTTCGCCGTCATCTTCGCCGCTGTCTACGTCGTCTTCGCGTTCTACTCCGATACCATCGAGTCGTATCTCGGCACAGAGTAGCTACAGATAGCGGTCCAGCCCGCTCTGGCGACGACGGCGACCCTCGGGGTCTGCCACCCACGGCGTTCGCGCCGCGCGCAGGGTGTCACCCTCGCTGTCGGGCGGGTCGGCGGGGTCGTACCCGCCACACCCCTCGCCACAGTCACTCGCTGGGCGGACTACCCGCTCCCGGTAGGGGCAGTACGGCAAGCCGTTGTCGGGGTCGACGCGGGCACAGGCCGGCATCCCAAGGGTTCGCCACCCTTTCCCGTAGGCCCGTTCAGCCACGCGACGGCGCGCGCGGCGTTTCTCCTCGGCGGTGGCAATCCGGATCTCGGTGCGGGCACTCCCGCGTTCGATAAGCTCGACACCTGCCTCACCGGTCGGCAGCGGCGTCGGCTCCCGGAGTACCTCGCGCTCGCCCGTCCCCGAGTCGAACCGCCAGACGCCGACCGCGTCGGGGATGCGATTTAAGTGCGCGCCGGTGACGTGTGATGCGGTCGCGAGCACGACTTCGTCCACGAGCCCGAGTTCTACGTCGGTCAGCAGTTGGGTTCTGAGTGCACCCGGCCGTTCGAGGTCGGGTTTGTTCTCGATGCCGACGATGCGGTCGAACCAGTCGTCAGGATAGCGGGTCGTCTGTCGGACGTACTGGCGGCCCGAGCGGCGTTCGCGCTCGAAAAAGCCGATACCGACGGCCCGCTCGATGACCTCCCGGACGCGCTCGGGGTGGGTGTCGACGGCGTCTTTCCAGAACGTCGCCGCTCCGGGCCCGGCCGGGCCCTCGATGGCCGCCGGTGGAATGGTCGCGCTGGTAATCGCCGCGCGTTCTTCGAAATCCGGGCCGGGTTCCACCACGATGGTATCGAGGACGCGCCGACCGTGGACGCTGGCCCCGAGCTGGCGGCTGAGGATGGCCTCGCGGCGCTGTTCGAGATGAGCCGACAGCGCGAGCTCGAACGCCAGCTCCGACACAGCCTGTGGTTGGCGAGCGCGAACAAAAACGTCGCGGCGACGGGAGTGTCTCGGCTCCTACCTCCGTTAGGGTTTGTCCTAACACTTATTTCGTTAGGGTTAGTACTAACAACACGAGATGGGCGGCGATGTCACAGTCGTTCGTGACGAGGGGACGGCCTACGACGACGGCACGGTTGCGCGGGTGCGGATACTCTCGGTCCCGCCATCCGAACAGTATCCCGACGGCATCAAGTACGCCTTCCACTACGGCGAAGCCGGTGTGGAACACCCGATTATCCGGTTCGACAACCACCACGGCCCACACGAACTCCACATCGGGTCTGCCGTCTACGAAATCGAGTTTCCCGGTTTGACGGCGTTGTACGACGCGTGGCGTGCTGCACTGCCGCCGGGGAAACGCGCCGACTGGCCGCCGTAATCGTCGCCCACAAAATCCCACCATGACCCGAACGCTACACGTCTACATCGGCACAGGACCGGACCGGAGCGACCTGAGACAGACGCTCGACACGCTGGACGAGGGAGGCGACGCCGCGTCCGAACCCTCCCAGCTCGTCGTCGAGAGCCTGGAGACGTTCGGCCGGATGTTCCGCCCGACGAATCTGGAACTGCTGGAAGCCATCGGCGAGCACGAGCCGGACAGTATCCGCGAACTCGCACGTCTCGTCGACCGTCACCCGCCCGAGGTGACCCAGAACGTCACCGAACTGGCGGACTACGGACTCATCGAACTGAATCAGGCCGGAAACGCCAAACAACCGCGGCTGTGGTACGACGAAATCGAGATTTCGGGCGACATCCCGCTGCACGAACTCGACAGCACGAGCGGTGAAACGGTCACGTCGTGAGCGACCACCCGGCTGTCTGATACGGCGCGCTCACCGCGTCTGTTCGCCCGCCTCGATGATCGTCTCCAGCCAGTTTTCTTCGGGCGGGAGCGGGCAGGAGAACGTCTCGCTGTAGGCACAGAACGGCGAGTACGCGACGTTGAAATCGATGGTGACGGTATCGCCCTCTGTCAGGTCGCGGTCCGGTTCCAGTTCCATATACCGGCCGCCCTTGTAGGTCTGCTGGCCGGTTGTCTTATCTCTGAAGGGGACGAAGATGGTGTCGCCCTCCTCACCCGCCTGTTTGTAGCCCGCGAGCGTGTGTTCCTCGCCATCGACGTCGAACGTGAAGATGACGACGCGGCGATACCGCATCTCGCGGCCGTCGCTGGTGTCCATCGTGACCGGGTCGGGGTCGTCGTGGACGGCGACGGTGGCCTCGACGCGGTAGTCGGGGTCGGGGTCGAAATAATCGAGGCCGTCGAAGTCGTCGCGCTCGTCGGGTGGAATCGGTGACTGGCGGTGTTCGGCGAGAAAGCGGTCCTTCTCCTCGCGCTTGGCGCGGAGTCGGTCAGCCCACTCGTCGCTCGCGTCGCTGTTTCTCATACCACGGCTTCGACGGCAACTGGTTTCAGTCCGACGGCTCGGTCCGTGAACGGGGACCGGTGCGTCGCCGCCTGCTGGTCGCGTCCCGCGAGCCCCGCGGCCCAAACAGTAGGTTTATCACCGGCAGGGGGCGAATCCCTACCAGGATTACTGTCGAGATGACAGACAACAAGCAACCGGAGGTAAACATCGGGCTCGTCGGCCACGTCGACCACGGGAAGACGACTCTCGTGCAGGCGCTTTCCGGCCAGTGGACGGACCAGCACTCCGAGGAGATGAAACGCGGTATCTCTATCCGTCTGGGCTACGCCGACGCGACGTTCCGACACTGTCCGGACATGGACGAACCGGAGCGGTACACTGTCGAGGAGGAATGTCCGGACGGCACCGAAAGCGAGGTGCTCCGGACAGTGTCCTTCGTTGACGCACCCGGCCACGAGACGCTCATGGCCACTATGCTGTCGGGTGCGGCTATCATGGACGGTGCCGTGCTCGTCATCTCGGCGAGCGAACCGGTTCCGCAAGCACAGACCGAAGAACACCTGATGGCGCTTGACATCATCGGCATCGACAATATCGTCATCGCCCAGAACAAGGTTGACCTCGTCGACCGCGAGCAGGCCGAGCGAAACTACGAGCAGATTCAGGAGTTCGTCTCGGGCACCGTCGCCGAGGGCGCGCCCATCGTCCCAATCAGCGCCCAGCAGGGCGTTAACATGGACCTGCTGATGCAGGCCATTGAGGAGGAGATTCCGACGCCTGACCGGGACTCCGACGCCGACGCCGAGATGCTCGTCGCACGGAGCTTCGACATCAACCGCCCGGGCACTACCTGGGAGGACCTCGCCGGCGGCGTGCTCGGTGGGTCGCTCGTCGCGGGCGAACTCAAAGCCGACGACGACATCGAACTCAAGCCGGGCCGGGAAATCGAGGAGGGCGGCCAGACCGAGTGGCGCCCCGTCGAGACGACGGTGCGGTCGCTGCAGGCCGGGGGCAACCCTGTCGAGACGGCCACGCCCGGTGGGCTGTTGGGCGTCGGGACCGGCCTCGACCCCGCGATTACGAAAGGCGACGCACTCGCGGGACAGGTCGCCGGCCCGCCCGGCACCCTCCCGCCGGTCCACGAGCAGTTCACGATGGACGTGGAACTGCTGGACCGCATCGTCGGCGCCGACTCCGAGGAAGAGGATGTCGAGGAGATTTCGACCGGGGAACCGCTGATGCTCACAGTCGGCACCGCGACGACGGTCGGGTCGGTCACCAGCGCCCGCAGCGGCGAGTGTGAGGTGGCGCTGAAACGCCCCGTCTGCGCCGAGCCGGGGGTCAAAATCGCAATCAACCGCCGCGTCGGCGCGCGCTGGCGACTCATCGGCTTCGGGACGCTTCGGGAATGAGCGTCGCCCTGGATACGAACGCACTGATGATGCCCGTCGAATGTAACGTGCGGGTGTTCGAGGAACTCGACAGACTGCTCGGGGAGTACGATGCTGTCACACCCCAGCCGGTCCACGACGAACTCGCAAAACTCGCAGACGGCGCAGGCGAGGAAGCGACGGCCGCCAGCGTCGGACTCGACCTACTCAGGCGGGTTCGTATCCGGGACACCGCGGCGTCGTACGCCGACGACGCGGTCGTGGAGTTGGCACAGGCAGATGGCGTGACACACGTCGTGACGAACGACAACCCCCTACAACAGCGTCTACACGACGCAGGCGTATCAGTAATTAGTTTACGGGGGAAGAACAAACTCGGCATCACTAACTAATGTACAAACGGGTCACACTGCGCGATACGGTTGAGGTTCCGCCGGGGCATCTGGCGGACGTGACGCCCGGCCTCGTCAAGCGCCTGCTCCAGGACAAACTGGAGGGGCGCGTCGACGAGGACGTGGGGTCTATGGTATCGGTCACTGAGGTACACGACATCGGCGACGGGGCGGTTCTGCCGGGCAAGGAGGGCGTCTACTTCGAGGCGGAGTTCGACG
>CAZOQK010000128.1:0-6902 GCA_964581735.1 uncultured Halobacteriales archaeon | reverse complement strand
GTGTCGAAGTTGCCGTCGACTTCGAGGATGCGCGCGCCGTGGAGGCTGGCCTGTGCGACCTTCCCCGCGGCGACCTTCCCCGCGGGGAGCAGGACGAGCGTCTCCATCCCGCCGCGGGCGCCATACGCCGCCAGCGCGGCCGAGGTGTTGCCCGTCGAGGCACACGCCAGCCGCCCGACGCCGACTTCCTGGGCGACGCGGACGCCGACGGTCATCCCGCGGTCCTTGAAACTCCCCGAGGGATTCATGCCCTCGTGTTTTACGCGCAGACGAGAGAGCCCGATGTCCTCCTCCAGTCGCGGCACGTCGTGCAGCGGTGTCCCACCCTCCGGCAGGGAGACCCCCTCCTCGAAGGGCAGGGCCGCCGAGTAGCGCCAGACCTGGCGCTCGCCCTCGAAGTCATCCCACGTCGGCAGGTCGCTGTACCGGGCTTCGAGCAGCCCGTCACAGTCGTCACACGTGTAGCGGACCTCCTCGAAGGGGGCGAAGGCTTCCCCACACTCGATGCAGGACAGCCAGACCCCGTCGTCGGCGACGGCGGGCTCTTCGGCCGTCAGTTGCAGATTGCTCATTACCGGGCACCATGGACCGGGTGGTCAAAAGTGGGCCGGTTGCTCCCCGCCCCTGAACGCCTCAGTCCCCTTCGCGCAGGCCCGCGAGCCACGCCCGAACTGCCCCCCACCGCCCCTTCCCGGCGACGAGCCGAGCCCGACCAGCCAGGCCAGCCCGATACCCTGCGCCCAGCTGTGTACGAACGGTATCGCGACGTTGTCGACGGTCCTGCGCTCGCTCACGACGACCACGCGGTAGGTCCCGTCGAGATAGTAGACTTCACCCAGGCCGGACACCTCGCCCGGGTCCGCCAGCGATGGTTCGACACCCGAGACGGCGACCCGGCGGCGACTGAACCCCATCGGACTGTCCGGATTTCACCGCTCCCGTCAGTGACCCTTCTGCCAGCGTCCACCACGTCGAGGCCGTGTTCCTACGGTCGCACGTCCTCGCTTTCCCCGAACTCATCGATGCGCCCATGCACGTATGCGGTCCACTCGTCTAACGTCTCGTGCATCAGTTCCCGCGCGTCCTCCAGCGGTGTCGGCGAATACTGATAGACGTGGCCGCCACCGTCGAGCAGCCGGCGCTGGCGCCCGGCCAGCCCCTTCTCGCGGAGCGTCGACAGCGAGCGGTTGACGTTGCTCCGGTCCCGGTCGAGTGCCGCCGCCAGTTCCTCGACGGTGCTGCCGGGGTTCGAGAGGAGCGTCTGGTAGGTACGTGCTTCGTGGCGCTGGATGCCGAAGACACACGCGAGGATATCCCCGAAGCCCGGTTCATCGTCGAGCATCAGTTCCCGAAACCGCTCGGGGGAGGGGTCGGACGTGGGCATACCCTGTTTTGTGTGGCTGCGAGAATAAACCCCCGGCTTACACACTCTCTCTACTCGCGGCCGTACCCCTGGGTCTCCAGACACTCCCGCATCCCGTCGGCCGTCTCGTGTTTGTGCAGCGTCGTCGGCGTATCACAATAATACGTCTCCCCATCGTGGCGCAGCGTCACCTCGTGTTCCGAGCCGAGAAACTCCGTCCGGACGACGACGCGCTGGCCCCCCTCCAGTCGCTCCAGCAACGCCTCCGTGCCGTACTCGCCCGCGTTGACGACGAGTGGGTCGCTCATTAACGGCTATTTTTTGCCGACGCTATTCAGTCTTGGCTCCGCGCCCGCGTGTCCGTCCCCGGCACACACGTGCCCAACCGGCCAGGGTCTATACTGTCCCGACGCTCCCCGAAATAAAGCCCGCGCCACTCGTGTAACCGCCGTACGATAGCGAGCTACGTTGAACCGTTGCCCCGGTAGCCCGGATTGTTATGGACGAAACCAGACGCAGATTCCTCCGCCTCGGCGGTCTGACCGCCGTCGGTACACTGGCCGGCTGTGCAGGCCCTCCGGGGACCGAAACCACGGACGGGACGACCGTCGGCGCCTTCGCCTTCGATTCGCCCGCCGTCTGGGTCGACCCCGGGACCACAGTGACGTGGGAGTGGACCGGCAGCGGCGGCAGCCACAACATCGTCGCCGCCGACGATGTCTTCCGCTCGGGTGACCCCACCGGGTCGGGCAGTTACGAGCACGTCTTCGAGAGCGAGGGCACGCACACGTACTACTGTGACCCACACCGCGGAGTGGGGATGCGGGGCGCTGTCGTCGTCGGCCAGCCCGGCAGTGGCAGCCAGCGGACCCGCGAGTACGACTGGCAGGCCGCAACGTTCGATTCCTACTGGTACTCGCTCCGTAGTATGAGTACCAACATCGCGGTAAGCAGCAACGGCGTCCCGTTCCCGCTGAACGACCAGATGGAACAGCTCCGCGACAAGCGCCTCCCCGCAATCATCGAGAACGCCGACACCGACCGGCCACCAATCGCCAACCCCAATCTCTCGCTGGCGTCGTTCACCGAGGGGGACCCACACTTCACCCAACAGCCGGTCTTCGACGACGGCTCGGGCCGGCCCGACGCCTCAACGCTCGCCTGGGACAAATCCGAGTCCTCCGGCATCGCCAGCCCGTCGTCGGTCGGCTGGACACACCTCAAGGGCGTGACCTGGGCGAAGAACTTTCAGGCGCACTTCGACATCCTGCCGGCCGATGTCGCCCCGAAGTTCCGCGCCCAACTGCTCGCCACGCCGGCACAGGTCGGCATCAACGCCGCCATCCTCGTCGGCGGCTCACGGGGCAACGGCGCACTCACCCGCGGCGATAGCTTCGAGTTCCTCTCGGATATGAACAGCCTCGCACAGAACGGCTGGTTCGGCTACGTCAACCCCCGGCCGCTCCTCCCGAAGGAAGCGGGTGCCGACGCCGTCTTCGACCCGCCGGTCGGGATTCAGGGTATCACCGACGGCGTGGCGTCGGCGACGATGGACCTCTTCAGCCCGGAAACCGTGGTGTCCCAGGAATCGACCCGCTCTGCCGGGCTCATGCTCGGTGCCGTCGGCTACTACGGCCCACAGGCCGGCACCAGCGACCAGCTGAACGCGGCCGCCGACTACGCGAACGGTCTCGCAGGCGTCATTGAGGACAACCTCGCCGGCAACGGCAAAGTCCGGAACGGGGTCCCGAACCAGGCCGCGACCCAGGGCATCGTCGCCCAGGGGCTGCTCTGGGCCTCACAGTCAGACGGCGTCGACTACACCGATACTGCCGCGGATGTCGTCGGCTACATAACCGACCAGCTGTGGGACGGGGACGCTGGCACCTCTGCCTCCGGCGAGGGCGACGACACCTACACCATCACCGCCCGTGACGCCGGCGACATCACCGGCGGGATCAACGCCGCCGACACCGTCCCCGGAATGGGCGGTATCAAGGACACCTCCGCGCGCTTTTTCGACGCGACGTTCAATACCGGGCGGCTCCAGCGTGCCCAGCGCCAGCCCTCCGTCGGTGGTCGTGAGAACGAACCGCCGCTCCCGCCCGAGGCCGGCGGCACGGAGCGTCCAGGCCGCCGTCTACAACGCCGAAACCGAGTACGACACCGCGAGTGGCGAGTGGTCGGTCACCGACGACAGCTTCGACACTGCCGGCGCGCCCTACCTCACCAACTATGATATCTGGGTCGGCAACTGGGCCGGTGACTTTCACCAGGGCCGTGGCGTCCCCGACGGGTCAGATCCGCCGCCATAGTAACTCACGCCGCTTTTGATAACGGCTCACAAACCCCTTCGTTTCAGCTGGAGATGCGCCCGACAGCGTGGCTCTTCGGAGTGACGACCGTAGAAAACGCCGACGACTCAGCGGCAGCAGTCTATCGCTGGTCGATAGGAGTGACGTCCTGGTCCATGGGGCCGATGTAGCGACCGCGTGGGCGGATGAGGCGGTTGTCCTCGGTGTATTCGAGGATGTGGCCAACCCAGCCACTGACCCGGGACATCGCGAAGATGGGTGTGTACATGTCGACCGGGATACCGAGCTTGTAGTAGACCGACCCGGAGTAGAAGTCGACGTTCGGGGCGATACCGTTTTCGGGCAGGTTCTTCTCGTTGGTGAGGTAGTCCTCGATGGCCGTCGTGTAGTCGAGCCACTTGGTCTCGCCGTCCTCCTCGGTGAGGTCCTCGAGTTTGTGCTGAAGGATTTTCGCCCGGGGGTCTTTGGTGTTGTAGACGCCGTGGCCCCAGCCGGGGACGCGCTCGCCGGAGTCGGACTTGTGTTTGACCCACTCGACGGCGTTCATATCGCTGTCGTCGAGGTCGAGCAGCGCCTCGATGACATCCTGGTTCGCGCCGCCGTGGAGCGGGCCCGACAGTGCGCCGATACCGCCCGTAATCGCCGAGTAGACATCCGCGAGCGTCGAGGAGATGACCAGCGTCGTGAACGTCGAGGCGTTGAAGCCGTGGTCGGCGTGGAGAATAAGCGCCATGTCGAAGGTCTCCTCGGCCACGTCGCTTGGCTCCTCGCCGGTCAGCATATAGAGGAAGTTACCGGCGTGAGAGAGGTCCTCACGGGGTTCGGTGGTGTCCTCGCCGCGGCGAAAGCGGTCGTAGTTGGCGAGGATAGTCGGAATCTTCGCCGTGATGCGACGGCCCTTGCGTTGGGCGGCGTCAAGGTCCTCCGGGTCGGCGTCGTCTTCGGGTTCGTCGGCCGACAGCGTCGAGACGCCCGAACGGAGGGCGGCCATCGCGGTTTCGTCCTCCTCGGCGAGAATGCGCAGCGTTTCCAGGGTCTCCTCGCCGATGGCACGCTCGCTCGCCATCGGCTCGGCGAAGGCGTCAAGTTCCTCCCGTGTGGGGAGATGCCCCTCCCAGAGCAGGTACAGCACTTCCTCGAAGCTCGCGTTCTGTGCGAGGTCTTCGATGTCGTAGCCGTTGTAGACGAGTCGTCCCGCGTCGCCATCGATGTAGCTCATGCTGGACTCGGCGACGAGAACGCCCCGCAATCCCTTCTTGAGTTCGTCGGACATACCACCGACTTTTCCACGTGCAGGAAAAAACATTACCATTTGTGCCGTGCGGCCTGGGCACGCTAGCGCGCAATTTTTGTAAGCGCGTCCCAGGAAACTCACAGAAGTAAACGAATGTAAATCAACACGCAGCGTTGTCGACGTGACTACGGCATTCGGTCCCGTGGAGCGTGCGTCCGGGCAACGTTTTTGCACGGGGCCGACCGAGATGGGGCATGGCCGCAGACGAGGTGGAGTACGAACCCAAAAGCGTCAAGGAGCTCTTAGCGGAAATGAAAGACACCGCCGAGTTGCTCATCGACCTCTCGTACTCCGCCGTCCTCCTGGGCAGCGACGACGTGGCCCAGGAGGTGCTCGCGCTGGAGGCGAAGATGGATGTCCTCCAGTTGCGCGCCCGCATGAGTATCCTCATGGCCGCGCGCAACCCCAACGACGCCGAGGCGCTCGCGCCCGTTCTCGGCATCGTCGGGGCCGCCGAGAAGATCAGCGACGCCGCCGGCGACATCGCCAAAATCGTCCTCGAAGACATCGGTCTCCCCACCGAGATGCGCGTCGCCCTCCCCGAGGCCATGGAGACGCTCGTTCGCGCTGAAATCGTCTCCGACTCGGCGCTCGTCGGCACGACCCTTGGCGGGTCGAACCTCGAAACCGAGACCGGCGTCCGCGCTCTTGCCATCCGCCGTGACGACGACTGGCTGCTCAACCCCGACGCCGCCACCAACCTCGCCGCGGGTGACGTGGTCCTCTTTCGCGGCCCCGAAGCCGGTATCGCCGACGTTTATGCCGACGCCACCGGCGACTCCTACGAAGCCCCCGACCCCGTCGACAGCGAGTCCTCGGACCTCGACCGCGCCGTCGACTCCATCGTCCTGATGAAAGACATGGGCGAACTCGCGGTCGACCTGGCTTACGGTGCGATTCTCTTCGATTCCGGGGATGTCGCCGAGGAAGTGTTCGAACTCGAAGCCGAAGTGGACGCGCTGAAATCCCGCTTTGAGGCCTGGACGCTCCGCGCCGCCGGCCGCGTCGGGGACCCCGTCTCACTGCGCGGGCTCGTCCAGCTCGCGACCAGCACTGAGGTCATCTCCGACGCTGCCCTCGAAATCAGCGAAGGGGTTCTGCGGGGCCTCTCGACCCATCCGGTCGTCCGCGAGGCGGTCTACGAGAGCGACGAGGTCATCGTCCGGCTGGCGGTCACCTCGGGGAGCGAACTTGCCGACACGACGCTCGGGAGCAAGGAGGTCAAAACCGAGACGGGGATGCGCGTTATCGCGGTCCGCCACACCGACGACGAGGGCGGCGAGTGGGACATCTCCCCGGGGCCGGAGACGCCGCTCCGGGCCGGTGACATCATCCTCGCGAAGGGGACTCGTGCCGGGGCCGACCGCCTGGCCGACCTCGCCGGTTAGAGTTCCTTCGTCAGCCGGTAGGCCCGGACCATGACGAGCAGGGCCGCCGCGAGCCCGCTTGAGGCCATCGCGAGCACGAACGCCAGCGCGATGTAATACAGCGGCGACCGTACCGTGGTCGGTGCGAGGACGATGAAAAACAGGAAGATAGCCGCGGTGAAGGCGACACCTGCGGCCACACCCCGCTTTAAATTCTGCCGGACGTGGAGCGCTTCCACGAGCGCGGCCCGACCGCCGGGCTGGTCTTCCGTCGATGGCACACCCGATCGTATGGGCGAGCGCCCAATAGTCGCGTCGATTGTGCGCGCCCCGACCGGTATCGAACCGCTAAAGACGGTGGACCCGTCCAATACGTGTAATGACGAGTTTCGGTTCGGCGAGTGCCGCCCCCGGCGAGGTCGACACCGGCCGTCTCGCGGTCGGCGAAGCCCGAGACGGCAGTCCCGTTTCCCTTCCGGTCGCGGTCGTCAACGGCGCCCGTGACGGCAAGACGCTGTACATGCAGGCTGCGAGCGACGGCGACGAACTCAACGGCGTCGGCG
>CAZOQK010000127.1:0-6947 GCA_964581735.1 uncultured Halobacteriales archaeon | reverse complement strand
GCAAGCGGGCCAACGGCCCGCGAGCAGACGGCGCTTCGCGCCATGAGCAGACACCGCAACGGGGTGAGGACCGTGGTTCGAAAGGGCGCAGCCCTTCTGTAGCTCGCGGAGCTTTGCTCCGCTCACTCCCGGAGATCTCTGAGTTCCGGAGGCAGCGAGCGCACCGGGTCCCGCGGGAGCCGAACGGAGTGAGGCTCTCGGTCTGGTCGGCGGTGAACGGAGTGAGCCGTGAGACAGACACTCGGGGCTTTCTTGCTATTCTCACCACTCGGTTGCCAAACTAAACACCACCGCCGTAGATTCAAATACGGGCCCGCGGCCAGCCCCGGCCATGCACTGAGACGTGTCACGGCACGCAACGCGATAGTGTGACACACCGTGTCGTGGGCCGTTCGTGTCGCCTGTTCGCCCCAACGGAAAGAGACAGGTAGCTCGCCCGTCAGCGACGGGCATGGACTACGAGACGCCGCAGTTCTACCGCGTCATCCAGCACGCGGCCGCCGCCGACCGTGACGTGGTGGACATGGTCAGTGGCAGCCCCGACTGGGACCCACCCGAGGCGCTCCGCGAGGGACTCCACGAGTACGCCGATGCCGACCCCGCAGACTTCCAGTATCCCGC
Organism: uncultured Halobacteriales archaeon; assembly: GCA_964581735.1. Lineage (GTDB taxonomy): Archaea > Halobacteriota > Halobacteria > Halobacteriales > Haloarculaceae > Salinibaculum. The sequence continues at coordinate 6,326 of CAZOQK010000127.1, read as the reverse complement.
CAGCGTCGGCCTCCGCGGCCTCCGCAAGGGAATCGGGAAGCGCCGCGGTGTCGACGCCGACTGGATTATTGTCACAAACGGCACCGGCGAGGCCAACCACCTCGCGATGGCTGGCGGTCTCGACACCATGTCCGGCGACGAAATCCTCCTCACCGACCCCTCTACCCCTACTACGCCAGGCGTGCGAACTTCATCGGCGCCGACACCACATTCGTCCCCGCCGACGGGGACAGTCACGCCGATGCGGAGGCCATCGCCGACGCCGCGAGCGACGACACCGCCGACATCGTCGCCAACTCGCCCAACAACCCGATGGGCGTCACCTACGACTACGACACCGTCGAGCGGCCGGTCAAGGTGGCCGAGGCCAGCGACGCCCTGCTGGTCAGCGACGAGGTGTACGACCACTTCGACTACTCCGGGCGCTTCGAATCGGCGCTGGCCGTCGACTCACCGAATCGCATCGTCACCAACGGCTTCTCGAAGTCGATGGCTATCACCGGCTATCGGGTCGGCTACGCCGTCTTCCCTGGCCCGGACGGCCCGAACGGCGACCTCATCGAGGACGCACGCACCCGGCACATGCTCACGAACGTCACCGGCTCCCGGCCAGCGCAGGCGGTCGTCCTGCACACTCTTGAACACACTGGTCCGGAGTACTACGAGGCGGTGCGCGCTCGTCTGCGCGAGCGCACCGAGGCGTTCACCAACGCGCTCGATGAAATCGGTGCCGCATACACCGAGCCAGAAGGCGCGTTCTACGTGATGGCACGCTTCGACGGATTCTCCGGCAGTTTCGAGAACATCGAGCGGCTCATCGACGAGGCTGGTGTCGCCGGGATGCCCGGGGAGGCCTTCGGTGAGGCGCGTGCCGACTGGATTCGCTTCTCGCTGACGAGCGACCGCGTCGAGACGGCCGCCGAGCGACTCGTGGCATTTTTCGGGTAGACCACAACGTCTTTTGACCGAGTTGAGTAGTGTCTCCCATGGGAGAGACGCTCTACGAGCGCCTTGGCGGCGAATCGGGTATCGAGGCAGTGGTCGCCGAGCATCTTGACGCCGTCCTCCGGGAGGCGGGCGTGGCGGACGCGGACCGCGAGGTGGTCACGACCGAAGTCGCCGGGCTCGAAGACGCGGTGTTGAACCGCTAAATTCAATCCGTAGGTTCAAACCCGACGACGCCCCAGTACCGCTGCATGTCCGACTCCGAGCAGGTCGAGTGGCGCGAACTCTTCGGCTTTGCCGAGCCATACGACAACCAGGCCGACGCCATCGAGTCGGCACTCCAGGTCGGGCGCGCGAACGGCTATCTCGCGATGGAAGGTCCCTGCGGGACGGGCAAGACGATGGCCGCGCTAACCGCCGGCACAGCCCTGATTCGACAGGGCGAGTACGACCGCATCGTCGCCGTGACGCCGGTCAAACAGCAACTCAAGCAGTTCGTCGACGACCTGCGGACAATGAACGCCGGGCTGGACGACCCCCTGAGCGGCATCTCGCTCGTGGGGAAACGGGACCTCTGTCCGTACGGCCGGGAAGGCGCCTTCCCGGAGGATGCAAGCACCCACGACCGGTGTACGGACCTGCGGGAGAACACCGCCAGGCTGGTCGAGAGCAACCAGAAAAGCGACGACCGGGCCGTCGCGGGCGCCGCGGTCGGCGGGGAGAGCGAGGAAATCTGGTGGGACCCACAGAAAGGGAGTGATCTCGCCAAGCATGCTCGTCCCGATGAGCCAGGTCAGCAGACATTCGAAAACGCACTGGAAACGGCGGGTGTGGCGAGTCCCTACCGAGAGAGTCAGCCAAGCGCCCCCGAGTCGATGACAGAGGGCGACGAAACGCCGCTGTACTGCCCGTTCGAGGCCGACTGGTTCGCCCGGAACAAGGGCTCGCCAGTCGACTTTTCGGTCGGCGACAGTCACGTCGTCACCCCCGCCGAGTACCTCCCGGCGGCGACCGAGCGTGGGACCTGCCCCCACCGCGTGCTGGGCGTCCTGCTGGAGGAGGCCGACGTGGTGGTCGGCAACTACAATCACCTCTTCGACCCCGACTCGCGCCCGCTGCTGGAGTCGATTCTGGACGAGAACACCTTCGTCGTCGTCGACGAGGCCCACCGGCTCGAGGAACGGGTTCGGGACCCACTCTCGAAGCGTGTCGGGCGGTCGACGCTCAAGCGGGCGCGAAACGATTGTGACCAGTTGCTCACCAGGGCACGACAGACCGCAGAACACAAACAGCAGGTCCGGGACGTGCTTGCGAGTCATGAGGTGCCACTCGATGCCGTCGAGCGCGCACGGGAGTTCTACGACGACGTGCTGTCGTGGCTCGACGAACGCGTCGCCGACCACCTCACCGAGGAGTTCGGCCCTGAATGGCGCGCCGGCAACACCGACGCGCTGCCCGAGCGGACACTCGAAGTCCCGCTGCGGGACCCCGAGGCAGTCGAACAGGACGAACTGACCGAGTGGGCCCAGCGGCGGGGCTACACCGGCGACCGCTGGCGGTCGCTGTCGACGGTGGGGCTGGCCGTCGAGGACGCCGTCAACGAACTCGGGTTGACGCGCACGCCGGTCGTGACCGCGGTGGGTGCGAATATGGCCCACTGGTGGGAGCGCGACCACGCCAGCCACCTTCGGGAAGTAAAACTGGAGTACTCACCAGCGGACGAGCGGGGCGTCGAGCGGCCGTGGCAGACCACCTACACCGCGGGACTGGTCTGTTTCGAGTGCATGCCCGGCGACTCCCTCCGGGAGGTCTTCGAGGGGCTCGGCGGGGGCGTCCTGATGAGTGCGACGCTGGAACCGCTGGATGTTTTTTCGGATGTCGCCGGCCTGGAGGCACTCCGTCAGGCCGACCGACCCGTCGTCGAGCGGACGTACGAGCTCCCCTTCCCCGAGGCGAACCGTGCCAGCTTCACCGTCGACGTGACGCCGTTTACCGCGCGCAATCGCGGCGACCCTGGCGAGAACAGCGACCCCGAGGCGTGGACCCGGACCAGGGACGAGTACGCACACGTCCTGCGGACGCTAGCACGCTCGCCGGGCAACGTCCTGATTGCGATGCCTAACTACCGGGAGGCGCGGTGGGCCGGCGACTATCTGGAGGCGGTCGTCGAAAAGCCGGTCCTGGTCGACGAGAGTTCCGCCAACGACGAAACGGAGCGACTGAAACAACAGTTCTTCCGGGGCGGCGGGAAAGCCCTCGTAACGAGTACGCGCGGGACGCTCACCGAGGGCGTCGATTACGACGGCGAGAAATTACACACCGCGGCGGTGGTCGGCGTGCCGCTGGTGAACATCGGTTCGCCGCGCGTGCGGGCGGTTCGCCGGGCCTATGCGGACGCTTTCGGTGAAGACGTGGCCTTCGAGTACGCCCTGACCGTGCCGGCAGTCCGTCGGGCACGTCAGGCAATCGGGCGGGTCATTCGCGGGGTCGACGAAGTCGGGGTGCGCGCGTTCGTCGGGCGGCGCTTTACTGCGGGCGCGCGCCACAGCGTCCATCCGTATCTCTCGCCCGGCGAGCGCGGGGAGTTCGTCCGTTTGACCCCGGAGTTCCTCGGTGGGCAACTCGAGTCGTTCTGGGACGGACAGGACCGGCCCTAAACGCCGCCTACTGGCGGCAAGTGCGGCAGGACATCACAAGGCCTATGAGATGGGAGCGGACCTGTATAACCGATGCCGGTTTGCAACAACTGTGGCGGGTTCGTGACCGAACGCTATGTCCGGGTGTTCACACCGGAGGGGTACGACGGCCCGCGGGTCTGTCCGAACTGTGAAGACAAACTGAGAGACGGTGCCGATGTCCGCGAAGCCCGCTCTTCGCGGTCGTAGCCGTCCTTCTTTTCGACGGGTACACAAGTCCTCGCCCCCCACGAACGGGTATGGAACTCGAAGTCGAGACTGTCGAGGATGTCAGCGACGACCTCGTCCCCGACGGCATCGACGCGCCCGAGTACGTGCTCTACGGCGGGAAAGGCGGCGTCGGCAAGACGACGATGGCCGCTGCCACCGCTGTCGCCAGCGCCCGCGACGGCACCGCGACGCTCGTCGTCTCGACGGACCCCGCTCACTCTCTGTCAGATACCCTCGAAACTGAAATCCCAAGCAACCCCGCACGCATCCGCGAGGATATCCCGCTCTTTGCCGCCGAAATCGACCCCGAGGAAGCCCTGGACGAGGGTATCTTCGGCGGTGGTGGGGGCGGTGGCAGTGAGAACCCACTCGCTGGCTTGCTCGGCGGTGACACCGCCAATCCGCTCGGCTCCTCGATGCCAGGGTCGGACGAAGCCGCCGCAATCCGACTGCTTCTTGAGTATATGGATGACCCGCGTTTCGACCGTGTGGTTGTTGACACCGCACCGACGGGCCACACGCTTCGCTTGCTCGAACTCCCAGAGATGCTCGATACGATGGTCGGGAAGATTCTGACCATGCGCGAGCGCCTCGGTGGCATGCTGGAGGGGCTGGCTGGGATGTTCGGCGACGAGAACGCAGACCCAGAGGAAGGCATCGACAGCCTGCGGGAGTTTTCGGCCCGCATCGAGGAGTTCCGGGCAGTGCTTCGGGACCCCGAACGGACGGACTTCCGCGTCGTCATGGTACCCGAGGAGCTCTCGGTCAAGGAGTCAGAGCGTCTGCTCGACCGGCTCGGTGAGTTCGGTGTTCCCGTGGGAACGGTCGTCGTCAATCGCGTAATGCAAGACCCAAGCGAGGTGGCCGACGTGGGCGAGGGGTTCGTCGCGCCCAACCACACCGATTGTGCGTTCTGTGAGCGGCGCTGGCAGGTCCAGCGGGGCGCGCTCGACCGCTCCCAGGAGTTGTTCATGGGCCACGATGTCTGCCGCGTGCCGCTCTTTGCCGAGGAAGTCCAGGGCGAGAAACTGTTGCGTGTGGTTGCCGCCTGTATCGAGGACTAGGAGTTCAGCACGTTTGTTTTGCAGTCAAGGGAGTTCAAAACAGCAAGAAAGCCCCGAGTGGCTCGACGGCTCTGACTCGCTGCGCGCTTCGCTCACTTTGTTCGCTCCAGTGCTTGCGTCGTCTCGCTCGTCGAGTCACTCGCCCCTTTCAGTCCCGAAAGACGAACGAAGTGAGGCGAACGTCGAGAGAGCTTGCTCTCTCGGAATAAGCACGCGAATGGAGTGAGCGCGCAACAAGCCGCGCGAGCGCTCACGGTTGGGGCTTTCTTGCTGCTCTCACGAATGGTCGCGTGTTCAATTCGGACGCCAAACACGAAACACCGAACGACACCTAGCTGATTTTCCGCAGCACCCGATACCCCAAATCACGCACGCCGTCGGGCAGGAAGCGGCTGTACAACATGTACTTCGCCACCTTCCCGACCGGGTAGCGGGCGCTGGGGTCCGAGACGCTGATGGCGTCGTGAATCGTCTCCGCGACGCGGTCGGGCGTGACTGCGATGGGCGCGCCACCGGCGACGATCGAGCCGTCCTCAACGATGTCATAGACCCACTCGTACTCCGTGCGGTACTCGGTCCCTCCGTCGAGTTCGTCTTTCACACGGTCGTTGAACTCCGTCTCGACCGGTCCGGGTTCGATAAGCACTACGTCGACGCCAAAGCCCTCCACCTCGGCGCGCAGAGCATCCGAGAGCGCTTCGAGTGCGAACTTCGAGGCGGAGTAGGCACCGCCGGCGGGCGTCGAGATGCGCCCGGCGACGCTGGAGACGTTGACGATGGTGCCGGACTCCTCGTCGCGCATATACGGGAGGACGGCCCGCATCAGGCGATGTGGGCCGTAGACGTTCACGTCGAACTGTGCGTGCAAGCGGTCGGTCTGGATGCCCTCGACGGGGCCGTACTGGCCGTAGCCGGCGTTGTTGATGAGTACGTCGATTGCCCCTTCTTCATCGACGATGCGGTCGACCACGCGGTCGATGTCGGGGCCGCTGGTCACATCGAGTTCGTCGGTTCGACAGCCGGCGTCGGCGAGGCCCTCGAGATCCGATTCGTCACGGCTGGTGGCGTAGACGGTCCACCCGTCCTCAACCAGATACTGGGCGGTGGCGCGCCCGATGCCCGATGAACAGCCGGTGATGAGCACCGTCTCGTCGGTCATACCGGTTTATCGACCGCCCAATAGTTAAGCACCGCCGGTCTGTGTCTGCTGATGTTCGAGAAGAAAGCGAAGCGATTCAAAACAGCAAGAAAGCCCCCGCAGTCTGGAGTTGGGGGGCTTGCTGCGGTCCTCACTCCGTTGCGGTCTCTGCTCACGGCGCTTCGCGCCGTTCGCACGGGCCGAGACGGCTCTGCCGTCTCGCGGCTTACTGCGCCCGCCTTCCTCCAGACTGCGGCCCCTTTCAGTCCCGAA
>CAZOQK010000126.1:0-6958 GCA_964581735.1 uncultured Halobacteriales archaeon | reverse complement strand
GGCCGGAACGGGCTTATCGAGGGTGACGCCCGCACCGTCGAACTCGACTACCTGGACCGGTGTGGCGAGACATGGGCCTGTCTCCCCCGCACACAGGGAAGTGCCAACCAGTCGGGCAGCACCGGGGACGGGTCAGCACCCAGCATCCACCTGGGCGTCTACATCCTGGAGTATTTCCCGTACAGTGACGGCGTCGGGTTCGTCCGGACGCTCAAAGCCGCGGGTGGGTGGGACGCGGTCAACGACGCCTTCGACGCCCCGCCGTCAAGCAGTACGTCGGTCATCTACCCCGACCGCTACGGCGAGTTCGAACCCGAAGAGGTACGACTCGAGGACCGAACGAGCAACGGCTGGGAGCGGGTCGAGCCGTCGAACCGCGCTGACTACGCCACGCTGGGTCAGTCCGCGCTGACCGCGATGTTCGCCTACACGCTCTATGACGATTACAACCGGAGTGCCGCGGTCAACCCCCAGGAGTTCCTGAACCTGGAGTCGGGCGGCGTCAACCGGACCGACCCGTTCAACTACGACCTGCCCGCGGTGCGCGGGTGGCAGGGCGACCGGATGCACGTCTACCAGCAGGGCAACGACACCGGCTACGTCTGGCGGCTCTCGTGGGATTCGGCGGCGTCGGCCCAGCGGTTTGCCGACAGCTACGGCGCGCTGGTTTCTCACTGGGGTGGCACCCAGGAGGACGGTCACTCGACAGTCCCCGAGGGGAGTCCGTTCGTCGGGGCTGTCGATGTGACCGTTGAGGGATCGACCGTCACTGTCGTTCACGGGCCGACGGCGGCGGCACTGGATAATATCCACAGAGGGGGCGGATGAAACGGGCGCTCGTCCTCGCCCTGCTGGTCGCCCTCTCGGGGTGTTCGATGCTGGGGTCGCCCGGCGACACCGGGACCGAGGGGCCCGACCCGAGCAAGGACGAACTCGGCTGGGAGGACGGCTACTGGTACGACGACCCGGTCGAGGTGGACGCGAGCGACGGGCTGAGCGAGCAGGAACTGAACGCCGTCGTGGCGCGGTCGATGGCACGCATCGAGCGGCTGCGCGGGCTGGAGTTCAACAAGAGCGTACCCGTCGAGATCATCTCCCGGAGCGAGTACCGTGAGGATCAGCCCTTCGAGGTCAACGGGACCGAAGCGCGCTGGAACAATCAGGTCTGGGAGGGCCTGTTGCTGGTGGGTGAGGACCGCAACATCAGCGCGGTCTTCGAGCAGGCCTACGGCAGCGCAGTCCTGGGGTATTACTCGCCCGAGGACGACCGCATCGTCATCGTCAGCGACAGCGAGGAGCCGACCATCGACCGTGGGACGCTGGTCCACGAGCTGGGCCACGCGCTCCAGGACCAGCAGTTCGGTCTCGAGGGGGCGCCGGGCACGCAGGACGCACAGCTGGCCCGCAACGGCGTCGTCGAGGGTGAGGCTAACGTCATCGAGCGACGCTACCAGCAGCGGTGCCAGGACAACTGGTCTTGTATCGAGACCACGCCGTCCTTCGGCGGTGGCGGCGACATCGATCGCGGCGTGTTGACCGTTATCACCTACCCCTACGTCGTCGGCCCGCCCTTCGTTGAGGCCATCGAGGACCGCGGCGGCTGGGACGCCGTCGACGCGCTCTACGCGGACTACCCCACGAGCACCGAGCAGGTGTCCAGTCCGTCGCTGTACCCCGATGACGAGCCAACCAGCGTCACCGTCGAAGACCGGTCCAGCGCCGACTGGAAACGCTTCGAGGTCGACCCTGTGGCCGACACCGTCGGCCAGGCTTCGATTCAGGCGATGCTCCAGCAAAACGGCGCCGGCAGCGGCGGCTATCAGGGCCCGGCAACGGAGGGCTGGGAGGGTGACTCGCTGGTCCCCTACCGCAACGACGGCCAGTACGGCTACACCTGGAAACTCCAGTGGGAGACCGCCGAGGACGCCCGCGAGTTCGAGCGGGCCTACATCGACGCCCTCTATGAGAACGGCGCCGACACGACCACCGGCGTCGTCTACACCATCCCCGACTCCAACCCCTTCGGTGACGCCTTCCACGTAACACAGGCGGGCACCGAGGTGCGCATCGTCAACGCCCCCACCACCGGCGCGCTCGACGACGTTCACGCGGGCTGAGACGACTATCGACAGTGGGCTTTCCGTCAAGACGCTTGGCGGGTAGCAGTCTCAAAAACAGCAAGAAAGCCCCGAGCGCGAACGCCCCTGTGACTCGCTGTCGCGAAAACTCGGAGATTCTCAGGAGTGAGCGGAGCGACGCTCCGCGAGCTAGCAAAGAGCTGCGCTCTTCCGGCATGAGAGAAGAGCGAAGCCCGTTCGAACCACGCCCTCGCTCTGCTGTGGTGCTTATCCCGAGAGAACTTCGCTCTCTCGACGTTCGCCCCGCGTTGCTCGGCTCACTGTGCCAGGGTTCGCGTTCGCGCTCGCCCGCTTCAGTCCCGAAAGACGAACGAAATGAGTCTGACGGTGACGGAGCGGAGTGGGGCTTTCTTGCTGGTCTCCCCACTCGACTACAAACTAAACAGCACCGCGTCGAGTGAACGAAGCGGTTTAAGCCCGGGGGTGTAAATCCACACCGAATGTCCCGACGGCGGACGCTGCGCCGTGTTGGCCTGCTCGTGCTCGTGGCCAACGTCGCCCTCGTCGTCGCGAAGGGGGGCGTCTACTTGGGCACAGGGAGCCTCGCCGTCGGTTCCGAGGCCGTAAACAGCCTCGCGGACAGCGCCTACAGCCTCGTTATTGTCGCCGGCCTCTACCTGACGACCCGACCCCCCGACTTCGAACATCCACACGGCCACGAGCGCATCGAGCCGTTCGTCTCGCTGTTCGTCGCGCTCGGCATCTTCGCCGCCGGTGGCGCGGTGCTGTACCAGGCCGCCACGACGCTCCTCTCGGGGTCGGTGACGGTCACACAGGGGCCGAGTGCCGCGGCCGTCCTCGTCGCCACCGCCGCGGTGAAATACCTGCTCTACCGCTACTGTCTGTGCGTCTCCGAAGACAACAACTCCCCGGCGCTCGCGGCGACCGCACTTGACAACAGAAACGACATCCTGACCGCCGGCGCGGCACTCGTTGGCGTCGTCGGCGCGACGGCCGGCTTCCCCCTGCTGGACCCGCTGGCCGCCGGCGTCGTCGCCGTTGGTATCCTTTACACCGGCGTCGAAGTCGTCCAGGACAACGTGGATTACCTGGTCGGGGCGGCCCCGCCGGAGGACCTGCGGGCCGAAATCGTCCGGCGCGCGCTCGCCCACCCCGACGTTGAGGGCGCACACGAGGTCATCGCCCACTACGTCGGCCCGGAAATCGACGTGAGCCTCCACATCGAGGTCGAGGGCGACCGCACCCTCATGGAGGCCCACCGCATCGAGACGGATGTGGCCCAGTCGATCAGCGCCCTGGCCGAGGTCGACGACGTGTTTGTCCACGTCGACCCGAAGGAAGCGGGCGAGTGGAAACCCGACGACGAGATCGACCGGCTGGTGGGTGGTCGCATCCGCGACGGCGACCGGGACTGAACCGCGAGAACTGGCGGTGTTTACTGTCGCGTGGTGGCCGGTTCAGACAGCAAGAAAGCCCTGAGCGTCTGTCTCACGGTTCACTGCGTTCACCGTTCGCCCGGACCGAGCGCGGCGAAGCTCCGCGAGCTACACAAGACTACGGCCCTTCCGAACCACGGTGCCTGCTTCCCACGCCACCGTCCAGCCGGAGTTCTCTTGCTGGTCACAGTGGTGTTTCCGACCGCCCCATCCCAATCAGACACTCCCCGAAAGTCCCCCGCCGACTATATTAGGCTGGCCCTGCTAGGAAGGGCAGCATGGCCGCGGCGCCGGGCGATCCCGTCCAAATCGTGTACATTTTCGCGTTCGGCACCGCGGCAGCGGTTTGCTTCGGCAGTCTCGTCCGCGCCCGGAAAGTCGAGGACGACGAGACGCGGTACGGACTCGTCGGGCTACTCGTCGGCAGCGGCGGCTGGTCGGCCTCACACGCTAGCTTGCTCACCCTTCCCGGCGCGGACCTGAAAATCGGGGCGTACATGATCGGGCTCGTCCTAGGTTTCTCGACTGTCTTCTCGTGGCTGTACTTCTGTTCGGCCTACTCCGGCCGGGCCCTCCATCGCGAGCCACGGCTCCGACAGGCCGCCGTTGGCCTCTATCTGGCCGTCGTCCTCGTCAAACTCACCAACCCGCTCCACCAGCAGTACTTCGTCGCCGAAACCGTCCGGAACGGGACCGTCTACGTCGACATCCAACAGCAGGCGTTTCACTGGATGGCGGCGGGGCTGTCCTATGCCTTTGCGGCGGTAGGCCTCTTTATGTTGTTCGAGCAGTTCGCCAACGCCGGCTACGACACCCGCCCGCTGGTCGGCCTCACTGGCCTGACCGTCCTGCCGATTCTCCTCGATGTCGTCGGGTTCACCAGCGGGCTCGTCCTCAACATCATCTACGCGCCCCTCGGGGTCGCCGGCTTTGCACTCGGCGTGCTCTTTATTTACAAGGAGCGGTTTCTGGCGGTGCAGCTCACCGGCGATGTCGATGAGGCCTTTGTCTTCCTGGACAGCCAGCGCACCGTCGAGGATTTCAACGAGTCCGCACTGACGCTGTTCCCGGCGCTCCGCAATGCCCGCGGCGACCCGGTCGACTCGGTCGAGGGCCTCGAGATGGTCGCCGACAGTGAGGGGGACATCCTCAACGTGACCGTCGACGGGGACCGGCGCTACTACCTGGCCACGGACACCGACTTCACGATGGGCCAGGCCGACATCGGCACGGTGTTGATGTTCTCGGACGTGACCAGTATCGAACGACAGCGTCGGGAACTCGAACGCCACAACGAACAGCTCGAGGAGTTCGCCCGCGGCATCCGCCACGAACTCCGCAACTCACTGCAGGTTATCCGGAGCCGCGTCGCGGCCGCGGGCGAGGCACTCGATGCCGGGAGCGTCTCCCTGGCTAGGGAGTCGCTGACGGCCGCCTCGGACCGCACCGGGCGGATGGACCGCACCGTCTCGGACCTGGCGACGCTCGCACAGTACGGCCAGACCGTCGGCGGACTCTCGCCAGTGTCGTTCCGGCGGACCGCCGAAGCCGCCTGGAAGCGGGCCGAATCGACCCCCGAGGACCTGACAATCGAGGGCGACGACGATGTCGTCGCCGACAGCACCCGCCTCCAGAGCCTCTTCGAGAGCGCCTTCGAGTTCGCCTTCTACAACGAGGCCAGCAAGGTGGTCGTCCAGCTTAACGGGACCGGATTCACCATCTCCGACGACGGCACCCGGCCCCTGGATTCGGACTTGGACAAACTGTTCGATTACGGCCACGCCGTCCCCAACGCTGAAGCCGGGATGGCACTGCCGAACGTCGAGACGCTCGCGGAGGTCCACGGCTGGACGCTGACCGTCGACGAGGCGTATCGGGACGGCATCCAGCTCGACATTCGGGGCGTGCGCGTCGAGCCAAGCGACACGGAGGCCGACTGACCGGAACAGCCGCCGGGGCGACCTACGTTACACAGCCGTTGCTGTTCGTGAGGGTGTTCGGCGGGGCCGCCAGTGCCTCCGTCTGGGCGCTCCTCCTGCTGGATACCTTCCTCGATTACGGCCCGCTGTATCGGACCGAGTCGATCGCCGTCGTGCTGAGTACGCTCCCGCCGACGGTCGGCATCCTCGCCTGGCTGTTCCAGTTCGGCCCGGTTCCCGAACTCAATGCCACGGCGATACTGTCTATTCCACACGTCTGTTAGACGCCTATGCCCTCGCCTGGAGCGATATGTTCGAGTTCCACCCCGCGACCAAGCGCGGTCGAGCGCTCGGCAATCGAGGACCCGGGCAGCCGGGATGCTCGTCACGGACTCGGACCGGATTACCCGACCGGTCGAGGTTGTTCCGGGAACAGTCGTCGACATAGACGCGAACCGGCGGCTCACGCTCCAGCGTGACGGCCATCCACACACCTTCCGTGTCCGTCCTGCGCCGCTGACCGACTCCGGTGACACCCACGCCGGCCACACGCTCGTCTTCTAAGACATCACCGAGGAAGTGCGGCGCGAACAGCGCCTCTCGGTGTACAACCGCGTGCTCCGGCACAATCTCCGCAACCACATGACCGTCCTCAAGGGCAACGTCGCCCTCACACAGGAACGAACCGACGGCGGTACGATCACCGAGGCACTCGACTCAACATAGCGCAAAGCCGAGGCCCTCATCCCGACCAGCGAGAAGGCCCGCAGCGTCGGCGAGACGAGACAGGCAGCCTCCGACGACAACTACCGCGTCGACATCGCCAGCAGGTGTCGGGTCATCGCCGACCAGTACTGCGAGCGGTACCCCGACGCGTCGTTGTCGGTCACCGGCCCGGCGGAACTGCCGACCGAGACCAGCCCGACCATCGTCGCGACTGTCATCGAGACCCTCGTCGAGAACGCGCCCGTCCACGGCGGCGAGACCGTCAAAATCCACACGGAACGGCGCGGAGACGACCGCGTGCGTTTCACTGTCAGCGACGACGGGCCGGGGACTTCGAAGACGGAACTGGAGACGATTCACCGCGGCCAGGAGACCGCCCTCGAATACGGCAGCGGCTTCGGTCTCTGGGTGGGCAAGTGGGGCACGGAACTGCTCGGCGGCGACCTGACGTTCGACACCGACGAGGACGGCACCGCCGTCACCGTCTGTTTCGCCGACCAGCACCGACGCGGCGTGACCCCACGGGCCGACCGGATTCTACGCCTCCCGCAGCTCGCCCAGCGCGTAGACGGTGTTGTGGCCCGTGATTTCGGCGGTGACGAACTCGCCGATTTCGGCGTGGTTTTCGGCGCCCGGAATCGCCACCTGCCGGTAGGCCGAATCGTAGCCCACCAGCGACTCGCCGGTGCCGTCCTCGACGAGCAACACCTCGCTCTCCTGGCCGACCATCGACTCGTAGGCCTCCCCCACAATCTCCATTTTCACCTCGGTCATCTCC
>CAZOQK010000125.1:5978-6970 GCA_964581735.1 uncultured Halobacteriales archaeon | reverse complement strand
CACCTACTGGAGCACAGCGAGTCCCCCGACTCCAGCTTTCGGGGGCTTTCTTGCTGTTTGCACCGATGCTGCTCACCGAGTCACACACGCCGGAACCACGGCCACCAGTCCCAAGCCGCCACTTTGATAATCTCGACCGATCGACTGTAAAGTATGACACAGATAGGACTGCTCTTCCTCGCGTTCACCGTCCTCGTCCTCTTGTTGTTTACACTCGCGTCAGCCTACTACGTCCCGAAGGTGCTGACAGCCGACCACGACGAGGACGACGAGAACGGTCACGCGTCCTGACGGCGCAAGGCTAGTCCACGGCCGCCAGCGCCGCCGTCCGCCCGCTCTCCATCGCGCCCTGTATCGACGACCACGACGTGTAATCGCCGGCCAGATACACCGCACCCTTGGGGTCGCTGACGCCCGGCAGCGACCGCCGAAAACCCGGTGGCTGGTCGAACTGGGCCACGTCGATGCGGTCGGTCGCTAACAGTTCCAGCCCGCCGAACTGATTCTCCGGATACCACGATGCCAGCGCGTCCCTGACTTCCTCGGCCAGCGCCTCGTCGCCCACGTCCTGCTTCCCGAGGAAGGTCGCACTCAGGAGTTTCTGATCGTCGGGCGCTAACTCGGGCGCGACGGCCGACATCGGCGCGACCTGGTTCGGGCGGTCGTCCCTGGCGTTGAGCACGAGCCGTTTCCCGCTCGTGAAATGTTGTGTCGACGGCAGCCGGAAGTGCTGGGTCACACAACTCCGGGCCGTGGTCGGAATCGTGTCGACGCCAGTCAGGTCCTTTGCGGTCGGCGGGTCCGTCGCGACGATAGCGGCATCAGCGGAGACGGTCCCGCCCCCGGCCGTTACCGTCACGCCGTCGCCCGCCGGCTCCACCACGTCGACGGTCGTTTCGGTGTGGATGGTCACACCTGCGTCGCGAGCGCGCTCACCCAGTTGGGCGGTAATCGCGCCTATCCCGTCGGCGGGAACGGCCGTCTTGCCCTCG
>CAZOQK010000125.1:0-5968 GCA_964581735.1 uncultured Halobacteriales archaeon | reverse complement strand
GCCCTCGCTGAGCATCTTAAACGTGTACTCGAAGATGGCTCGGGAGGTCGATAACGAGCGGTCGAGCGTGATCCCGCCGTAGAACGGGGCGGCGAAGTTCTCGCGGAAGGCCTCGGAGAAGCCGCGGTCGGCCAGATACTCCTCGATGGACTGGTCGTCGTGGCTGAGTGCGGCCGCGACGGACTGGCTCGTGAGGTCCTGCCGGAGCTTCAGCGTCCGGAGTTTGTCGGTGAAGGTGACCTCGCGGTTGAACAGGGAGGCCGTCAACGCGGCGGGGTCACGCAGCGGGTCAGACAGCGTCGCCCGCTGGCCGGGGCGGGCGATGGTCGCACCCGGCTTAAAGTAGCGCAACTCGAGCGCGTCGAGGTCGAGTTCCCGCCGGACGGCGGGGTAGGCTGTGAACATGACCTGAAACCCCCTGTCGAGGGTAAACCCCTCGACATCGCGACTGCGGACCCGCCCGCCGACCGACGGCTCGCGTTCGAACAGCGTCACGTCCTGACCCCGGTCGGCGAGCGTCCGGGCCGCGACCAGCCCCGCGAGTCCGCCACCAACGACCGCTACGTCTGTCATATCTCTGCCTGCGTGCGCCACGGCAAAAAACGGACAGGGCTTAGTTCGGCCAGTCCTCACTCCCGGTATGGAGACGACTGCGGCCTTCACCGGCCTTCGCTGTACCGACTGCGGTACACACGCTGACGCCGACGCCCAGTGCTGTCCGGACTGTGGCGGCCACCTCGACGGCACCTACGACCACGGTGAACTCGCCGTCGATCGTGAACACCTCGACCCCGGAACCTCGGCCGGACTTGCCGCATACGCGGACCTCCTGCCGTTCGACGGCGAGTGGCTCGTGACCGCTGGCGAATGCGGGACCCCGCTGCTCCCGTGTCCCGGCCTGGCCGCGGACCTTGGCGTCGAGGCAGTCTACGCCAAAGACGAGGGCGCGTCGACGACCGGTGCGGCGCTGGACCGCGGGATGGCACTGGCGGTCACCGCCGCCCGCGAACAGGGTGCAACCGACGTGGCGCTGCCCTCGATGGGCAACGGCGGGCAGGCCGCCGCGGCCTACCCCGCCCGCGCCGGCCTCGACTCACACTCATTTGTCCCTTCCCGAACTCCCTTCATCAACAAGGCGATGGTCAACGTCCACGGCGGCGATATGTCCGTCGTCGGCGGGCGCTTTGCCGACGCCACGGTGGCGTTCGAGGACGCGATGGCCGAGGAAGACTGGCACTCGGTCGCCCCCTTCGCGAACCCGTATCGCCACGAGGGGATGAAGACACTCGCCTACGAACTCGCCGCCCAACTCGACTGGACGGCCCCCGACGCTGTTGTCCACCCGACCGGCCACGGTGCCGGCATCGTCGGCCTCCGGAAGGGGTTCGACGAACTCGAGAGACACGACCTCGCCGCTGTCGATACCCGGCTGTACGCCGCTCAGGCCGCCGGCTGTGCCCCCTACGCGACGGCCTGGGAGGACGGCGAGGACGACCCCGCACCCGTCGAGCACCCCGACTCCATCGTCGGCCCGCTGGAGATTCCCGACCCCGCTGGCGGGGCCCGTGTCCTTGATGCGCTCGACGCCACCGGGGGTGCTGCCATCGGAACGCCCGACCAAGACATCCTTGAGGGCGCCACGTCACTCGCTGAAGCCGGTGTGACGATGGGTGCCTCCGGCGGGGCCGCCTACAGCGGCGCACAGGCGCTTGCGGACCAGGGCGCATTCGATGACGATGACGTGGTCGTCCTCGTGAATCCGACGACGGGTAACAAGGAGGCCGATATCCTCCGCAGTCACCTGATGAGCAAAGGAATCTGACCGTCAGTCGGCGGTGTTACTTGCCAAACTGTCAGCGTGTTTCTTCGCCAGCGTGTACGCCTCACGCACCCGCTTGAACTCGTCTTCGTCCCCGCCCTGATCGGGGTGGACCTCCTTGATTTTCCGCCGGTAGGCTTGTTTGACTTCCTCGACGGAGGCGCCTGTCTGGACGCCCAGTTCGGCACAGGCGGTCTTCAGCGGGTCGATGCCGGATTTGTCCTCGTCGTCGAACTCTATCTCCGGCGTCTCGAAGGGGAGTCGCGCCCCTAGGGCGGAGCCGGGCATCTCGTGTTCGACGAGCACCGGCTCAGTCCCGGTCGGGAGAATCCGGTAGTACGCACGGGCGTCGAACGTGATGGCAACATCACGTTTCGGGAGGTAAAACGCGATGTGCTGGCCCTCGACAAAGTGATTTTCGGCGTACTGCTCGTCGATGGCGTCGAGATACTCCCGAAACTCCGTCCGACGGCGCGTCTCGCCGTCGGTCCGGCGCTTGCGCTCGGGCGGTTTCCCCGGCAGGAGCCGCTCGGCGAGGACGAACGCGAGTGCGACTACCGCCGAGCCGGCGACGCCGAGCGCGACGCCGTAGACGAGCGTCGGTGGCAGCCCTGCGGTCCCAGCCTGCAACACATGCCGTTATAACAAGTGCACCAGTAAGAATCGTTCGCTCTCAGTCGTCAGCCTCCGACAGCAACTGCGTGGCGTCGTCGGCCGACCGCGAGAGCACGCCGTCGAACATTCCCTGTGAACTCGCGAGGATGAGCGTGTACCCCGTCTTCGCGGTCACATCGAGGTACGTGACGACGGCTGCCGTCGCCGTCACGCCCATTACGTCGAGCGCGGACGGACCAAATATCCACACGGCAGGGTAGACGAACCACAACACACCGGTCAGGTTCCGCACCTTCTCGAAGAGGGCACGCTTCTCGAAGGGTTCGTCCGTCGAGACCTGGGCAAACGGGACGAATAGATAGTACGCCAGGATAATAAAAAACGCTGTCGACACGACGAAGCCGGCCCATTTCAGCGCCCCGAATGCGACCGATGCGCCGTACCCGACGACAATCATCAGGAAGTCAGCGACTGCAGCAGCGACGATGACGCGCCAGTTGGCACCGGCCAGAATCCCGATTACGGCGACCAGCGCTGGCGTCGTCAGCGCCCAGTCGACGTATCGGAGCGTCTCGATGTAGTGGCCATCGACAGTGAACGCACCGAAGCCCAGATACATCCCGAAGTACGACGCCGCCGCGACGCCACACGTCAAAGTCATCAGCCCGTAGACGAGTCTGCTTTCACGGCCGGTGACGACCCGTTCGGTCGACCCCGCCAACCCGCGGACTGCGACGATGACTCCGATGGCCATTCCGATGGTTCCCAGGCTGTACATCAACTCTGTCGTCGGTTCGATCCCGAGTAGTGTCATCGTGACCCTCCTGTCTGTCCGCCGTCGGAACTGACCGTCTGTCGGCCGCCACTGGTTTCGCGGCCGCCAACGCTGCTTCCGTCGTCGACGGTGAACTGTGCGAGCAACTGCTGGAGACTTTCGGCCTGCTGGCTCAGGTCGGCCACACGCTGTTGGACCTTGTCGACGCTGCTGGTCTGTTGCTGTGCCGCCGCAGAGACGTTGCTGGCCTCCTCGACGGTCTGTTGGCTGATTTCGGCCACCTCGTCGATTTCCGCCGATGCGTCCTGTGCGGAGTTGGCTTGATCGCTCGTCACACCGCTTATCTCTTGGATACCCGCGTCGTTTTCCTCGACGCGCTTGGCGATGGTCTCCAGTTCGGTCAGCGCGTCGTTGACCGTCTCGGCAGTTTCTTGAACCCGTTTGCGGGCGGTTGCTACTGTCCCGACAGCGTCGCCGGTCTGTTCTTGGACGCCGGTGATGCGCTGTTCGATTTCGTCCGCGGACTCTTTGGTCTCCTCGCTGAGACTCTTGACCTCGTCGGCGACGACCGCAAAGCCCTGGCCGCCGTTCTCGCCGTCGCCAGCGCGAGCGGCCTCGATGGAGGCGTTCAGCGCCAGCATGTTCGTCTCCTCGGCGATGTCCTGAATCACGTCGACGATTTCGCCGATTTCGGCCATCTCGTCGTCGAGGGCTTCGATGGTAGCCGCGGCCTCGGCCGTCGTCTCGACGACGGCGTCCATCTCCTCGATTGCGCGGGTGGCGGCCTCCTCTCCTGCTTCGGCCGCGTGCGCCGTCTGCTCTGAGGTCTCGGCTACGTTGTTGGTCGTTGCGGCGATTTCCTCCGCGGACGCCGAGAGGTCCTGAATCGCTCTTGCCACGTCTTCGAGGTTCCCGTCCTGTCGTCTGGCCCCCGCCTCGATGCTGTCGATGGCGTCGGCGACCTGTTCGCTCGCGGTCTGCACCTCGTCGGCACGCTCCTCGACATCGGTGGTGGTGTCGGTGACGTTTTCGGCGAACCCGACCAGCGTCTGTACCGTCTCCTCGATTTCCCCGAGCATGCTGTTGAACTCCTCGCCGACATCACGCATCACGTCCGAGCGCCCGTCGGTGTCGACCCGTCGGGTCAGGTCACCGGCCGCCGCGGCCTGCATGGCATCGGCGTACTCCGCAGCGGTTCCCTGCAACTGCTCGGTGTAGGCTTCGGCTTCCTCACGCTCGCGTTCTGCGGCCTGGCGTGCCTCTTCGGCCTCTGCACGCGCGTCTTCCGCCCCCTGTTTGGCTTCGTTTGCCGCCTCAATGCGTTCTTTGAGGTTGTCCCGCATCGTCGACAGGGAGGCATACAGCGTCCCGAACTCGTCGACCCGGCGGGTCTCCATCGACACATCAAGCTCACCTTTTGCCATCTGTTCAGCCCGTGCCGAGAGCTGTCGCAACGAGATGACCGTCGAGGATCCGACCGTCGCCCCGATGACGACCAACCCGACTAGCCCGATGAACAGCACACCGGCGAGTCCTGACTGGACCTGTTGTGCCGTCGCGAACGCCGTTCCGGTGTCTTCGTGAATCATCAGCGTCCACCCCGTGCCGTCGACCGCTGCGAACGCCATCACCATGTTCCGGTCGTTCATCACCATCGTGGTGGCGTTCTCGTCCTGTCCGGCAAGCATTGGAATGGTGCCGCCGACCGACCGATGGGTCATCCCGATTTTTGAGGTGTTGTGGCTCGCGACGATGGTCCGGTCCTCGTTCGCGATGACGATGTTGTCGTGGTTGGCGCCGAGCGCGTCGGTGAACTCGTGGAGGTCAAGCAATGTGATGACCGTACCGCCGCCGTCGACGGGGGTCTGCATCGCGACAACGGGGTTCTCGTACCAGTCGACACTGTACGGCTCGGAGAACGACTGGGAGTCGGCGGCTGTCGACAGCCACGGGGCGTTCTGTATCGAGGGTGTCGTCCCCGTCATGGCTGGGTTCGTCGCGCCGACGTAGCCGGTCCCGTTGTAGTACCCGATTCCGACGACCCCTGTCGGCCGGTCGTGACTCCCGTTGAACGCTTGTGTGCGGCGCTGAACCGCCGGCGCACTCCGATCGGTCGATTCGACTGCCGCCGCGACGGTGCCAGCCTGTGATTCGATAGTGCCGAGCCACACCGCTGTCGTGGCTGCGGCCTGCTGTGCGTCTGTTTCCAGTGCGTTTGTCTGTTGGCTTCGCACCTCGTCGGTCGTCTCGGCCGCCGTCAGCGTGGCATATCCGCCAACGACGACGAAAACGAGAAGCGCAGCGACAAGGAGCTTAAGCGGAAAGCTCGCCCGCAGTCTCCGTAGCATAGGCGTATGCTGTACCAACTGGTATGGACTGGAAAATAATCGGACCGATGTCTAACTCGTTAGGTGCACAAACACGCAGCGGAGGCACCGTTCAGCCGATGTACCGCAGGTCCTCGTCCGCCGCCGCGGGGCTGCCCTGCTCCATCTCCTGGATCTTCCGGACGACCTCCTCCATCTCCTCGGCGCGGTCCTCCAGCGCGTCGAACCCGATTTCGAAGCCCAGCACGTCTTGGAGGACTTCTAACACCGCCTGTGCGCTCTTGGGGTCGACCAGATAGCCACTGGTCTCGCCCATCAGACACGCCGCGGCCATCTCCCGGCGCTGGCCCAGCCCAAGCAAGAGGCCGCTCACGCCGACGATACCGCCGGCGGGTTCGTCGCCGCGGAACTCCACGCCCGCCTCGTCGAGTT
>CAZOQK010000124.1:0-7034 GCA_964581735.1 uncultured Halobacteriales archaeon | reverse complement strand
ACTCTTTCCCGTGTCTGACGTTCGAGATGATCTGCTCGTAGTCGGTGTGGTAGACGAACACCCGGGAGTTGTACCCGTCACAGGAGATGTCCTCGACGTTGATATCGTGTTTGACCGGGTCTATTTTCGCGTAGCCGATGAAATTGCGTTTGAGCAAGTAGAGGAGTTTCTCGACCTGATACTCCGACAGTGTGTCGGGGTCCTCTTCAAGGATAACCGGCTCGGGTCGGACTTCGATGCCCTCAAACCCGGTTTCGTCGGGTTCGGGGTCGGTCCCGTTCATGCCGAGCAGTCCCTTTATTGAGTCCATCATCCCCTCGTTGTCGGGCGAGCCGGTGTCGTCGGTGATGGTGCCGTCGTAGAGCCCGTAGCGTTTGAGGAGGCGTTCGGCCTCGCGCTGGATGACCTCCGCCCGGTCGGCCTCGTCGCCCTGAACGATGACATCGTCCTCGGAATACTTGATGGCGGTCTTGAGTTTGCGTGAGAGAAAGTCCTTCAGTTCGTTCTCGATGTCGTTGAGGTGGGGTTCGATGACGTAGTACTTGCGCTCGTTTTCCTTGCGCGAGTGGAAAATGGTGACACAGGCGAAGGGTTTGTTGACCCAGTAGCGGTTCTCCTCGATGAAGTGGGTCTTCTTTGCCAGGGGAACGGCCTTCTCGAGGTCGTAGCGGGTCACGACCGTTGTATTCCCGTTCCGGTCGGAGAAAAACGCGTCCTCGTTGAGCTCCTTGGCGATGTTGACCGTTCGCTCGTCGACGAGCCCTCTGAGGTCACTCGCCAGCGAGTTGGCGTGGCCGAGCCAGCCGTCAACCCCCTCGGGCTCGAAGCCCAGGTACTGTTCGGGCTCGAACGGTTCCTTCTCGCCGTCGGAGGTACGTGGGACACTCCCGTCGCTGTCGTAGTAGTATTCGCGTTTGAAATGTTCCCAGGAGTAGGTGCCCTTGGCGGCGGGCGTCTGTGCCGGGTCACAGAAATCCTCAAAGCGTTCGCTCAGCGTCTTCCCCGCACTCGCAGCCGCTTCGAGTTTCCGTGGGAGGTCCCGCGGGTCAAAGCCGAGATACGCCGCCCGGTCGAACTGCCCCCCGTCGTGTTCCTCCCGGCGAAAGTCACTCCAGGAGTACTCGCCCACGGCGGCATCTAGGTCCCTGCCAACATCAACCCCGGATGTTGCCTGTTCCTCACCGCCCCCTGTGTCATCGATTGCCATTACAGTTCATCTGCCCCTTATCGTGAAAAAACTTTATTACTCCTGAGTCTCGGTATCGATTCTGAACCGCGGGATTCCGGGGGCGAGACTTGTTAGCGAGCAGAAACGAGTATCACACGATGAACCGCTCGATGCGCGCCATTGCCTCTTTGAGTTCCGCAAGGCCCGTCGCATACGACACTCTGAGGTGGCCCTCGCCACCCTCGCCGAACGCAGTGCCGGGGACGACGGCGACCGACTCCTCTTTGATGAGGTCTTCCGCGAACTGTTCGGCGTCGTCGGTCGGACACTCCGGGAACGCGTAGAACGCGCCGCTGGCCCGGAAACAATCGATGCCCATCTCCTCGAACCGCGAGAGGACGAAGTTCCGGCGGCGGTTGTACTGCGTTTTCATTTCGGTGAGGGCGTCGTCACACGATTCGAGGGCCTCGATGGCGGCGTACTGTGCGGTCGTTGGCGCCGACAGCATCGTGTACTGGTGGATGCGGTTCATCGCCGTCGTCGCTTCGGGCGGGGCCATCGCATACCCCAGGCGCAGACCGGTCATCGCGTAGGCCTTCGAGAAGCCGTTGAACACGACCGTACGCTCGCGCATCCCGGGGAGCGTCGCGATGGAGGTGTGGTCGTGTTCGTAGGTCAGGTCGGCGTAGATCTCGTCGGAGAACACCGTCAGGTCGTGTTCGCGGGCGAACTCGGCGACGGGTTCGAGTTCCGTGCCGGTCATCGTCGCGCCCTTCGGATAACAGAGCACGAGCACGTCGGCGTCGGCCACACCAGCAGCGTCGAGGCGCTCCCGGGTGAGTTTGAACTCGTCTTCCATCCGCGTCTCGACGGGGAGGACATCGCCACCGGCGAAGATGACGCCGGGGACGTAGGAGACATAACAGGGCTGGACGACCGCGACGGTGTCGCCCGGGTCGACCAGCGCCCGGTAGGCCAGGTCGATACCTTCACTCGCCCCGGCAGTCACCAGAATCTCCTCGTCGGCATCGTACTCCAAGTTGTAGTGGTCGGCGGCGTGGTCGCTGATATACTCGCGCAGTTCCCGGCGCCCCCGGTTTGCGGTGTAGGAGGTTTTGCCCTGTTCAAGGGATGTGATAGCGGCGTCGCGGGCAGCCCACGGCGCCGAGAAGTCCGGCTCACCGCCGCCAAGCGAGATGATGTCGTCCATCTCCTCGGCGAGTTCGAAAAACCGGCGGATACCCGACGGTGGGACCGCCTCGACCCGGTCTGCGATGTCGAAGCTCATGGTGAGACGGAGAGTCTGTCGTCGTCGTCACCGTCGCCAAAGGTGATGCCGTGTTCCTTGTATGACTCCATGACATAATGAGTCACGGTCTGGGTAATCTCGGGGACGGGCGCGACCTTCTCGCTGATGAAATGTGATACTTCCCGCATGGAGTCGCCCTCAACTTCCATCATGAAGTCGTAATCGCCACTCACGAGGTGCAGGGAATCGACCATTGGGAACTTCGCGACGCGCTCTGCAACGTCGCTGTAACTGGTCTCGCGGTCCAGCGTAACGTTGAGTTCGACCGCGGCACGCACCGTCTCGTCTTCGAGTTTATCCCAGTCGACGACGGCACGATACCCCTTCAGGACCCCCTCGGCTTCGAGGTCGTCGATGATTTCCTCAACCGCCTCGGCGTCGGTGTTGGTCTGCCGGGCGATGTCTTCGACGGTGTAGCGGGCGTTCTCCCGGAGTAGGTCCAGAACTTCGTCGCGGCTGCTCATGTTTTTTACCCGCCGCGGGACAGTATAAAGACTTGCTACACGCGGTCGCCCTCGACCGCTCCCACCAACTCGCCTGTCGGGTCGTCTCACAGATTTATACTGGCCGCTTCCGTACGGAACCCTAATGAGTCCGCACGTCCCCGGAACCGGCTGGGAACTCGTCGCACAGCGAGACGAAGCCGCCTCACTCATCCGTGCCGTCGTCTCGCTGGAACCGAACACCGAATACACACGTTCTGACATCGCCGACGCCGCCGACATCCCGCTGAAAACACTTTATCTCGCTGACGCTCTGGAGGACCTCGTGGATGTCGGCGCACTCGACCACACCGAAACGGAAGATGCCGAGGCAACCTTCGTCGTCAACGAGGACAGCCCCGTGGTGCAGGCCGCCAGTGAGTTCGACGACGCCATCGCCGAGCGACTGGACCCGGTCGAAGCCGAGTGAGCGTTTCGAGAGGTCTTTGCCCGCGGGCCGTCTATCGGCAACTGTGACGGGATTTCGGGACCGACAGGCCGCCCTCGTCGTCTCCCTGGTCGGCGGCTCACACGTCGTCAACCACATGTACTACATGCTGCTGCCGCCGGTGACGGCCGTGGCCGCAACGGATTTGGGCGTCGGTATCGCCCGCATCGGGCTCGCTATTGGCCTGCTCGGTGCCGTCGTGACCGGCCTCCAGCTCCCCTTTGGCCACCTTTCTGACACCCGCGGCCGGACGCCGATGCTCGCCATCTCGCTTGGCTTCGGCGCGCTCGGTGCCGTCCTGACGGCGACGGCCCAGAGCTACGCGTGGTTGCTCGTCTCGCAGGCAATCCTCGGGGTCGGCATCGCGGGCCACCACCCCGCACACTACCCGCTGCTCTCGGCGGCCACCGACCCCGGGACCCGGGGCCGGGCGTTCAGCGTCCACGGCTTTACCGGCGCGCTGGGCTTTGCCGCCCCGCCCGCTCTCGTCGCGGGCGTGCTCACGCTTGGCTACGGCTGGCGGACGGCGCTGGGACTCATCGCCGTCGTCGGCAGCGTCTACGCCGTGGTCTGTGTCGCCGTGGTCGCCCGCTACGTCGACAGCGAGATTACCGCACCCAGTGACACCAGCCGCGCCGACGAACCGTGGTCGGCGTCCCGGATGCGCGCGCTCCCGGGCCGGGCGCTGGCGAGTCTGCGCGGAATGTTGGCCGACCGCGGCATCCTCCTCGTCACGGTGTTGTGGCTTGTTACCTCCATTGCCGCGTGGGGTATCAAAACACAGACGCTCCCACTGTTGACCGGCACCTACGGCCTGCCGAGCGCGACGGCGAACATGCTCGTCTCCGCGATGTTCGTCCTCGGTGCCGTCCTGATGTTCGGCGGGGGGTGGCTCACCGACCGCTTCTCGCCCGAACTGGTGCTGGTGGCGGGGTATATCGCGCTCGTGGCCGTCACCGCGACGCTGGCGACGGGAGTGCTTCCGGCACTCCTCATCGTCGGGCTCACGCTCGTGCTCGCCTCGACAATCGATTACAGTCGTCCCGCGCGCGCGACGCTTGCCGACCGCTTCTCGACGGCCGACGACATCGGGAAGAACTTCGGGCTGGTGACCATCGGCATCTCCGGCGGGGCCGCCATCGCGCCACCAGTGCTTGGGTGGGTCTCGGGCACGTACGGCATCAACGCCTCCTTCGTGGCGATGGCCGGCCTCGGCGTTCTCTCACTGGCGCTGACCGGCGTCGTGTTCCAGGTCGGCGGCCGGCACACAGAACCGACACCCCAACCCGGCGACGACTGAGAGACCGGTAGTCAGACAGTCAGGTGGACTCGTCGCCGCCGGTCGCGGTGAGCGGACGCCCGAAGAACGCCGCTTCACGCCGCCTGTACACCCGTGCGATACAGCCACCCATCGAGAGCCCACAGATAACGGGCCTATCGGTGTCGAGCGCCTCGAACTGCGGGGTCAATTGGGTGTGGCGACCCTGCCATCGTGGACGAGGAGGAGTGGCGGCCCGCTGCCACGGCGCCCGTAGAACGCCTCGATGGCGCTCGTCTGGACGGTCGGCACGGGGACACTGCGTTGGCAGCGGGCACAATCGCATTCACGGCACAGTCAGCCCCCGTTGCCGCTGGCCGAACCGCTTAGACCGTCCGGGACGTAGCCGAGGTATGGTCGCAGCAGACTCCGTCGAGGTACTGGAACGCGGCGACGAGGCACCGGATTTCGAACTCACTGGGACGGACGGGCAGACGTACACGCTCGGCGAGTTCGCTGACAACAACGCGCTGCTGGTCGTCTTTACCTGTAACCACTGTCCGTACGCGAAAGCGAAGTTCGACGAACTGAACACCCTCGCCGCCGAGTACGACGCAGTTTCGGTCGTGGGCATCAACTCGAACGACCCGGAGAAGTATCCGGACGACTCCTTCGATCGGATGCAGGAGCTCGTGGCCGACGGCACCATCGCGTACGACGCCTATCTGTTCGACGAGACGCAGGAGGTGGCGGCGGCCTACGGCGCGACGTGTACGCCGGACCCGTTCCTGTTCGAGCACAGCGGGGACGGCTTCGAGCTGGTCTATCACGGCCGACTGGACGACGCCCTCAACCCCGACGACGACCCGACCGAGCAGGAGATGAAAGCCCACATCGACGCGCTGCTCGCGGGCGAGGGCGTCGACGAGGAGTTCAAGCCGTCGCGTGGCTGTTCCATCAAATGGAAGCCGGGGAACGAGCCGGATTACTGGAACTGAGACAAAGGGCCGTTGGCGGACGCTCGGCGCGAATGTTTTTCAATCGCACGTGCATACATGCATGTATGGGGACGACGACAATTTCACTGAAAGACGAGGCCTACCGGCTACTCGAGGCTGAAAAACGGGAGGGCGGGAGCTTCAGCGACGTGGTGATTCGACTCACAAGCTCTGCGACGACGGAAGACCAGATTGCGGAGTTAGCCGGTGGTCTCGGAAGCGAGTTTTCGACAGCAGTTTCTGACTCCTCGGCGGATGTGCGAGAGTCACTGGAGATGGACTCGGGCGAGTAATGTTGTTGCTCGATACGAGCGTGCTGGCCCGGTGGGGCGACCCCGCCCGGAAAGACACCGTCGTGCCGTACCTACGATCGCAAGCAGACGAGCGGTTCGTCACATCGTCGCTCGTCGTCTTCGAGTTCTTTCGACCGGCGAAGCGTCGACAGAACGTACACGATGTGCAAACGTGGCTCGGGCGAGTGCTCGATAGCATCGAAACCTTCGACGAATCGGCGGCACTCCGTGCACAGCAGTCGGGGGAAGCCTCCACAAACAGGACGAACGGCTGGCGATGCGTGACCTGCTGATTGCAGCCTACGCGAGCGCCATTGACGCGACGTTCGTGACCTGTGATCGAGGTGATTTCCGCAACGATGCTGTGCAGTCGCTTCTCGACGTTGACGTAATCTAGTAGAGGGCTGGCGGGCAGTCATGAAAGCGTACCTGTTTTGATAGCTCGGGGAGAACAGCGCGTATGAACGTCGCCGAGCGGTTCGGAAGCGAGTCGCCGCTGGTCGGGATGGTCCACCTGCCGCCGCTGCCAGGGTCGCCCCGGTTTGCGGGCAACCGGAAACAGCTGCGTGGGCGCGCCCTCGCCGACGCCTTCGGGCTGGTCGAGAGTGGTTTCGACGCGTTGCTCGTCGAGAACTTCGGCGACGCCCCGTACTACCCCGACGACGTGCCGAAATCGACCGTCGCGGAGATGACCGCCATCGTCCGGGAACTCGGTATCGGCGTCGACTGCCCCTGTGGCGTGAACGTCCTCCGGAGCGACGCCGCGGCCGCGCTCTCGGTGGCGGCCGCCGGCGGCGCGTCCTTTATTCGCGTCAACGTCCACAGCGGGTCACGTGTCACCGACCAGGGCGTCATCAACGGGAGCGCCCACGAGACACTGCGCCTGCGCGACCGACTCAACGCCGACGTGACCATTCTTGCGGACGTGGCGGTCAAACACTCCGCGCCCATCGGCGGGCGTGATTTAGCTGCGGTCACGGAGGAGACTCTCTCCCGGGGCCTCGCTGACGGTCTCATCGTTTCCGTGCCGGCGACCGGCGAACCCGCGGACGCCAACGACTTGCAGACGGTCCTGGAC
>CAZOQK010000123.1:0-7145 GCA_964581735.1 uncultured Halobacteriales archaeon | reverse complement strand
GTCTTGGAACTCGTCGATGACGAGATAGTCGACGTTCGGGAGCAGGGAGCGCTGTTTGACCCGTTCGAGCATGTCCGCGAAGCCGACGAGGCCGTTGTCGCCTTTGTAGGTGCGCCAGCCGCGGATGGCCTCGGGAATGTCCAGCCGGTCGTCGTCGCTGGGCCAGGTCGGGGTGTACTTGTTGCCCGTCTGGGCGTTCTCGTCGATGTCCGGGGGCAGGCGCACTTCCTCATCGTTCCACTGGAAGGGCACGTCGTACCAGTCGACCACGTCGCGCGAGGTGCGCTGGAGCCACTGGCTGGTCGCGATGACCTTGTTGCCAAGCGTTGTCGACCGGGCCGACCGCCGCCGGGACCCCTCGTACTCGTCCTCGTACTCGATGCCGAACTGCTCACAGAACTCCTCTTTGTCGCTCTCGCCGACCACGTCACCGCGTGAGAGATTCAGCAAGTCATATGCTTTCGCGTGCATCGTGGAGACGTTGCCACGGAGCGCACGCGGGGTCATATCGAGCCGTTCAGCGAGGCGTTCGCGGATTTCCGCGGCCGCCGCGCGGGTGTAGGAGACGACGAGGATGTCACGGACCTCCACGTCGTCCTCTTCTTCGAGGAGCTGCTCTACCCGGTTGAGCAGCGCCGTCGTCTTCCCGCTTCCAGGGCCACCAAACAGGCGAACGACCTGGGTGGTCGAGTCAGTCATTGCAAACGTAATGGGACCCATGGGTGATAAACGGAGCGACTTCGGGCCAGCGCCGCCGCTGGTGACCCCGCGACCCCGCTATCCGGCAGACGGCTACGACTGCCGCGGCGAGCGGGCCTCGCGAACCCCGTTCCCGTCCCGTATCATATCCTCACAGTCGGGACAGACCCGCGGGTTGTCCTGGTCGTTCGGTGTGAACACGCGTGCGTAATCGTTCGTGACGAATGCGCCACAGTTTTGACAATCTGGCATCGCTTCCCACGCCCCGCAGTATTGTATCCACAGCCTGCTCTTAATCGTGCCGAAACCCGCTCAGCGGTACAGCGAGACGTACAGCATGCTAAAGCCGATAATAAAGGGTACCGTCTCGGTCAACTGGAAGAAGATTCTCACGAGCGGGCCGGCGTCGGCGCCGAACTGCGTGATGACGCTGGTGATGGCCACACCCATGCTGATGAAGGCAAACCCGAGGAAGGCGTACTGCAGCCGGTCCGTCTGGCGCTTTTGATAGGCCTGGAAACTAATGAGTGTGATGCCCAGCGTGAGCCCGAACACGACAAAGCGCATCAGGACGAGCAGTCCCCGGGCCAGCGGAACGACATCCACCATCTATTCACCGGGGATACAGCAACTGGTATAATAAACGTGGCTACCGCGGGTCACTCGGCGTGGAGTTCGTCCCAGAGTTGGCTGAAGCGGTCCGGGAGGTTCTCCTCACGGTAGATGCGCACCCGGTACTCGTCGTCCCGCAATGAAATGACGGTACTCTCGAAGTTCGACTCGTACACCTTGTAGTGGTTCCCGTCGTCGGCGACCAGCGTTCGTTCGGTGATGAGGTCGTACTCGTTCAACATCTCGATGCGCCGGTAGACCGTTGGCAACGACATATCGCACTCTCCGGCGAGGTCCTTGGCGGACTTTGGCTCGCGGCTGATCGCGGCCAGGACGTGGCGTGCGTGCTGGTCGCCGGTCGTGTCCATAATCTCCTTGATGCTTCGGTCGTCCACTACCCAACTAATACCCGTCCCGGATTATAAGCGTTTTCAGCGTGGGGGACCGAACAGATAACCACTGCCTTCGGGGTCCCGTCCGGGGGTTCTTTCAGACTCAGAAAACACGCTCGGGGGCTTAGCTGTCTCGGTCGCATACAGTTCAGTGCGGATTTCGTCCAACACCCATGTCCGGCGACAACCTTCACGCGGCGCCACACGCCGCACGGAGTGACCCCCCTCATCACAGTCTCCCCTCTGTCACCCCTCAGCTACTGCAGCGTGTGCGCGACGACGGGACGCACGGTACTGGCCTGATGGATGACATGGCCCAACTCTTCGACGTGCAACCGAGTCCGGGCACTGTCTACCCGCGGCTGCACGACCTCGAATCCGATGGCACTCACGCATCATAACCTCGTCCAGACCAAACAGTACTCCATCAGCGACGACGCTGCTGCCGAGTCGACACTCGAACGAGCAATGTATCAGCACCTCGCAGTTGGAATGTCCTTACACGCCGCACCCGATGCGGTGTAAGGTTCGCTGATCCCCCTTTTTGCCCTCTCCCCATTATTTCGGACCGACCACGAACCACTGCTGGCGCTGTGGGTTTCACCAGCGACTGCAAAAAGCGACGCTCGATGTCTTATACTGGCGTCCAGCCACAGACCGAACATTCTGTGGCCGCCTCCCCGTGCAGTCCGCCACAGTCCGGACACTGTTTTTTGTTGTAGTTCTTTTCCCAGCCGACATCGTCGGTTTCGTGGCCACGCTGGGTCAGGAATTCATCGAACATGTCGTCGCTGCTCGGTGCGGAGGCCATACATGGTATGGTATACCACACCAGTATATAGCTCTGTTGGTTGTGTCACGCGTTGCCACGGCCCGACATCCGTCTGCGGACGGCTTTCCCCCGGTGGTTCCGCCCCGGCGGCGCTGCTCCCTGACCTCTCAAGGAACCTCGCAGTCACTCCTCGGCGCTGTCGCTACGGGGTCTAAAAATGGGGAAAGTGGGGGTGGGGGTCTTGACACCGGTTTACTGCCAGCAGCTGAACCCTTGCCGGACGGAATCCTGGATATATCTCCCCAGTTACCCCGTGTGATAGCCCGCGGTCCCACTGTCACGGTCACGCAGTGGGTGGCCCGGGAGTCGCCGCTTACTCCCCGAGGCGTGCGTCCTCGACCACGATACTCCCCCGCGTGCCGTCCCACGCCGTCGAATACGCCAGTTCCATCGGTCGGTCCATGTGTGGCCCGTCGGTGACCAGCGTCTCGAACTCCCCACCCTCCCCAAGGACGTGGACGCCGTACTCGTCGTTGAGTTCCCGTAGCTCGGCGAGCGCGTCCGCATCCAGCGTGCGCCCGAGCCAGGACTCGTCGAGTCCGGCGGCAGCCACTTTGACAATCGTTATCTCGAAGCCCGCAGCCAACATTGCCTTGGCCAGCGCCGTCGGGTCTTCCTGCCAGAGCGGGGCAAAGAGGTCGGCGTCGAGGCGGTCGGACATCGCCTCGATGCGGTTGGTCTGGTACTCGCTCTCGACGGCGCCCGCGGTCAGGCCCGCGATACCCCCATCAAGGTCGCCGGCGAGGTCCCCGAGTGCGGCCTCCAGGGGCTGAAGCTCTTCGTTGCCTTGCCGGCCCGAATCGGGCACGTCGTCGGCTCCAAAGTCGTCCGGGTGGACATCGACCAGTTCGATGCCGATACTCTCGGCGGCGAGGCCAGCCAGTTCCGTCGCCGGAACGTGATACATGTATGAGTCGCCCTCGGGGTGGACGGTGACGAGGCGTTCGACGGGCAACCCCGTTTCGAGCGCTTGATAGAGCGCCCACGAGGAGTCCTTGCCGCCCGAGAAGAGACTGACCCACGCGCCCGATGTCATGGCTGGTGGGAGGGGGCGGGTGGTAAAACCGCTGTCGCTATCGGTGGACGGTGACGGTCACGTCGCCACAGGCACACTCGTAGGCGCGCCGTTCGCCCCCGCCCGTGCGGTAGACGAGCATGCAGTCGTCGTCGGTCAGCGTTCGCGTACAACCGTCTATGTCGCACGTGCAGGCGAGTTCGTCGAGCACATACATAGATCGTCCTGCCTTCCGTCTTAAACTGAGCCATGGGCGGAGTGAAAGTGAAAGTAAGGGACGGGGCGGGAACGCGGCGCGAACGACCGTGGCTCACCGGCTTGGTGGGCCGACTATTCGGATTCTGACATCACCTGACACGCGATGTCAGAATCCGAATACGCGCTTCAGGCCCGATCGCAGGCAAAGCC
Organism: uncultured Halobacteriales archaeon; assembly: GCA_964581735.1. Taxonomy (GTDB): domain Archaea; phylum Halobacteriota; class Halobacteria; order Halobacteriales; family Haloarculaceae; genus Salinibaculum. The sequence goes on along the minus strand of CAZOQK010000123.1, from coordinate 3,187 downwards.
CGAGAAGACCGAGGACATCGCCGAGTTTCTCGAATCAGCACTCGACGCCGCCGAGGCCGAGAAAGGGACGACGTGGTTCGCGCCCCGCCTCGACGAAACGACATCCGGCACCTTCGATACTTCCCCGACGGGGACGCCCGGCAGGCACATCTGGACGGCGAGATGGCGGCCGAACTGATGGACCGCGCCGACGAGCTGTTCCAGTCCGACCCCGAAATCGACCACACCGAGGTGCTCGCCGCGAAACACTCCTGAGAGCGGGACGTTCGTCTTGCAGTCACACGATTCAGACCAGCAAGAACGCCCCGGCTGACTGTGCCACCGTCAGACTCGCAATGTTCGTCTGAGGAGGTGCTGGGAAATCAAAGATTTCCCGCATGAGGAGACGGCAAGCCGTCTCGAACCAGTTCGTTCGCTTCGTCTGCGGCGCGCAGTTGAGCGCGCCGCATGGCCAGCGAGACCTTCGGTCTCGCCCTGCTCATGAAACTCCCGCGACCCGTCGTCCCGGAAGATCAAGGATTCTCAGGAGCGAGCGGAGCTCTTTTGAACCACGCGCTTCATTCGCTTCGCTCGCTTTAATGCTTGCGTCGTCGTGCTTCTTCGAGCTGATTGGCCCTTTCATTCCCGCCCACGTAGCCCGCTCAACTTAGCTACGGGGGCTTTCTTGCTGTCCGGAATATCGTATTACCCTTCAATCCTCGCACTAAACCCTCGATCTCGAAGACGCGAAACTGATATCAGGGCGGCGGACGCGCCAGTGTGTATGTTTGAGGAGTGGCACGCGACGGCAGTTGGTGGGTCGGACGGGCGGTCGGTGACAGTGCCGGGCAAACCCGACGCCTTCGCCGGCGCCGACGGCGTAACCTACGTGACGACCTTCGACGACCCGCGCGGCCCCAGCGACGACGCCGCAGTCGTCGAGTTACGCGGCCTCTACGCCCACGCCGAAGTCGACGTGACCGGCCAGCGCCTCGACGGCGAGGGCACTGTTGCCCACGACGCCTACTTCGACCCGCTCCGGATCCCGATCCTTCCCTACGAGGACAACGAACTCTCGGTGACGTGTCACGTGCCACGGGACCGCTTTGGCGGGATTCACGACACCGACCTCGTGCCCGAGGAAGACGCGGTGCCGGGCATCTGGTGGGGGGTGTGTCTCGAGGCCAGGCCACTCCCATACGTCGATCGCATGCGCGTGCGCCCGGAGGTTACCGGTGACGGGGCAGTGTTGCACGTCCGGACCACCGTTGTCTCCGAAGACCCAATCAAGGACCGCATCACCTACTCGCTGAAACCCGAGGGCGACCTGCAAACGCGGGGGATGATGGACCGTGAGGTAGTCGAGACCAGCGGCCCCGGGAAGACCGTCGTCGAACATACCATCGATGTCCACGACCCGTCGCTGTGGTGGCCCCGGGAGTTCGGCCAGCAGAACCGCTACCGGCTGACCGCAAAGCTCGGGAACAGCGAACACAGCGTCACGACCGGCATCTGTAACATCGAACGCGACGGGAGTCGGCTGGTGGTCAACGGCGAGGAAGTCCCGATTCGGGGGCTGACGACGCTGACCGACGACCCTGTCGACATTGACCGGGCGATTCGGTTGAACGCGAACCTCGTCCGTGCCCGTGCCCACGCACTCCCCCGGGAGTTCTACGAGGCCGCTGACGGGGCCGGCATGTTAGTCTGGCAGGACCTACCCCTGACCGGGCCGGGGGAGTTCGACCCCGAGCGCGGACAGACACTCGGAACGGCGCTTGCCGGGGCGTACGGCCGGCACCCGTCGCTTGCGGCCTTTGGCGTCCACGACCAGCCGACGGCTGCCTTCGCCGACGGCATCGGCAGTGGGTTGCTCGACGGGGCACGACTGCGCTTGCGGGCTTGGCGCAACAGTTACGACCGGACCGACGCCGAGGTGGCCGCGGCGGCCCTGCCCGACAGGCGGCCGGTCGTCCCCGTCATCGGCGAACCGGGCATCGACCACGACGCCGCTGCGTACTATCCGGGCTGGGAGTACGGCACCGCAGAGACGATCGAGTCGCTGCTCGCACGATACCCGACGGACCTGCTGGCGAGTTTCGGCGCGGGGTCGCTCGCGGCGACTGTCGAGGATGCAGCGGGGTTCGACGCCGACAAACACGCCCGACACGTCAGGGGTTCCGCGGGCTCCACGAGCGGAGCCCCATCGGAGTTATCCGACGGTGGTGGCGTTGACACATCCCAGACCTACCAGTCCGAGACACTCGGAACGGTCGCAGAGCGCGCACGCTGTCACGGCCTCGGTGCCATCGCTGCCACACTGCGAGACACCGACAGGGTGGGGATGGGCATCTACGACAAGGCAGGCGAGCCCAAAGCTGCACAGGAGACGATGGCGCGGGTGTTCCAGCCGGCACAGGCGTTCCTCCCTGACCCCGGGACGGGCACCCGCGAGGTGGTCGTCATCAACGACGGGCCCAAGCCGCTGTCGGCGACGTTCTCATGGGAAGCCGGGGACGCAAGCGGCGAGCAGGAGGTCACAGTCGGCGGGACGGACCGGTGGAGCGATGACATCGAGATTCCGGAGAGTACAGACGGCGTGACGCTGACGCTTTCGGCCTCGGGTGGAAGCGTCCAGAACAGTTACCAACTCTGACCGGACCGCCGGAGCGCCAAACGGCCGCTCTATGGCGTGTGGTACACAGCAACAGGCGTTTCAGCGACCGGAATATTTAAGCGTCCGTCTGCTGTAGGCCGAATTACCAGAACGTTGCGGCGTTCCGGCAGTATCGTGCAATCGCCCAGTATGACAGGGAAATCTTGTTGTCGGCGTCAGCCAACCGATACTGGCGTGACCGGCGCTGCCGGTCGATCGCCGACGGTCGGCGATGTTGCAGCCGCCAGCGACAGGGGGTTGACCGCCGGAGCCGCAGCGGACATGGCATAGAGGACTAAACATGGTAGACTCGATAGACGAATCAAAGAACGTTGAACTGACAGACGAAGACCTCGAAGAGAACTCCAAAGGCGAACTCATCAAGCTCGCCGGGAAACTTCGGGACCGACGAAACGAACTCAACCAACTCGCTTCTGAGCGTGCCTCCGACCGTGACGACCTGAACGCGAAGACCCGCGAGAAGGTCGACGAAGCACAGGAACACCGCGAGCAGCGCGACCAGCTCAACGAGGATGTCCAAGAGCACAAGGA
>CAZOQK010000122.1:6613-7225 GCA_964581735.1 uncultured Halobacteriales archaeon | reverse complement strand
TCTCCGAGGAGTCAGAGCGCCGCGCCCGCCAGCTTCTCCAGAACGCCAAGGAGAAAGGCGTCCACTCCGGGAAATCGCCGGTCGGTCTCGCCGCGGCTGCGGTCTACGCCGCCGCGCTCCTGACAAACGAGAAGACGACCCAGGCCGCAGTCAGCGAAGTCGCGGACATCTCCGAGGTCACGATCCGGAACCGGTATCACGAACTGCTCGAAGCCGAGCAGGACCTGCCCGTCGCCTGACCGGCGCGGTTTCTGCGGCTTTCAGCCGTCGACAGCACCGTCTCCGACTGTTTCTGCCGGGAAAGGGTAATCAGCGATGATAACCGGGGGGTCATTTTTAATCGTCTGGGAGTCACGGTACCGAGTATGGCTTCAGATTCACAGGGGTCTGCCTTCGACAGCGATGTCGAGGAGGGTGAGGAGATTTCCGAGTCGGAACTCGGGACGGCCGTCGACGAGTTGTTGCGCGCCTCGGAGAACGTCTCCGCGAGTTCCCAGCAGATCAGCGAGCTGGCACAGGACCAGAGCAAGAACATGCACGAAGTCGCGGGCGAGGTGTCGAACCTCTCGGCGACCGTCGAAGAAGTGGCTTCTAGCGCCAATCAGGTGAAGG
>CAZOQK010000122.1:0-6603 GCA_964581735.1 uncultured Halobacteriales archaeon | reverse complement strand
GGAAATCGCCGATGAGGCCATCGACGCGATGGAGTCCGTCGACGAAGCGAACAGTTCCGTCTCCGACGACGTGCGTGACCTGCGGGACAGCATCGACGAAATCGACGAAATCGTCGAGGTCATCAACGATATCGCCGACCAGACGAACATGCTCGCACTGAACGCCTCCATCGAGGCCGCACGCGCCGGTGAAGCCGGTGAGGGCTTTGCCGTCGTCGCCGACGAGGTGAAATCGCTGGCCGAGGAGTCACAGGAGAACGCCGCCGAAATCGAGACGCTCGTCTCGAACATCAAGGCCGACACCGAGGACACCGTCGAGAGCATTGAGGAGGCGGACAGCCAGGTCGAGGAGGGAATCGATCAGGTGTCGGATGCCGTCGAGATTCTGCGCCGCATCGATGAAGCCGTCACGGAGGCCGCAAGCGGTGCCGAGGAGGTCGCCGCCGCGACCGACGACCAGGCCGCGAGCACCGAACAGGTCGCGAGCATGGTCGACGAAACCGCCGAGAACGCCGAGGAGGTCGCCGAGGAAATCGAGCAGATCGCGGCCGCCAACGAACAGCAGACGGCCAAAATCAACGAGATTCGGTCGCTCGTCGACCGGATGGACTCCGAGTAGCTGTCGGTGGGCAAGTTTTTCTGCCACTGTGCGATACTGCGGATATGGACTTCGAGGAGTTTCGCCTCGCTGCGTCGACCGCCGACCTCGGCGACGAACCCGCTGCGCGTGAGCACGCCGACCTCGTGGAGTTCCGGATGGACCTCGCGAGCGACCCGCTCGCACAGCTGCGCGCGTACGACAGCGGCCTGCCGCTGCTCGTTACGAACCGTGTCGACTGGGAGGGCGGCGGAACACCCGACACCCGCAAGCGCCTGGACGACCTGGCGACGGCCATCGAACTGCCACACGTCGAGGCGGTGGACCTCGAATTCGATGCGCTGGAGGAAGGTACCGCCGGGCATGTGCGCGACCACGCCCGCAAGCACGGGGTGAGCGTGGTCGTCTCCGCACACGACTTCGAGGCGACGCCGGACCCCGACCGACTCCGAACGCTGCTGCAGTCAGCGTGTGGGTACGGCGACGTGGGAAAGGTGGCTGTCACTGCGGACTCGCCGGGGGACGTACTGGACGTGCTGGACGTGACCTGGGAGTTGGCGAGCGCGGGCGAGACGGTAGCGACGATGGCGATGGGCGAGGCTGGGCGCCACTCGCGGGCCGTCGCGCCGCTGTATGGCTCGGCTATTGGCTATGCGCCCGTTAACCCGTCCGAGGTGACTGCGCCGGGGCAGTACGACCTGGCGACGTTGTCCAGCCTCGTCGACCAGTTGGCCGGCGACTCGCCGAGTGCGGAAGTTTAAACACCCGTAGCCGACCGAACGTACACTGTGAGCAACTCACGCCGGTCCGGAAACTCGCGGCAAAAGAGCCCGCTGATAGCGGTCGTGCTGGCCGTGCTCTATCCCGGACTGGGCCACGTCTATCTCCGGCGCTGGGGCCGGGCCTTCGTCTGGTTCGTCACCATCATCGCGACCGTCGTCTGGCTCGTTCCCGCCAGCGCGATGCCGTCGGCGCTGTCTGTCGATGCTATCATGCAGGCGCGGGCGAACGTCCCCCAGCACGTCGCGCTCATCGCGCTCGTCCTCTCAGCGCTGTCGGTCGTCGACGCCTACCGGATTGCCGCCAATTCCGGACAGGAACCCGAAGAGGCCAGTCCCGTCGGCGAGGAGGGCACCCAGACCTGTCCCAACTGCGGGAAGGAACTCGATGAGAATCTCGAGTTCTGTCACTGGTGTACGACGGAGTTTGGGACGGACGAGAGCGACGGGGAGTGACGCTTCGTTAGACCCAGATGTCCGGCACATACTCGGCGCTCTCGTCGAGTTTCTCGTAATCCGCTCCGATAGCCTCGATAGCGTTGAGTACGGCCCCCGGTGTCGGGCCTTCGAGTTGGTCGTGGGGTAACAGTTCGTGAAAGAGCGATTCCGTGTAAAAATCGTCGTCGTGGCGCGTGGCACGCCCAGGAATTTATAAACGTACACACGCAACTGTGTATTAGAATGGCGACGAAGACGATTTCACTCGATGAGGAGGCATATGAGCGACTCAAAGCCCACAAACGGGAGGGAGAGTCGTTCTCGGAAGTCGTCAAGCGAATCGCGGGCGAGCGCTCGTGGACGGAGGTAGCTGGTATCCTCTCGGACGACGAGGCTGAGCAACTGGAGGGACTCATCGAGGACGGACGGGAGCGCTCCCGGAATCGCCGCGAGCGCCTCGGTGCCGACATGCGGAGCGATGAATGATACAGGACACATCGTTTATTATCGACGTGTTGCAGGACGACCCCGACGCACTCCAGTATCTCGAATACGTCGAAGCGGAGAATCGTCCCGAAAAAGTCGCCTCGATTACGCTGCTCGAACTCTATGAAGCGGTCCCGCAGTTGGACGTTCCCGAGGACCGCCAGGGAAAGATACTCGACGTACTGGACACGCGTCACGTCGTCGCCGCTGACGATACCGCGATGCGGAAGGCAGGGAAAATTTCCGGCGAACTCCTCGCTCGCGGTGCAGAAATCGACCGCGAGGATTGTATCATCGGTGCGACAGCGCTACTGAACGATGAACCCGTCCTCACAAGAAATAGCGACCATTTCGAGCGCATCGACGGTCTCGATGTCGAGACGTACTGAGTGATACGAGCAAGTCGCTGGCCCGCGGCCCGGTCAGTCCCCGACTGCCTGCTTGACGATTTCGATTTCCTCGTCGGTCAGCCCGTACAGTTCGTAGACGATGTCGTCTATCAGGTTGTCCGTGCGCTGGATTTTGGCTTCCAGTTCCTCGGCGCGGGCCATCGTCTCTGTGTAACTGGCCAGTCCCTCGCACACGTCCGCGACCCGCGGGAGGGTGAGTGCGCGCAGGCTGACTCTGTTTTGCTCAGAGGACTCTCCGCAGAACAGTCTCCAGTTTCTCTTCTAACCCCGAAGCCTGGAGGATTCGAATCGACCGTTGCTCGTGCAAATCCGCGGTCTCGACGTTCTCCATGTCCTGTGTGACCAACACTCCGTTCCAGCCCGAACCGAACATCTCGTCATTATCATGGACCAGTTCCCCGCCATCACGGAGGAACGCGAGGTACTCTAGTGTCTCTTTGATACCGGAGCGAATCGTCTCGGGGCGCGTTGAGTGTTTGACCTCGGTGATGAGATACTCCGTTCGTTCCGCACGGTCGATTTCGAGGACGATTACATCCGGCCGCCCGGTCGCGCTCCTAAATTCCGAGGCGCCGAAATACGCGTTAGCCGTTCTGTACGCTTCGTGGTGAATCATCTCCGTCCGGGACAGCTCCTCGCGCTCTTTTTCACTGATATCGGAAACGAACGAGATTCCCCTATCCTTGGCCGAGTTATCGTGATAGAGGACAATCGACTCATCGTCACCGTTGGAGAGTCTTGCCACTTCCTGCGAACCGGACTCTATCGTCCGCAGCGTGAATTCGTCCGCGGATAGTTCTTCGATGACGGAGATATACCTGAACAGCACGAACAGTTCGAACAGCGTTTCGTCGTCGTCCGGCGTGATTGCTGTCCGATTTAGCAACTGCTTCATCGCGTCCGGGTCGCCCTCTCTCATCGCTCTGTAGTCCCGGAGCAACGCTGCAGCGGTTCGATACACGTTCTGTCTGGATTCCGCGGCCCGCTGGAGCATCCGCTCTGTCGGCTCGTACTCCTCGGGCGAGCGGATTCTCCGGACGTGGACGTTCCGCTCGAAAATGCGCTGCATCCCCTCGACGAGGTCAGCGTTGTTCCGCCACCGCTCTGTCACCCACTCGTAATCCCGCTCGAAATACTTCGCACATTCTGACAGCGTCTCGTAAATCACCGAAAGGAGTTCTTTCAACACCAGATTCTCGTCTATGTCGTAACTCTCGGAGCGATGTTCGCAGACGAATAGGGCGCTGTTGCCGGGGTTTCGCGAGTATCGCTCTTGGACCGTCGCGCCCCAATCGATCCTCCCGTCGACGGTTCCCCGCGAAATCCGCGATACGTTTTTCGTCTGGGTTTTGATACTGCGGAGGTTCCCGGGGAGGCTTTCGACAAAGTCGACGACATCCGGCTGGAGAAGAAAGTGCAGCCGAACGAGCTTTTCGAATTCGTCGAACCGTTCGTCGAGCCCTTCCGGTTTTATTTCCCGGGCGAAATGCCTGTCGGAAAAACTACCCTGCATCACGTAGGCCAGCACGTCGGATGTCAGACTGTCGAGTAGCTCGTCTCTATCCATTTATATCGACCCGGAGGATGTCTTCAGCGAGGTCTCTGAGCCTGTCCGAATCGACAGCCTCCACGGAGGCCAGCCGAGTGACAATCTGTTTCCGGCGCTGGACACCCTCAAGCTGCGGAAACACATAGCTCGTTACCGCCCGCGTCACCGCCTGTTCCAAGGGAGCACTGCTGTTCGAGACCTGGCTTATCATATCCTTCACAATGGCTGGCCCGATTTTCCGATGGTCGACAGCGGTGTTCGTGATGTACCAGATATCACCGATGGCATCGACGACAGTCCGTTCGGCGTCCTGGTCCCACACGTCAAGATACTGGGTGAGCAGGTGTCGGCGCCTCGCTCCGTCTGTCGGGATTTCCGGGGCGTCAATGTGTATAAACGAGAATCGGCGCATGAACGCGTACGACATCTCATAAAGCGATGTCTTGTCGTAGCTGTTCATCGTCGCCAGCAACCGCCATGACGATGGCACCGCGTACTCGTGTGGAGCGAGGGTCGGGGGCGCCGTTTCCGCGGGATACACTTCCACAGCCTCCCCATTCGTGGTGAACGGGAGCTGGATTTCCTGCCCGGAAAGCAGTGTAAATAGTTGGCCAAACGACTTGTCGATATCAGAGCGGTTTATTTCGTCGATAATAAGCAAGTCGTTTCGCTGTGTTCCGTTCCGTTTGAACGAGCGCAGTATCTGTCCAGGTTTGAACTCTAGAGACTCTCTACCGTTGCCCTCCGGCATGTAGCCGCCAACCGTATCGAACGTAGACCAGTCCGCCGTCGCGGTCGTCGTCTGATGGCCAGTGAACACCTCCGGGTGTTGCTCACTGAGGTATCGGGCAATCTGCTGGGCTATCTCCGTCTTCCCGGTCCCGGGCGGCCCGGTGAAAATGATATGCTTGCCCGCATTCAGTGCTGCGGCCGCCTGGTCGACGATATCTTCGGCAGCCGAGTCCGCGGAATCCGGGAAAAAGAGGTGGTCCAGCACAGACGCCGGAAGCGACACCTCAACCGACTCTGTGGTATCTAGCCGCTGCTCTTGCCCGTTCTCACCGTACACGAGTGATTCGACACCTCCGTATTTCCCCCGAACGCCGCCGATGCCCATGTCGTTGAGCGGCGAGAACCCCAGCGGAAAGTCCCTGTCGTATCCCGCAAGTCCGTGGATTTCGCTCGAATCGACACCGAGTTCGGCGGGCTCTTTCAGGTAAATAATGCACGACCAGGGTTTCCCCTCCTCGTAATTCGGCCAAATCTCTTTGCCGAGTTCCTCGTTCGTCTCGGTCCCGAGTACCTCGGTTGCCCACTGGTACGTCCCGTTCCTGTAAAAAAAGAGGAAGTCACCGTCATCAATACTCGACCACGTTCCCTCGACCGTTTCCTTCGTCCCCCAGAGACGGACCGGCTCAGTATCCGCGTCGAAATCGGTGTACGGTCGGACTTCCTCGGTCGGGACCCCCTGCTTTACCGTTCGACTGAAGTTCTCGTAGGCCGCGTCGTTGCCGTACGGAGCGAGAAAAATACCGGGTCCGTCATAGGCCATGCTTCCTATCCAGACGCCTGAAATAAATAATGTGGGAGTACCCGGCCACAGATTGATACGTAATGACCTGGGGAACTGCTCGTGTGCTTCTCCGAAAACACCCGACTGCTGTCTGTGACTACTGTGACGAACCGCTCTGGTACGGTATAAAAGAGGAACCGACCGGATGGAAGGTTTACTCCCACTGTCGGGGCGACGACAGCTGTGGCAAAGAACGGTTCGCAGGCCGAATAAGTCGGGCCGATATCGAGAGCATCGACGACGTGTACGCCCGCGCGGAACGACGGATTGCGGAGATACTTACTTCTCGATAATGCTCTCTTCGACGGCTTCGCCGAAGTGTCGCGCGGTGTCCTCGTAGTAGACCAGAACCTCGTCGCCGGCTTCCAGATCCGTCACCGCCTTCCGGCCGTTGGGCGTGTTGACCTTGATCGTCTCTGCGTTCTGGAGCAGCGTCTCGATGCGGTCGGTGCCCTCTTCGGTCTCGACTTCGGCTTCGACGCGGAACATCGGGCGTTTTTCGATTTTCGCCCGCCCGACGATGGTTTCGCGGGTGTTGCCGTCGGTGTCGACGACCTGTAACTCCGTGCCGCTGCCGACTTCTGAGAGATACTTTGTCTCGCCACCGGGCGTGCGGACGTAGGCGTGGACCGCACCGGCGTTGACGCGGAACGGGCGGGAGGCGACGTACGGCGATTCGGCGGTCTCTGCGTGGACAAAAAAGAGGCCCCGACTCATCGAGCCGACGAGCATCCCCTCCTCGTGGTCCATCATTTTGGCCGTATCGATGC
>CAZOQK010000121.1:0-7295 GCA_964581735.1 uncultured Halobacteriales archaeon | reverse complement strand
TCGACTCGTGTACGTGGTGCTGTCACCACGGCGTCCTGCTGTACGAGCCCGACTTCCTCCAGCTTGCTGACTGTGCCTCACTGGCCGAAGCCACGACGCAGGTCCGGGGCGAGGACTTCGTCCGCAAGGAACAGAAAGACCGTCAAGAGCACGTCGGCGACGACGGCGAGGCTTGCTTTTTTCTCCGGGACGACGGCCTCTGCTCGCTCCACGCCGAACACGACTGGAAACCGGCGCGGTGTTCGGTGTTCCCGCTTGCGGTCAGTGTCGTGGACGGCGACCGGACAGACTACGAACACGGCGATATCCATGTCTCGGTTCGAGAGACGGCTTACGAGCACTGTGAGGGGCTGGATGTCTCCGAGCGGTGCGTCGTCGAACATCTGGACGCGTTTCTCCCTGCACGGCTCTGGGACCTCGACACCCCCGAGACGCGACGCGAGTTGTAGGCGGTTGAGCAGAGACATGCTCGTTGCTACCGGTAACGCAACACGTTGACCGCCCTCGCCGCCAGCGCGCCGCGCCCGTTGTCCACCAGGACCGCACGTCGACCCACTGCACCACACACCGCCCCAGCCGGCTGTGTGATTCACTCCCTGCGCTCGTTGCACTGCTTGTCCCTCCCACGATGTCGTCGCGCCACCAGAGCGCGACAGCACGCGCCGGCGCAGAAATCCCGGACGGAAAGAGCCACTTCAGGCGACGAGAAGCCACGCGCCGAAGACCGCGAGACCGCCAACGGCGGTGCTGGCGACGGCATGCGAGCGGAGCTTGTCCAGCCGTTCGTGAGAGTGCTCCGACAGCGAGCAGACCTCGTCCACTTCACCGCCTGTCTCACACGACGGGAGGAAATCCATCGCGACGTGGAGGAAGACACCGGCGGCAAAGCCGAAGACGGCGCCGTTGAGCGCGGCCGATTCGGGAAGCGGGAGCAACGCGGCCGGAATCGCAGTGATACCCACGCCGGCAGCGGGGAGAAGCAGCGCGGAGACTGGTTTGCCGTTCTCCCGGAGCCGGTGGGCAGCGGCGTATCCGGCGGGACCCTTATGCGAGACGATGGCGAGGCCGAGCAGGAGGCCGAGCGAGGGCATCGAGCCGTAGACGACGCCGATGATGATACCCGCCGAGAGGGCGTGAGCGGAAATCTGTGCGGCGGTCAGGTCCAGGCCGACATCGATGTGTGAGAGTCGGTGGCCGATGACGTGGGCGCCGTACCCGATGATGAGCCCGGCAGCGATGCCGAACCCGCCAATACGGGGGTTCAGGCCGATTGCCTGTGGGACGAGAAAGACGGCGGCGCTGGTCACCATCGCACCGCTGGCGAGGCCATAGCCCCAGACCAGACGGCGCGGATACGACGTTTCACTCCGGGAACTGACGAGCGCGCCCACCGACATCGCAGTGAAAGCGACCCAGGAGATGACGAGTACTTTCGCCGCCCCCGTCGCCAGCGCGACGGCCGACAGCACGCCCAGTGTCATGACCGCACCGAGACCCACCGGCGAGATGGTTCGCGCGGGGTTGTTAACTCCGCCCGTTTCGTTAATAGACATCGTGATAATAATCACAGTAGCAATGTTAATAAGACCTCCGATCGGTCAGTCACGGTAGGGCGACGGTACTCAGGCAGTTGCCTCGCGGTAGGTGCGCCAGTCGAGGACCGCTCCGTCGAGTGTTTCCGGGTCGGCGTCGACCGCGGCCCAGCGGAACTGGCCGGCCACGTCCGCGACGTTGTGGCCCCGGCCGCCAGTGAGGTCCGTCGCAACCTGTCCCGGGTCGACCACGCCGACTGGCTGTGCGATGTCGGCGGCGAACTGCATCGCGATTGCCTCGGCGGCGGCTTTCGAGACGGCATACGAGCCAAACCCGGCGCGTGTCTCGCGGGCGATGGGGCCCGAGGCGACGAGGACAGGCCCGTCCGCGGCGAGGTGTGAGAGTGCTTCGGTGACGGTGGCGAAGACACCGCGGGCGTTCGTCCGGAGGTGGTCGTCGAACGCGGCATATGAGCCCCCGGAGAGTGGCGTCTCCCCGGCGTCGCCGTGGTAGACGCCAGCGTTTGCGACGACGGTGTCGATCGGGCCGCCCTCGCGGGCCGCCCGTTCGATCAGGCGTTCGATGTCGAACTCGTCGCGGACATCTGCCCGCATCGCCGTCGCGACGGCGTCTATATCGTCGCCATCGCGTGCACACACGATGACGTGGGCGCCGGCGTCCGCGAGTGCGCGGGCGACCGTCCCGCCGATGCCCCGACTCGCATTCGTAATTACGGCAGTGTAGCCGTCCATACCCCGTCTGGGGGCCATGGTACCGTAACGGTACAGGGCTTGTGAAACCGACGGACGTGACCCAGACATACACCCCACAGGTTAGGAGGACAGTTTATCATAGCTGGAGGAAAATAAGTATACAATGGCACGGCTAGCAGGCTCTGAGGTGACTGTCATCGGTGGCGGCTTCGGTGGGCTCTCGGCGGCTGCCTTCCTGGCTGATGCGGGCGCGGACGTCCGCCTCCTCGAAAAAAACGACCAGCTCGGCGGCCGCGCGAGCCGCCTCAAACGGGACGGGTTCCGGTTCGACATGGGACCATCCTGGTATCTCATGCCCGATGTCTTCGAGCGGTTTTTCGGGCACTTCGACCGCACGCCCGACGAGTACTACACCCTCTCACAGCTGGACCCCCACTACCGGATTTTCTTCAAAGACGGGGATAAGATCGACATCAAGCCAGACCACGACTACCTCCGTGACACCTTCGAGTCCTACGAGGACGGCGCGGCCGAGGCGTTCGACGACTATCTCGCGACCAGCGAGAACCACTACGAGACGGCCATGGAGAAGTTCGTCTACGAGGACCGCTCGCGCCTGCGTGACTGGGTGGACTTAGACGTGATGGGGGCCGCCCCCGTCGGCTTGCAACTCATCGGCTCGATGCAGAGCCACGTCGAGGACTACTTCCAACACCCGAAACTCCAGCAAATCATGCAGTACACGCTCGTCTTCCTCGGCGGCTCCCCGCGGAACACGCCAGCGCTCTATAATATGATGTCCCACGTCGATTTCAACCTCGGCGTCTACTACCCCGACGGCGGCATCGGTGCCGTCGTCGACGGCGTGGCCGAACTCGGCGAGGAACTGGGCGTCACCTTCGAGACCGGCAACCCGGTTACCGAGATCACCAAGCGCAAGAACGGCTTCCTCGTCGAGACCGAGACCGAGTCGTACAACCCCGATTACGTGGTGAGCAACGCCGACTACCGCCACACCGAGCAGGAACTCCTGCCCGAACACGAGCGCCAGTACGACGAAGGCTACTGGGACAAACGCACATACGCCCCCTCGGCCTTTCTCATCTACATGGGCGTCGAGGGCGACGTGGAGCCGCTGGCCCACCACACACTCGTCCTGCCCGAGGACTGGGACCCACACTTCGACAAGATTTTCGACGAACCTGAGTGGCCCGACGAACCCGCCTACTACCTCTGTGTCCCCTCGAAGACGGATGACACCGTCGCACCCGAGGGCCACAGCAATCTGTTCGTACTCGTCCCCATCGCGCCGGGGCTGCACGACGGTGAGGGGATCCGCGAGGAGTACCGCGACCGGATTCTCGACGACATCGCCGAAAACACGGGCGTCGACCTGCGCGACCGCATCGTCCTCGAAGAGCAGTTCTCGGTGAGCGATTTCGGCGACCGGTACAACGCCACCGAGGGGACGGCGCTTGGCCTGGCTCACACGCTCCGACAGACCTCACTCCTGCGGCCAAACAACCGCTCGTCTGCGGTCGACGGGCTGTACTTTACTGGTTCCTTTACCACGCCCGGCATCGGTGTTCCGATGTGTCTGATCAGCGGCGAACACACCGCCAACGCCCTCATCGACGACCGGACGTAGGTGGAGGCAGCCACGAATGAGCGAAGTCACGGAGCGACTGGCGGCGCTTGCACCGTCCGAACAGTCGCTCGTGGGGTATCTATTCTGGCTCTCGCGGCCGCGTTTCTGGCTCTATCTCGCCGGCCCGGTCGTTGTCGGTGTCGTCTACGCCGCCGACAGCGTCGCCGAGTTCTTCACGCCGCTGACCGTCGGCATGTTCCTCTACTTCCTGATTCCGGCGAACCTCTTCCTGTACGGCATCAACGATATCTTCGACCGGGATGTCGACGAACACAACCCCAAGAAATCCAAAGAGGGCAACGAAGTCCGGTACCAGGGCGACGCGCTCGTCGTGATGATGGTCTACCTGATGACCGCCCTCGGCGGCCTGTTCGTCCCGTTCGTGCCCAACATCGGCATCTACGTCCTGATGGCGTTTTTTGTCCTCGGGGCCCAGTACAGCGCCCCGCCGCTCAGGCTGAAGACGAAGCCGTTCCTCGATTCACTCTCGAACGGCTTGTACATCCTTCCCGGCCTGCTCGCGTATCTCGCGGTCGCACGCTCGTTCCCGCCCGCCCTCGCGGTGGCTGGCGGGTGGCTCTGGACGATGGCGATGCACACCTTCTCGGCGGTGCCCGACATCGAACCCGACCGGACAGCCGATATCCGGACCGCCGCGACGGTCCTCGGCGAGCGCGGTGCGCTGGCGTACTGTGGCGTTTGCTGGGTGGCCGCAGCCGCGCTGATGGCGCTGGTCCACCCTTTCCTCGGCGGTGTCTTCGCCGTCTACCCGCTGTTCGTCGCGACTATCGTCGTCGCCGACGTTGCCACCGACCGCGCCTACTGGTGGTTCCCGATACTGAACACGCTTGCCGGGATGGTGCTCACGATGGCGGGCATCTGGGTGATTCTGTATGGCTGAGGCGTTCGAGCGGCCTGAGAGCAGGCAGGAAATAGAGCGCTGGCTTGATGCGCTCGTCGACGAGAACCGCTTTACAATCGCCGTCGTCTTCCCGATTGTCGGTGCCGCCCTTCTACTCGCGAGCGCCGAGGGATTCCTGCCCGCGATACTCGCTTTCAATCCGTATCTCGTCTTGCTGGGCGTCACCGTGATGCGACTCCCGCTGGTCGCGGGGCTGTTACCGCTGCTGGACCGGACGGCCGTCGGCGCGCTTTCCGTACTCACGCTGTATGCCTACGGCATCGAGTACATCGGAACCAAAACCGGCTTTCCGTACGGTGACTTTGGTTACGAGGTGCCACTCGGGCCGATGCTGTTCGACGTGATTCCGCTCGGCCTGCCAGTTTTCTTCCTCCCACTGGTGCTCAACAGCTATCTGCTCTGTCTGCTCCTGCTCGGCGGGCGGGCGAGTTCGGTGTTCGTCCGCCTGCCGGCGGTTATCGCGACGGTGCTTGCGGTCGACCTCGTGTTGGACCCTGCGGCAGTCGCACTCGGCTTCTGGTCGTACGGCGGCGGCGTCTACTACGGCGTGCCGCTGTCGAACTACGCGGGCTGGGTCCTCAGCGCGACCGTCGCGACGGTGCTCGTCGACGTTGCATTCGACGGCGACGAACTCGTCCGTCGGGTCCGGTCGTGCCCGTTCATGCTCGATGATCTGGTGAGTTTCGTCCTGTTGTGGGGTGCGGTCAACGCCGTCTACGGCGCGGCGATCCCGGTTGCGGTGGCGCTGCTCTTTGCTATTGGCCTGATCCAACTCGACCGGTTCGATTTTGCGGTCTGGCGCGAGTTACCGGGGAAACCGGCGGAGTAAGCGTCACTCGGGGTAGAAGGCGTGGGGAGTCTCGTCGACATCGGGTGTCGTCCCATCGGCTTCGGGAACGGGGCTGACACGGCGGAAGACGGTTATGGGGTCTTCAAAGCGCCGCCAGTTCCAGTAGGTCTTCGAGACGACCCAGAGCTTGCGGGTGGTCGACAGCGACGGGCGCGTCGAAAGCACGTCGAACTCCTGTTTGCGGATGAGCCGGTGGTGTTCTGCGTACAGCGTCGCCGCCAGCAGGACGGCAAACTGACAGTCCTTCGGGAGATACTCGATGCCGGCGACACCCTGTCGGTAGAGCTGTTCGGCGCGGCGCAGTTCCGTCTGGACGGCCTGTCGGAACGCGTCCGTACACCGTTCCTCGCGGAGCTGGTCGACGCCGACACCGTAGGCATCCAGCGTCTCCATGGGGAGATAGACCCGGTCGAGTTCGCGGATATCCTCGCGGACATCACGGATGAAGTTGGTGAGTTGGAACGCCTCGCCCAGCTTGCCGGCGTGGGGGATAGCCGCCTCGCGGTCCTCGGGGTCCATCAGCGCGGTCATCATGTGGCCGACAGCGGCCGCCGAGCCCCGCATGTACCCCTCCAGGTCCTCGTAGGTCTCGTAGTGGTCCGTGTCGATGTCAGCGCACATCGCATCAACGAACACGTCGATTTCCTCGTTCGGGATGTCGTGTTCGGCGCGGAGTTCGGCGAAGGCCTCGACAACGGGGTCGTCAGCCTCGGTGTTGCCGAGGGCGGCCTGACGAATCGCGTCCAGCCGCTTGCGTTTCTCGGCGTCGGACAACCCCTGATTCCCGTCGACCACCTCGTCGGCAATGCGGAAAAACCCGTACAGCACGTACGTCGGCGTCCGAATCCGCTCGGGCAGGAGACGCGTCGCGTAATAGAAGGTCTGGCCTGTCTCCTTGTGAATGGCCTTTCCCCTGTCGAGCTGGGACTCTTTCACACCTCCTAATTACGCCCTGTCCTTGTGTAATTTGCGTACCTAATCTATTGGGTGACAGCGGGTGTCTCAGCCCCTGTAGCGGCTTGTCGTACCACATGCGATGGCAACATATGGAGGTGTAGTTTTATACTGGGCGCCGGAGAACACTCACTGCATGACACGGCTGCTGGTCGGCACAGACGGCACAACGGCGAGCGAACGACTGGTCGAGTATCTCGATGGACGCGTCGGCGCGGACGACACCCTGTTTATTATCAACTCCCTTGAGGGCGGCGATGAGACCTCCAGTGACGACATCGCCGACGGCGAGGAGGCACTCGATGTCTTGGACGATGCGCTGGGCGGCCAGGCAGACATCGAACGCCACCAGTACATCCGCGGGAACGCCCCCGTCGAAGACCTGCTCGAAGCCGCCGAGGAACACGACATTGAAGAGTTCGCCATCGGCGTCCGCAAGCGCTCGCCGGTCGGCAAAATGATGTTCGGGTCGACGGCCCAGAACCTGCTGCTGGAGACCGAACTGCCGGTGCGGTGTATCCCCCTTGTCTCCGAGTGATCGAAACCGGTTTTTGACCCGTCTGTCGACTGTCCCGTATGACACGAACACACCTCGCGGAGGCCGGTGACCCCCTCGCGTCGGCTGCCGACGGTTCGGCCGGTGACGCCGCCGAGCGGCTTGACTCCCTCTCGGAC
>CAZOQK010000120.1:0-7322 GCA_964581735.1 uncultured Halobacteriales archaeon | reverse complement strand
TACCCTCAAGGAGCGAACGGCGTCAGCCGTGAGCGAGTAGGGTAGGGTAGTTCACGCGTTTCGATTTGCCTCACTGGTCGGCCGAGGTTGTCACACCCGTCCCACCAGCGGTGTCGGTCCCCAGCCGGTCGATTGTTTCGGTGACTGTCTCCGGAAAGAACGACTCCGCGTCGGGAAAGGGACTTCCGTTTGCCATATCCGCAGCGAACTCCCGGAGTCGGGGTGAGACGCCGGTGTCGGCCAGCGTCGCGCCGGCGACGACGGCGAGTTCGAGAACGTTCGCTTCGAGATTTCGGGCGAGGTTGGGGTCGCCGGTCTCCCGGCTGACAGTCTGGTCGCGGCCGAACGCCCGGACCGTGGAGACGGCGGCGTCGGCCGCTTCCGTCCGGGCGAGAACGTAGAACCCCCGGGCGACGAGCACGTCGGCGGCAAGCACCGCGAGATCCCCCTCGTCTTTCCCGTCCGAGAGCCAAGGCTCATGATCTGCGAGCTGTCGAGTGAGTCGCAACCCGTCGTAGATGAGTTGCACACCCGCAGCGCGTTCCGCAATCGGGTCAGGCAGCGTTCCATCGTAACCGTCAGTGCTGGCCGTGTCGAGGGCCCGAACCGTGAGTATCGTCAGGACGCCCGGTGCCATCGAGCCATCACCGAGCTGTGTTTCGATACGTTCCCGGAGCGGTGCAGGTTCGACATCGTCGACTGCGTCCAGCGCGGCTCGGCGGACCGCCGCGGCTTCCTCCATTACTCCGATGTAGCGGCGGGGAAGGCAAAGACCTTTGGAAACGTCGTGCTACGACGAGCCATGATACGAACCACCGTCGAGGACGGCTACCGCGTCGTCACGCTCGACCGCCCCGACCGCCGGAACGCGCTCACGCGCGCCGGACTCGACGCCCTCGTCGAGGCCTTCGACGAGGCCGAGGAACCGGTCGTCTACGTCCACGGCGCTGGCAAAGCCTTCTGTGCCGGAGCGGACCTCGGTGTTGTCGCCAGCCTCGACAGGGACGAAGCCGGGGCCTTCGCAGAACGCGGCCAGGCGGCCGCCAACGCCATCGAATCGTACGACGGGGCCGTTGTCGCAGGTATCGATGGCCCGGCCCGCGGCGGCGGCGTCGAACTGGCTCTCGCCTGTGACGTGCGCGTAGCCACACCCGCCGCGACGCTCGCCGAAACCGGGGTCGCGCTCGGTCTCTTCGGCGCGTGGGGTGGCACGGCTCGCCTCCCGAAAATCGTCGGCGAGGGTAAGGCCTTAGATGTGGCACTGTCCGGTCGGACCGTCGACGCCGAGGAAGCCCGACTGATGGGGCTTGTGAGTCGTATCGTCGACGACCCCAAGGGCGTAGCACAACAAATCGCCACCAACGACGCCGGCGCTATCCAGACAATCAAAACGCGGGTTCGCGACCGGGCCGACAGCGAGACACAGGAGCGCCGGGAAGCAGACGCCTTCGGGGGACTCGTCGAGGCCGCCGATTTCGAGAACCGAAACGACTGACTGTCTCAAGTGCGTTCTCACTGGCAATGCCGGATTGCAGCTATTGTGGGGAGTCGTTCAACGACGACCACGCACACCTTGTCCACCTCCGTGAGGAACACGAGGGGGAACTCGGAACGATAGACAGGCGCCGCGTCGAGGACGAACTCGACCCCAAAGACGACGGGGAGTTTCCGACCGGCCCCGTCGTGCTCGGTATCGTCCTTTCGGTGGCCGTCGCGATCGTTGCGTACGTCATCTTCCTTGCCGGCGGCACTGGCGGTAGCGGCACGGTCAACGGCGTCGACGTGGCCCAGATGCCCGGGCAGGTCAGCACGGACGCCCACGGTCACGGCTACATCAACGTCACCATCGACGGCCAGGAACTGGATTTCAGCCAACGACAGTACCAACTGCAGGCCGACCAGTTCCACTTTGAGGGCGGTGACGGCGAGGTCTGGCACAAACACGCCCCTGGCGTCACGCTTGAATACGCGATGGCGACGCTCGGTATGGATGTCGACGAGAACAGCGTCACCTTCGACGGCACCACCTACCGTGACAGCGACCCCGGCACGAACGTCACCGTCACCGTCACCGGACAGCCTGTCACCCCTGAAACGTACGAACTGGAGGGCGCAAACACAGAGAACCCCGCTAACGGCGACTATATCCGCATCATCGTGACGACCGGCGAATCGACGACGACAGCGACGAACTGAGTCAGTACAGCGCGTCGGGGCCGGGTGGGAACGCGCGTTTGTGCGCGCTGCGTTCGTACATTTCCGTGACATCTTCAACGAGACCCACGTTGACGCCGATTTCGTGGGCCGTCGCCGTCGGGGAGAGGGAGCCATCGACCGCAAGTGCGAGAACCGAATCGAGCGTGTCGTAGTCGATACCCAGTTCCTCCTCGTCGGTCTGGTCGGCCCACAGTTCCGCACTCGCTGTTTTGCCAGCCAGGTCCTCTGGGACGCCGACGTGGCGGGCCAGCTGCCGGACTTGCTGTTTGTACAGCGGCGCAATCGGCAGACAGTCCACCGCGCCGTCGCCGTACTTCGTGAAATAGCCCACCAGCGCCTCGCTCCGGTTGCCCGTCCCGAGCACGACCGCGTTCCGGCTGTTGGCGGCGAAGTAGTTCAGGACCGCCCGCAGGCGTGCACGGAGGTTCCCGACCGCGGTCCGGGCGCTTGCCTCGTCGTCGGCACGCATCGACTCCGGCGTTGCCTCCAGAACAGCATCAACCAGCGGCGCGATCTCAACCACGTCGTAGTTGATGCCGAGCAGTTCGCTGGCGACGCGTTCGGCGTCGCTCATGCTCTGCTCGCGGTTGACCTCGCTGGGGAGAACGAGACCGTAAACGGCGTCGGCACCCAGTGCCTCGACAGCGAGGTGGGAGGTGAGGGTACTGTCGATGCCGCCCGAGAGCGCGATGACAGCCTCGTCGGTGCCCGCGGCGTCGGCGGAGTCCGCGATGAAGTCGGTGATATGGTCGCGATACGCATCGAGTTCGGGTTCGGAGAGGGTGAGGTCTAGTGGGTCCTCAGCCCGTGCTACGTTAGCCATAGCTTTGGTTAGGACTGCACAATCAAATATGGCCGGTTCGGCCAGCGAGAGTGACCATTCGTGCAATTTCTGGAAGCGCTACGTTGAAGTGAGCCCATGGATGATAACAGAGTACGTGCCGGTGGCGAGCAGTCGTATACGATCGCGAACCACAGGGCGCGAGCGAACACTGCAAACAAGCGCGCTGGTGGTCTAGTGGTAGGACATGAGCTTCCCAAGCTCATAGCCCGGGTTCAACTCCCGGCCGGCGCATCCTGCGACGAACGAACGTGAAGAGCGGATGCGAAACAAGGGAACTGAACTACGCGAGACGAGCGTCAGCGAGTCTCGCCATCGGGTTCAATTCCCGGCCGCTCGAAAAGTAGCCGCGCACGGCAACGCGAGCATTTCGGTACGGTTTACTTCTTGACAAATTGCTATTACGAGTACAGGGACCCCCGCGAACACGCGAGCACCCTACTCACCGGTCCTGCCATGTGACCGGAACCGACCGACCGCCGACCGGAGGGCATCCCGCTTCAGAATGCTGAACCCCAGGGGAATGAGTACGAACCCAACCACGGTGTATGCGGCCAGTGCTTCGCCGAGGAACACCAGCCCCGTTGTGGCCGCTGCGACGGGGGCGGCGTATGATACCAGGTTGATTTCTACCGGGCCGAGTCTGTCTATGGGGGATCGAAGTAAATCAGGAAGTCCAGTGCACTCGCGACAACGGCGAGATGGGTATCGGCTTCGAACGTGCCGCAGTCAAACCCTATCTCGAACCGTCCCCGGCTGCAGACGAGACCCGATACTGACGGCTCCCGTGGCGCTTCTGGCGCCTGCCAGTGCGTTCAGCGCTAGTTCCGTGGTTGCTCGGAAACGATGTCTCCGTGAGTCGTTGAACTCCAGACGACGACACCCATCGACACTACCGCGACCAACACGACGACCAGCCGCATCGCCGAACCGACCGCAAACGCGGGCACGTCGGGAAAGACAAACGACAGCGACAGATACCCGAGTGCAGAAATCCCCGTTAACAGCGAAAGCACGACGACCCAGAACCTGACAAGGTCGTGCATCACCGGCAGTTAATCAGCCAGTATTATAGCTTTTTCTCAATTCTGATAGCAGTTGATGAATACAAGGTTTCACTCGTCAGCCAGGCGGGCGATGACTTCGCGGACGCGCTGGGATTGCTCGCGTGGCACGACGAGCGTCGAACCGCCGTACGAGGCGACGACGAGATCCTCGACACCCACAGCACTGACGTGGCCGTCACCCGCGAGCACACAGTGTTTGGCATCGAGTGCCAGCCCGTCCCCGAGGACGACGTTGCCGTCGGTATCGTTGTCGAGAACGCGACCAACGGCGTCCCACGAGCCCAAATCGTCCCACTCGAAGGCGGCGGGGACGACGAAGACATCGTCGGCACGTTCGAGGACCGCATAATCGATACTCACTGGGTTGAGGGCGGTGAACCCGCTCTCTGGGTCGCCGTCGTCGAGGGCCGTGACGAGCGGTTCCAGCGGGGATTCGCGGGCGGTGTCGAGGAGCGCGATTGGCGTCCACGCGAAGATGCCGGCGTTCCAGTAGTGGCCCGCCTCGACGTACCGTTCGGCGGTTTCGGCGTCGGGCTTCTCGACGAACTGCGCCACGCGGGCGTAGCCGTCGTGGGTTTCACCGGGCTCGATGTATCCGTAGCCCGTGGCGGGCCGGGCCGGCTCGATGCCGACGGTGACGAGACCGCCGGTGTCGGCGGCGACGGTCGCGGCCGTGCGTGCGGCGGGGGCGAAATCCCCACGGACGTGGTGGTCACTCGGGAGACAGAGCAACACGCACTCGCCGACCTGCTCGCGAATCCGGTGGGCGGCGTAGACGAGTGCCGGCCCCGTGTCGCGGGCTTGGGGTTCGGTCAGAACGCCGACACCGGGAGCGTGCTCACGGACGGCGTCGGCGTACTCCGGTCGTGTCAGCACGTACGTCTCGTCGGCAAAACTGGCGCGGTCGACGGTGTCGGCAAGCAGCGACTGGTCACGGCCGAACGAGAGCAACTGTTTCGGGCGGTCCTCGTGGCTGGCGGGGTAGAGTCGCGTGCCGCGCCCGCCGGCGAGGACGACGGCGACGAGTGGCAGGTCCATACCGGCCCCACGGCAAGCGCCCACTAAGCTATTCCCACGTCTCGATACAGCCGTCCCGGATGTCCTCGACACAGCCCTCGCAGTCGGGGTGGTCGGCGTCGAAACAGACCGGGCGCGCGTCGCCGTCGAGTCGGACCGCGCGCCGTTCGGCGTGGCGCCGACAGACGATCTGTGCCCGGCCGCTGTCGTCGCTTGGCAGGTCCGCCAGCGCGCTCTCGCGGGCGCTGCCGTAGGCGCGCTTGGCCTCCTCTAGCTGGCGGCCCGCGTTGCGCATCGTCGTCTGCAGAAAGCGGGTGAGCCGATCCCGGTCTGTCATTGCCCACTGTTCGGCCGGGAGCAGTAAAATGTCATCGCCGCCGACGAGTCCTGCCCGGGTCCGCCCGGGTGAGAAGACACCCCTCGCGGTCGCCCCTTCGACAACCCTTTTTGAGCTATTCGCCCACCCACCGCGTATGCCACAGTACCTCTCTGCCGACGACCACGGGACACTGGCGGACACGTCACAGCGTCTCGTCGCCGTCGCACGCGGCGACGCCGAACCCCGACACCATCGTCCGGAACGGCCGCGTCGTCAACGTTCACACCGGTGAGATTCGCGAAGCCAGAGGCCTTGTCACCGCCGACGGGCGCATCGCCCGCGTGACCGACTCCGGCGCGGTCGATGCCAGCCCTGACACCGAGGAGATAGACGCTGACGGGCAGTTCCTCGCCCCCGGCTTCCTCGATACTCACGTCCACTACGAGTCGAGCATGACCACCGCCACCGGGTTCGCCCGCGGGGTCGTCCCGACGGGCACCGCGGGGGCGTTCATCGACCCCCACGAGATCGGGAACGTTCCCGGATTGGAGGGGATTCGCTGCCTGCTTGACGAGGCCGCTGACCTGTCGTTGAAGACGTTCTGCACTATCCCCTCCTCTGTGCCCGCCGCGCCCGGTTTCGAGGACGCCGGGGCGGTCATCGACAGTTCGGACGTGCGCGAGGCACTGCAGTGGGACGATGTCATCGCGTTCGGCGAGACGATGAACTACCCCGGCGTCGTCGCCGGTGACAACGGAGTTCATGAAAAGCTCCGGCCACCTACGGGCAGAGCCTCGAAGCTACCGGCCACTTTGCCAGCCGCGAGACGGGCGCGGACCTAGATGCGTTCATCGCCGCTGGCATCACCTCCTGTCACGAGGGTGTGCGCAAGGAAGAGGCATTCGCCCGCCTCCGGAAGGGGATGTGGACGATGCTCCGGCAGGGCTCGGCCTGGAAGGACGTTCCCGAGAGTATCAAGGCCGTCACCGAGATGGATGTCGACACGCGCCACCTCCTGTTGGTCAGCGACGACACCTACCCCGAGTGGGCCAGGGACACCGTCGCTATCGACGCCCCCACCGCCGATGAGTTCGCAATCCCAGCACCCGACGGGGCGGCTTCCGTCGAGGCGAGGTCATCCGCGCCCAGGAAAACAAGGTCGGCACGACCTGCGAGACGGCCACGCCACCCGTCGAAGCCGGGTCCGTTGTGGCCGCAGACGGCGTCTCGAAGGCGGCAGTCATCGAGCGCCACGGCGACGACGGCTCCATCGGCCGGGGCTTCGTCACCGGCTTTGGCTTTGAGCGTGGCGCCAGCGCCTCGACGGTCGCCCACGACAGCCACAACCTGCTTGCCGTGGGGACAAGCGACGCGGCGATGGAACGAGCCACAGAGCGCGTCGTCGACTTGGACGGCGGGATGGTCGCCGTCGACGGCGATGGCGTCCTCGCGGATGTCCCGCTCCCCGTCGAGGGGCTGATGAGCGACCAGCTACTGTCGACCGTCTCGGCGCATGTCAGCGATCGCGAAACCGCCTGGCGGGCGCTGGGCTGTGACCTCGATTCCCCATTTTATGACGATGTCACTGGTCGCGCTGGCGGTGATTCCGGACCTCCGCGTGACCAACCGCGGGCTGGCCGACACCGTCGAGTTCGATTTCATCGACTCGGTGAACGCTGACTAACGCCGACCGACCCCGCAGTCGGAGTTACTTTACGCCGCCGACGCCGCTTGATGCTTCCGGCAGGTCGTAGGGGTCGGCGTTGATGCCCAGTTCTTCGAGCGCGGCGGCCATGTGTTCGTCTTTCGCGTACTCGGCGCCGTCTTCCTCGCGGATGCGCTGGGTGGTCGCCAGCACTTC
>CAZOQK010000119.1:3957-7351 GCA_964581735.1 uncultured Halobacteriales archaeon | reverse complement strand
TGGGCCTGTTTCTCATCACGCAGGACCCACAGGACATCGCCGACCCGGTGTTCAAGCAGATCAACACCACCATCGTCCTGAACCTCGGCGACGAGGACGCGATTTCGGCGGTCAACATCCCGGGCAATCTGGAGTCGAAAGTCCCCTACATGGAGAAAGGACAGATGGTAGTCTACTCGCCCGATAACTCCGAACCGGTCGAACTCATCGGGCTCTCGAAGTGCGTGACCAAACACGGCCAGGACTGACCGAGCGGCGTCTGGTGGGAGCCGAACCTTCTTATCGCCCGCCGCGGGATATCGCCTATGGTCAAGCGCGCCCTGGTGCCCATCGACGGGTCCGAACAGTCCAAAGAGGCCTGCAACCTCGTCTTCGAGGAGTTTCCCAACGCGACGCTCGTCTTGCTTCACGTTGTCAACCCCGCCGAAGCGAGTTACGGCGCGCAGGCGTCGATTCCCAGTTTCTCCGAGGAGTGGTACAAAGAGGAGAAAGAACGCGCCGAGAAGACCTTCGCGGACATCAAACAGGTCGCCCGCGAGTACGGTGTCGACGTCAAGGGAACGGTCGAAGTCGGCAAACCCTCACAGGTCATCGTTGATTACGTCGAGGACCACGAGATTGACCACATCCTGATGGGGAGTCATGGCCGGGAAGGCGTCTCCCGTATCCTGCTGGGCAGCGTCGCCGAGACGGTGATGCGCCGGTCGCCGGTGCCGGTGACTGTCGTACGGTAGCGGAGCGGGGCGGTGGCTGAGCGGTGCGGTGGCTGAGCGGCCGTTTTATCGGCTGCCGATGGGAAAGGTAGGTCTGCCGTGCGGTGGCGGTGCGGGCGCGGTGCGGTTGCTGTGGATGGCTACGATAGCACCCGCGAGCGCTCTACCGAGCGCGAGCGGCATTTTTCCCCAAGTTTTTGCGACGAGGGTGCGGCGTGCGCCGAAGGCGCACCCGACACCCGAGGAGTCAAAAAGTGGGTCCTAGAAGATATTCGCCTGCTGATAAACTGAGAGCCCGTCGCTCGTAATCTCGTAGGGTTTCATCTCGCGGG
This sequence comes from uncultured Halobacteriales archaeon, assembly GCA_964581735.1. Lineage (GTDB taxonomy): Archaea > Halobacteriota > Halobacteria > Halobacteriales > Haloarculaceae > Salinibaculum. The sequence continues at coordinate 6,306 of CAZOQK010000119.1, read as the reverse complement.
AGTGGTTCGCGTTCCGAATCTTCTGAATCTCGACGGCCAGCCGGGTTTCCCGGGTCTCACCGCGGACGTACTGGAGGATGAAGACGGCGTCAGTGAGGTATTCGATGATGCCGTGGCGTGAAGCGTATGGGTTGGACTCGCTGGCCTCGCTGGTGAGGAAGGTAGTCACACCCGCTTCCTTCAGCGACCGGGTGAAATCGAACACTTCGGTGCGGCGCTTGGCGGGGTTGTCGTACATCATCTCCAGCAGGGAGACGGAGTCGAGCACGAGCCGGTCGGCATTGAAATCCTTGATGAGTTCCGGGAGTTCCCCACGGATGTTGTCGAGGCTGTTTGCCATCTCGACGGGGTCCAAATCGACGACTGCGAGACGGTCGTCGGCCTCGTACTGGTCGAAGTTCCAACCCCACTCGTTTGCGGTGTCGATGATGGCCTCGTGGCTCTGTTCGAGCGTAATGAAGACGGCGTTGTCGCCCTGGAGAAGGCCGTGGTAGAGAAACTGGAGGCCAAAGGTGGTTTTCCCGGTCCCGGCGGAGCCGATGGTGACGACGAGGTGACGCTGCGGGACGCCCCCCTGAATCATGTTGTCAAGGCCCTCGATGCCGAGGTCGATACGCGGGATGTCCGAATCGAGTTCCGCTTCGTCGAACTCGTCGCTGCCGCCCGACTCGAAAGCGCTGCCGAAGTCCTCGTCGAAGAGGCTGCCGTCGTCGCCACCGCCGCCGAACGGCCCGTCATCGTCGCTGCCGTCGCTGCTCCTGTCGTCGCCGAGGGGACCGCCTGCGTCGTCGGTGCCGGTCCCGCCGACCGGGCCGCCTGTGTCGTCGGCGCTCCCGCTGTCGTCGGAACCACCGGTATCGGTATCGATGTCGGCCGTCCAATCGGTGGCCGCCTGTGCTGGCTCAGACCCCTCGTCGGTCGCTGTGTCGTCGGCGTCCGCAGCGTCATCGATGTCTTCGATGTCGTCAGCCTCGTCGTCGGTCGGTTCCGCGGGTTCCGTCGTGCCGTTGTCCTCGTCTTGGAGCGCCTGCTCGAACCAGTCGTCGTCCTCGCTCACCGGCGCTCCCCCCGACCAGCACTGCACATACCCGTGGATTATCCTGCGAACTGATTAACTTTGCCCGGATGTCGGCCCGCGTGCCCCGGCGGGTGACCTGCTGCCACGGAAGGTGATGCGGACGCGGCAAGCGTGTGAACACAGGGGAAGCTGACGCCGACTGGCGAGCGGACAGTATATGAGTGTGGCGGCACAACTCTCCGCCGATGCGAGTGGGTATCGTCGGACAGCGGGGCAACACCCGCGCCATCTCACTGGTCGGTGATATCTGTGAGCGCCTGCACCGCGACAGCATCGAGGTGGTTGTCGACGAGTCGACCCACGACGCCTTCCAGCATGGCAACGTCTGGCACGAGGAGGGTGCAAGCGAAGCACCCGTTCCCGACGGTCGACCGGTCGATAGTTTCGACACCTGCGAGTTGGCAGTCAGTATCGGCGGCGACGGAACCTTCCTCTTTACTGCTCGCGGGGCCGGGTCGACGCCGATTATGGGAATCAACCTTGGGGAGGTCGGCTTCCTGAACGCCGTTCCACCGGAAGATGCGGTCGAAAGCGTCTATGAAGCTGTCGAGCAAATCCAAGCGTCGGGAACCGACCAGTTGCGGAAGATGCCGCGACTGGCGGCCGACTCCGACGCGTGGGAACTACCTGCGGCGCTGAACGAGGTCGTCGTCCAGAGCCCACAGCGCGGTCACGGTAACAGCCTCAGTGTCGAGGTTCGCGTCAACGGGTCGCTGTACACGAGCGGCCGCGCCGACGGCGTCCTCGTCGCGACGACCACCGGGTCGACGGCGTACAACCTCAGCGAGGGCGGCCCAATCGTCCACCCGGATGTCCCGGGTTTCATTATCACCGAGATGTGTGGCGAGGAGGCCATGCCGCCGCTGGTGGTCGATACCGAAGCGACGGTGACGGTCCGTATCGACGACGCCGACAGCGCCGTGGCAGTCAGCGACGGCCGGGTCCGGCGGTCGGTGGTGCCACCGGCGGAGATTCAGCTAGAACGGTCGGGGACACCGGTGTACATCGCGGGTCCGCCGCTGGACTTTTTTACTGCGCTGGGAAAACTGGACTGAGTTTAGCTGGTGGCATAGACGACGGGCGCGGCGACGAGCATGCCGAGGCCGAGCATCTTGTACTGCAGGACGCTGCCGAGCAGGTGTGCGCCTTCACTGCCGACCGTGAGCATCTGGCCCGGGAGCAACAACAGGAGGAGGCCGAACCCGAGCGTGTGCAGCGTTGTCACCTTCCGAGATTTGAGTGGGAGCGTCGCCAGCAGGCCCAGCACGAAC
>CAZOQK010000119.1:0-3947 GCA_964581735.1 uncultured Halobacteriales archaeon | reverse complement strand
AATAAGCACCGCGTCACCGGTGTTGTACTGGAGCAGAAAGCTGTCGACGACCTGTAGCGGTGGCGCAAGCATCCTTGCTCGAAACTCGCTGTGTGTGAATCTTTAAACTTCCGTTCCGCCCCGCGACCGGGCACAACAACAACGCATACTTATTATGATTGGGGGTTAGATGTTGTACTGTGTCATCGGGGAGCGACCAGGCGACCGTCCTCGTCGTCGACGACGAAGAGGAAGTCGCCGACGTGTACGCACTGCGCCTGCGTAGCGAGTACGAGACGCGGACCGCTTACGGGGGCGAAGAGGCACTTGAGGAAATCGACGAGCAGGTAGACATCGTCCTGCTTGACCGCCGAATGCCCGATATCGCTGGCGACGACGTGCTCGCGGAGATTCGCGACGACGGTTTCGACTGCAAAGTCATCATGTTGACCGCAGTCGACCCCGGCATGGATATCTTGGAGATGGATTTCGACGATTACCTTTGTAAGCCCGTCGAGAAGGAAGATCTCGTCTCCGCCATCGAACAGCAACTCCAGGTCCAGCGCTACGACGAACGCCTGTCGGAGTATCTCGAAGTCACCTCGAAGCTCGCCCTGCTGGAGGCCGAACTCTCGCCACAGGAAATCGAGGACAGCGACGAACTGCGGGAACTCAGCGCGCGCGCGGAGGAACTCAAAGCCGAGATGGACGACACCCTCAACGGGTTCGACGACATCGAAACGGCGTTTCAGGAAATCGCCCGCCACCCGGGCTGAGACTCATTCTGCCGGCTGGCCCGGGAGTGCAGTGTAGATGACGTAGCCACGCGTCGCGGGACCCCGGGCGACTGCGACCGTCCGCACGCGGAACCGCTTCTCGCCGGTGGCCGTCTCACACCCGAGGACGGCGCCGAACGCCGTCGCCTCGCTGGCGGTCGCGACGATGGTTTCGGCCCGGTCTGTCACCATCAGCGCATCGGCCAGCGCGGCGTTCTCGACGGCCCCGCTCCCGACACCGAACGTCTCCTTGAAGGCAGTGTTTGCCGCACGGACGACCGGCCCCTCGCCGCTGTTGTCGAAGTACAGCACCGGGTCAGGGTTCTCGTCGAAAAGGTCGACCGGCTGTGGGTCCGGCGTATCCGTCCCCCCACCGCTTGAATTGACAGCCATCTCGTCGGGTTCTGTGGTCTCGGTGTCCTCGACGACGAGCAGCCGGACGACGGCGCCCAGTCCGCCGCCGACGGCGAGGCCAAAGCCGAGTGCGATGGTCGTCGCCGTCGGCGCCGCGACCGTCGCGATGCCGTAGCCCAACCCGCCGCCCAGGAGTGCCGACGCGAGAATCCAGAGGAGTTGGTTCCGGAGGCCAAGGCTGTCGTCGGTGCCGACGAGCAACATCGGTGCGGCGAGTGCCAGCCCGCTCCCGGAGGCTACCGCGAGGAGAAGTCCCACCAGTCCCGCCGCTGTGGCGGCGACTGCCTGCTGAGTCGGGACGGGACCCCGCATCACCCGTAGCATCGCAACCCCGTCGTTTAAACGTGTATCTTCGCCGCCCACTGGATATAACTGCCTGCTCGTGCTATAACCGGTTGACTTGTCATCGAACAGCCCCTCCAAGCCGGTTGTGTTCATCGTTGACGACGAGGAGACGGTCGCGGACACGTACGCGTTGCGCCTGCAGAGCCAGTACGAGACACGAACCGCCTACGGCGGCGAAGCAGCACTGGAGATGGTCGACGAGAGCGTCGACGCGGTGTTGCTCGACCGCCGGATGCCCGATATCCACGGCGACGACGTTCTCGAAGAGATACGCGACCGAGGATTGACCTGCAAGGTTATTATGGCGACGGCAGTCGACCCGAATCTGAATATCTTGGAGATGGATTTCGACGATTACCTGTGTAAACCCATCTTCCAAGAAACACTCGTCGGGACGCTGGAGAAACATCTCGACGACGCAGACGATGAAAACGCCGAACTGGACGAGTTCCTTTCCATCGTCTCGAAACTCTCCGTGCTCGAAGACGAGAAGACACGGGCCGAACTGGAGGAAAGCAAGGAGTACACACGCCTGAAACAGCGCGCCGACGACCTCGGCAAGGACCTCCGTGGCAACGTCAAGGATTTCGACGACATCCTCGATACGTACCGGGATATCGAACGCGGCACCTGAACTGACTTCCGGAAAAGGCCCCTGGAAACCAGGACGCTCACAGCGGGCACACATTGGTCACCGCAAGCGCAACCGCTACTATCCTCTCGCCACTAGCCCCAGTGTGGACGACACCGTCGATTGGCTCCGGGGGCGCCCCTACTACGAAGGTCAGATTACCGACCAGCGCGTGTTGTCGGGCCGCGAGGGCTGCTTTCGCGACATCGGGATGGACCAGCGTGTTGAACGCGTCCTCGGCGATGCGGGTATCGACCGGCTCTACGCCCACCAGGCCGACGCCATCGACGCCGTTCGCGACGGGCGAAACGTCGTGCTCGCGACCCAGACGGCGAGTGGCAAGAGCCTTGCCTACACCGTCCCCGCCTTCGAGCGGGCGATGCGTGACTTCGGCACCACACTCTACATCGGCCCACAGGTCGCGCTTATCAACGACCAGGAAGAGACCCTGTCGGACCTCGCCGGCGGCCTCGGCTTTGGCTCCCGTGTCACCGTCGAACGCTACACTGGCCAGCTCTCCCGGACGGAAAAAGAGGACGTGCGGGAGCGCCAGCCCACGGTGTTGTTGTCGACGCCGGATATGCTGCATTACGGCGTGCTCCCACACAGCCACCGGCTCTGGGAGTGGTTTTTCGAACGGCTCCAGACCGTAGTCATCGACGAGGTCCACGCCTACCGGGGCATCTTCGGCAGTCAGGTCGCGCTCGTCATGCGACGGCTCAATCGGGTCTGTGAACGGTTCGGCGCCGACCCACAGTACGTCTGCTGTTCGGCGACCATCGGCAACCCACGGGACCACGCCGCCCGCGTCACCGGCCAGCCCTCCGAGTCGTACGCGCTCGTCGACACCGACGAGAGCGCCACCGGGCCGACCCACTGGCTGGTCTGGAACCCACCAGAGTACAGCGGCGACGGCTGGGGGACGGGCCGCCGGAAGTCGAGTCACGTCGAGACCAAGCAGCTCTTTGTCGACCTCGTCTCGAAGGGACTGCAAACGGTCGCTTTCACCGACTCCCGGCAGACCGTCGAACGCTACGCGACAGAGAGCGCCGAGGACCTCCGCGAGCGCGGCCACGCCGACCTCGCGGCAACCGTCGGAGCCTACCAGGCCGCACTCACCGACGTCCGACGTGAAGAACTCGAAGCGGGACTGCACGACGGCACCACCCGCGGCGTCTGGTCGACCAGCGCGCTCGAACTTGGGGTCGACGTGGGCGGGCTTGACGCAGTCTTGCTGGACGGCTATCCCGGCACGCGGATGCAGACCTTCCAGCGGGCCGGGCGGGCGGGCCGGGGGGAGGACCCGAGTCTCGTCGCCCTGGTCACCGGCGAGGACCAACTCGATCAGTTCGTCGCGCGCAACCCCGGCGAACTGTTCGACGAAGCGCCCGAACGGGCGGTCACGAACCCCGAGAACGGCCACCTCTTGCCCGACCACGTCTGTGCGGCCGCCCGCGAGACGTGGCTCCGGCCGGAAGACGACCGCCATTTCGGCGAGACGTTCCCGGACCTCGTGGCCGACCTCGAAGCCGCCGGCGACCTGGAACGGCGCACCACGAGCGATGGCACGCGCTGGATATACGGTGGCGAGGGCAGCCCTCAACACGAGATGAACCTCCGGACAGCCGCCGACCGCGAGGTGCAACTGCGGACCCGCGAGGGCGACCAGATCGGGACGTTGCCATTCGCGGACGCCCTCCGGGACGCCCACCCCGGGGCAATCTATCACCACCAGGGGACGACCTACGAGGTCACGGAGCTGGATTTGCGCCACGATGTCGCGGAGTTAGACCGGACGTGGG
>CAZOQK010000118.1:0-7362 GCA_964581735.1 uncultured Halobacteriales archaeon | reverse complement strand
TCGTCGCCGTAGGCGATGTTCTCGGCGACGGTCCCCGAGAACAGGTATGGGTTCTGTTCAACAATAGCGATTTGTTCTCTGAGTGCCTGGAGGTCGTATTCGCGGATGTCGCGGCCATCGACTGTGACTCGTCCCTCGTCGACATCATGGAGACGCGAGACGAGTTTCAGCAGCGTCGACTTCCCGGCCCCGGTTTCGCCGGCGAGCCCGATGGTCTCACCGGGGTCGACCGACAGGGAGACATCGTCGAGGACGGCCTCGGTGTCGTCGTAGCTGAAACGGACGGATTCGAAGGCGACGGCGCCCCGGATATCGTCGGGCACGACCGGGTCCCCAGGGGGCTGGACCGCGGGGTCACGACCGAGAAGGCCGAAGACCCGCTCGGCGCTCGATTTCGCCAGCTGGTACTTGTTGGCGGACCTGCCGACCCGGCGCATCGGGGAGTAGAGCCGGCGGAGATAGAGAAAAAAGAGCGCGAAGGCACCAGCAGAAAGGGCGCCGGGCCGGCCGAGAATGATGTCGCGGCCGCCGACATAGAGCACGAGGACGAAGACGACGCCAGTCAGGAGCCGGAGCGCCGCAAAGAAGGCGCGGCGAATCCGGAGGGCGGCGACCTTCTCGTCGTGGTAGGTCTCGCTCTGTGTTGCGACGCGGTCGTGCTCGAAGTCGTAGCGGTTGAACGCCTTGATCACCGCGATGCCGCCGATGTTGTTCTCCAGCCGGCTGTTGAGGCGTGCGACGGTCTCGCGGATGGACTTGTATTTGGGCTCGATCCACGTGAGAAACCGGCCCGATGCGAGGCCGATAAGCGGCACCGGTGCGAGCGCGATCAGGGCGAGTTTGACCGAGTAGGTCGACAGCACGATGGCGATGCCGCTGACGGTGGCGACCATCCGGATGAACTGCCGGAACTCGGTGTTGAGAAACTGTTCGAGGCGGTTGATATCGGAGTTTAGAATCGACAGCATCCCGCCGGTCTGGTGGGTGGCGAAAAACCCCATCGAAAGGTGCTGGAGGTGATCGTACGTGTCGTTGCGGAGGTCTCGTTGTATCTTCTGGGCGGTGGATTGAAGGAGATACCGGGAGCCAAAGCGGGCCGCCGACCGGACAAGATACGCCAGCCCGGCGATGAGGACGAGTCGCTCGAGAAGGGCCAGCCGCGCGGCTTCGCCGACAATGGCACCGCCCGGTAGCAGTCCGAGCGACGCGAGCAGGCCGGGTTCGCCGTTTTGCAACACGACCCGGTCGATGGCGACGGCAATGATAAGCGGCGGCACGAGTCGCGCGAGCCGGGTCAGAAACGCCGCGAGGACGCCGACCGTGAGCCGCGGCCAGTAGGGTCTGGCATACCCCAGCAGATTCAGAATCGGGTGGCCAACGACGTTCTCGCGAACGTCGTTGAAGCCCCCATGGTCGTCGGCCATACACGCCATCTGGGCCGGGACTCGGAAGTATGAACCGACTGTGAGCCAGCGGGCAGCGCCACGCCGGGTCAGTCTCCCGGCGGGCGCGTCGGCGAAAGGGCTGTGGAACGCATCAGGTCACACACAGCGGTATCGGTCGAGACGGGGAGACCCTTCGAAACCACAGCCATCTTCGCGAACAGCGACACCGTCTGAGACTACCAGGATGAGGACGGGACTGGGAGTCCCAGACAGACAGCATGAGCGCACACAACCCATTTCAGGAAATCGAACAGTTCTTCGAGCGGATGAGCCGCCAGTCCGAGTCGGCGTCGGATAGCTGGGGGTCCGGGGACGCGATGTCAGTGGCGCCGCGCCGAGTCGGTGGCGCTCGACCTGCTGGAGTACGACGACTATCTCGACACAGAAACCGAACGCGAGCGAGCGGCCGCCGCCGAGAAACGCGACCGCTACCGCGGCGACCGCGACCCGCCGGACCTCCGTGGAAAGGCCGTCCTCGTCGTCGACGACGGCGTCGCCACCGGCGTGACGACGACCGCCTGTCTCCGGGCGGTCACGGACAACGGTGCCGGGCGCGTCGTGCTGGTCGGCCCACCCGGCACCATCGAGCGTCTGCGGACCGAAGCCGACGAGGTCGCCTGCGTGGAGACGCCGCCACACTTCGGTGCCGTCGGGCAGTTCTACAAGCTAAACAGGGCAGTGCCTCGGGGCGTGGCCCTGAGGGCAAAGCCCGTCGGGAGATTAACAAACCACGTTTCGTATCTTACGTGCAGCCAGAGACTCCAAAAGACGGATTAAAGATCTTAATCCGATGCTGACTGAGACAAGTATGAAACTGTGGTGTCTCTTAGAACCCGCCGTTGTCGGTGAGACGGACACTATCGGGTCGTGGTGGAGCGACCGACTCCCACGGACACAACGCGGCGTGTTCGGGTGGAATTCCAACCGAGTGCATCCCCACGAGGGCGGGCGGAATTAAGTCCGCCTGCGGGTGCGGTGCAAAACCCTAGACGGTGAAGCTTCGGGGCTTGCCCCCAAGGTACTTTACGAGTCGTTCCCGCAGCTCTCCGACAACGAAGCGATGGCGCTGCTCGCGGAGTGGGGGAGGTCGAAACGGTCGCTGACGCTCGGACTGTCCCCGCGGTGTGGCGTCGCTCGCGGCCGGATCCGTGCTGCGTGTACAGTTTCAGTCACGTCGTCGACCACGACGACATCGCCGGGGTCGGTCGGCATCCGGTCGGCCAGTGCCGTCTCCATGTAGGTCGGGCGACCCCGGTCGAGCGCGTCGAGGTCCACCTGTGCCGTCAGCCGGTGGGAGACGAGTAGATCCGACTGTGAAATCCCGACATCCGGCACGGCGCTGGGCCGCTGTGTCGCCAGCACCAGACTCACGCCGGGTGCCCGCCCCCGGGTGAGTATCCGGTCGAGTGCCGGTCGGGCGACCCCATTGAAGAAGGTGTGTGCCTCGTCGACGAGTAGCCACGGCAACCGCTCGATTGCCCCGTCGACGCGGGCGCGGTAGAGCGCCTCCCCAACCCCGCGAACGACAGCGTTCATCGGGGCCGAATCGAGGCCCGACACGTTTAGCACGGTCGCTTCCCGCGTCGCGAGGTCGGCCGCAGAGAGCCCCTCGGCATCGAAGACACCCCAAGACGCGGCCAGCGAGAGGTGGTTGGCTGCGGCCCGTCTGTCCGCCTGTGGCGCGTCGGCGTCGGCGACGTGTGCCGACATCGCTCCCAGCGTGTCAGCGCTCTGTGCGGCCTGCCAGACAAGGCTGCCGGGGCCGCTCTCCGGGGAGAGGCCCAGCAGTGCACACCACGACTGTGGGTCGAGTGCGTCGGGTGTTACCAACGGGTCACGGACGGCGCGTGCTGGGACCGGCTTGGCGTCGTCTCCGGTCTCCTCGGCAAGCCCGGCGAAGGAATCCATCGGGTCGAGGACAACGGGCGCGACACCGCGGGTCCGCGCGAGCGCCTCCGCGAGGACACCCAGCGTGTAGGACTTGCCGTAGCCGCGCTTGCCGACGACCAGCCCGGCGTGGGGCCCGTCGATGTCGACGTACAGCGGGGCGCCCGCACTCCCGTCGAGAGCGCGATACGATCCGAGTCGGCCGACTGGACCGGCGTCGGGGCCGCTCTCACGGCCGAGGACGAAGGGCATGGTCCAGGGTGGTCACGCGATGGTATTTGAACCCTCGGCGGCCACGGAACCGAGCAACACAGTACGTATTAGCGGGGCGCCCCACTGTGGCGTATATGGACAGGTGGCAGCGCCGTACGGGGTACTATCTCGTCGTTCTTACGGCGCTCATCATCGCGTTCACCTTCGCCTACCAGTACGGGATGGCCGCCTTCGAGGACCGCCCGCGTTCGTTCCTCCGCTCGCTGCAAATTGTCGTCGAGACGTTTACTACGACCGGCTTTGGTTCCGATGCCCCCTGGACGAGTACGTTCATGAACGTCCTCATCATCGCGATGGACACCGTCGGGACGGTGATGATTTTCCTCGCGCTGCCCGTGTTTTTGTTCCCGGCGATGGAGGACATCCTTTCGACGACGGTCCCGACAGCCGTCGAGAACGGCAAGTCCGACCACGTCGTCATCGCGACGTTCTCGGCGCGGGCGGACACGCTCATCGACGAACTCCAGGCTCGTGACGTGGAGTACGTCCTCATCGAACCGGACCGCGACCGGGCGCTTGACCTCCACGAGGACGGGTACGATGTCGTCCACGCCGACCCAAACGCCGTCAGCGGGCTGGAAGGTGCAAACGTCACCGACGCCCGTGCCATCGTCGCCGACGTCTCCGACCAGGTCGACACGAGTATCGTCCTCACGGCACGGGAACTCTCAGAGGCGGTCCGGGTAGTCAGCGTCGTCGAAGACCCCAGCAGCACCCGCTATCACGAACTCGCGGGCGCGGACGTGGTGCTTTCGCCCCGCCCGCTGCTCGGGGAACGGCTCGCGGAGGTTATCACGACTGGCGTGACGACGGAACTGGGCGACAGCATCGAGCTCGGCAGGGACTTCGAAATCGCCGAACTCTTAGTCCATCACGGCAGCCCGCTTGCGGACTCACGGCTCGCGGCCTCGGGGTTACGCGAGCGGACGGGTATCAACGTTATCGGGGCGTGGTTCCGCGGGGAGTTCCAGACGCCCGTCGACCCGACGCTGACACTTGAACCCGGAACAGTGTTGCTGGTCAGCGGCCGCGAGGACCAGCTCCAGCAACTCGAGGGGATGCCACAGTCCGCAGTCCGGGAGTTCGAGCGCGGCGAGACACTCATCGTCGGCCACGGCCAGGTCGGCCAGGCCATCACGAGTGCGCTTGCCGCCGCCGACCAGCCCTACACCGTCCTCAATCGCCACGACGGCCCCGATGTCGACATCGTGGGCGAGGCCAGCGACGAGGGCGCGCTCCGCGAGGCCGGTATCGAGAGCGCCCGGTCGGTGATTCTCGCTATCCCTGACGACACCGAAACGGAATTTGCGACGCTCGTGATGCGTGATATCAACGCCGACCTCGACATCGCCGCCCGGACCGAGGAAGAGGAGACGGTCCGGAAAATGTACCGGGCGGGCGCGAACTACGTCCTCTCGCTGGCCCAGGTGACCGGCCGCATGACCGCCTCGGCTGTCCTGGACGACGAAACGGTCATCTCGATGGACAGGCAGGTGAACGTCCGCCGGACCGACGCGCCGGGCCTGGTCGGACAGACGCTCGCCGAGGCCGACGTGCGGACCCGGACCGGTTGTACGGTCATCGCCGTCAAGCGCGACGACGAGGTGCGCACCGACATCGGGCCGGAGTTCCGCGTCGAGTCGGGCGACCGCCTCATCATCGCCGGCAGCGACGAGGGGACCGCACAGTTCCGCGACCTGCTTGGCTGAGCCGCGGTCTTGTTCACCATGGGTTCAGTCGGAGCCTGTATGACCGCACTCACGGTGCTCGTCGGTGGGGGTGTCGCAATCGTCCTCCTGTTGGCTATCAGCGCCTTCTTTTCCAGCAGCGAAATCGCGACATTCTCCACCTCGCCCGAGTGGGTCAGCGAGCAGGCCGCGACGGGCGACGAACGCGCCAGCCGACTCGACGCGCTCCGGAGCGACCTCCACCGCCTGCTCGTGACCATCCTCGTCGGTGACAACGTCGTCAACGTCGCCATCTCCAGTATCCTCACCGTGCTGGTCGCCCAATCGTTTTCCGGCGGCATCGCGGTCACCATCGCCACCGTCCTCGCGAGCGCGCTCGTGCTTGTCTGCGGGGAATCGTCCCGAAATCTACGGGCTGGGCAACGCCGAGGCGTGGTCGGTCCGCTCGGCGTCGTGGAAATGGCTCTCCCCGCTCGTGACCGTCTTCGGCGCGGTCACCCGTCGTATCGACGCGCTGCTGGCGGGCAACCAGCACATCGAAGAGTCCTACACCGACGACTGACCGCGACGGGTCCCAACGGGTCGGTCGAACTCACCATTCCACTGAAATATCGAAATCGTTTTGCAACGGTCGGGTGAGACAGCCGGTATGGTAGTGGAAATCGTCGCAGGCTTTGTGGTGTTGGTACTGCTGATACTCTTTATCGCGTACATCGTCAACGTCTACAATCAGCTGGTGAGTCTCAGGGAGCGCATCGACCAGGCCAAACAGAACATCGACGTATTGCTCAAACAGCGCCAGGACGAACTGACGAAACTCATCGACGCAACAAAGGAGTTCATGGAGCAGGAAGAGCAGGTGCTAACCCAGCTGACAGAGGCCCGCGAGTCCGCGGCACAGGCAGAGAGTCCCACAGAGCAGGCAAACGCCGACCAGCAGGTCCGGCGGGCGCTGATGGACTTCGAGGCACGCGCTGAAGAGTACCCGGAACTGCGTTCACAGGAGAATATGCTGCAGTTCCAAGAGCGCATCTCCGACATCGAGTCCCAGATTGCCGACCGCCGCGAGATGTACAACGAGTCGGTCACACGACTCAATACCCGCATCGACCAGTTCCCCTACGTCATCATCGCCAACCAGTTCGGCTTCGAGGAACGGGAACTGTTCCAGGCGACTGAGGCCGAAACGGAAGACATCGACATCGGGGCCGCGTTCAACTGAGGTGAGTGGACGTAGGGACTGACAACCGCAGGTACGACCGCAGCGGCACTGACCTCACACACCGGCAGCGACATCGGCGAGGTCATCTGGGTCTTACCGGCTGGCTTCCTGCTGGGGCCGTATCCCATCTACGATGGCTACGACAAGTGACAGACCAAACGGTTGGTCGAGGACACGCCCGCCGAGAAGGTGCGGTCGGCGGCAGTCGGTCGGACGGAACTGGAGGGGACTGCAAAACCGACAGCGGGGACTATCACGGCACCCTTCACCGACGAGAAGTGCCTGCATGTCTCCTGGCGCGTCGAGGAACTTCGTGGCTCCGGTGACGGCGAGGACTGGGAGGCCATCGCCGCCGCCGACCTCTCGGTGCCCTTCCTGCTGGACGACGGCACCGGCGAGTTGCTCGTCGGCGCCCGCGCGGGCGACACCGGGTACGAACTCTCCCACGGGAACTTCGACATCGACGGTCCCTCGGTGGGTGGCGGGATGACATCCTCTGCGTCCTAAACGGGGCGAGACTACGTCCCGCAAGCAGTCGGGCAAAGCCCGACGACGGCGCGGTTTCCTCCGTGGGAGTCTCAGCCGGTCTACGACTCGCCGGAGGCAACATTCCCGTCACGGTGGACGGTACTCGGGTCTGTGCGCTGTTCTTTGGGACGGTGAGAGCGTGGTGACTCCGACCAGTTATCATCGTCCCACTCAAACCGCACGGGCCGTGCCATCGGCCTGACTGTTTGTTCTGTGTGTCGCTCTAGGAATGTTTCCGACGCTGTAAGATCGGCGTGCCCCTCGAACCCACACGGACAGGTGAGCGTGTCCTGATGCCGTGTCGTTCGGTCTGTCGAAC
>CAZOQK010000117.1:0-7390 GCA_964581735.1 uncultured Halobacteriales archaeon | reverse complement strand
CCTCCGTCTCGACCTGGAGTTCGCCGCGACGTTCTTCGACTTCGCCCTCGATGCGGACCACGTCATCCTCCTCGACTTCGGGGTAGGCGCGCACACCGGCCTCTTTGAACGCGGCACAGTCGACGGTGCCCGTCTCGTCGCGAAGCTCGAAGACGGTCGGGCCGCTGGTCTGGCGGGCGGTGACGATTTCGCCCTCAACGCTGACGAGTGTGCCGACGTTGTCACCGAGTTCGGAGACGGTCGCCCGAACCGGGTCAGGTGTCCCCGGCTCGGGCTCCGGTTCCGGCTCCGGCCCGTCGGCCGACGCATCGTCTTCGCTCGATTCCTCGGTGTCGGCGTCGGACGCGGCGGACGCGTCCTCGGCCTCAGTTGTGTGCCCGTTTCCCTTTGCCTCTTGGGACTCCGCGTCCTCGTCGGACCCGGCGTCGCGGGGCTGTGGGTCGCCGGCGCCGCTGTCGACTGTCTCGTCCTGGTCGTCGCTCGATCCGTCTTGTTTCAGAATTGCGCCGTCGTTGTCGGGGTCGTCGATGAGCGTGCCGCGGAACTCCGCTTCGTCCTGGCGAATCGACCAGCCGAGGTCGATGTTGCCGTTGTCCCGAACGCTTTTGACTTGAACGAACACGGTGTCACCGGAGTCCCAGTCGAGGCTATCGAGGCGCTGGTCCAGCTCGCTCTTGTGAAGCAAGCCGGTCACGCTGTCGCCGATGTCGATGAACACGCCGAACTCGGCGAACCCGTCGACCGACCCCCGGTAGTAGCGACCGGGCGTCAATTCATCGGGCCGGCGGCCCCGAAACTCGAACACGACGTCTTCCTGGTGAAGGTCACAGATACGGCCGTCAACAGACGTGCCGCAGATGATACACGAACCCATTGGCAGGTGAAAGCGGTTCCGCCCTAAAACTGTTGTCGAAACGCGTCCGTCATCGTCACGACTCGAACACGTTGCTCTCGTCGTCGAGCATCTCGATGCCACGCGCCACGTCGCGGGCCTCCTCGGGGTCTAAGGCCACCTCCACTTCGTTGTTGTCCGCGTCTTCGTAGGTGACTTTCACCCGCTCGTCGCCGAACTCGCGAACGTCGACCCCCTCGATGTCGTAGAGTTTCACCGTCGCGGAGTTGTTCGAGGCCCCGACGTGTTTGATCGCGCCGTCCTTGAGTTCGAACATGAACTGCTTGAAGTCGAACGTGAGCATACGCCTACTCTGGGCCCGCCTGTGAAAAACCTCCGCCTCACCCCAGGACACGTTCGATGGCCGCAATGACTCGCTCGCCCGCGCCCAGCACGGCTGCGTTCCCGCCGAAACCGTAGCCAACCAACACCAGGGCGGGTGCACCGGCCAGGAACAGTGCCTTCTCTGGCCGGATGCCGTGGACCGTCGCGATACCATAAACGAACAGCCCGCCAGCCCACAGCACGACCCCGGCTTTGACCCACAGGCTCGGCAGGCCGAGAAACGCAAGCGGTGCCAGCGCGTAACAGATGACTTGGACCGTCTCGCTGACACCCGCACGGTCAGTCGTCCCGAGCACGAGCACCACGGTCTGCAGCGCGGCAGTCAGGTGGATACCGGCGGGTGTCACAAGCACCATAATCGCGAGCAGCCACAGAATCGCCGACGCTGCGGGCTGGTCGGCAACGACCGGATAAGCGTCGGGTGTCGTCGCCAGCCGCACCGCTTCCGCGAAGAAAACGACTGTCGCAGCGAAGGTCAGTCCCGGTGCCTGGTCGCCCGGGGCGATTTTCTCCCGGAAGAACGTGGCGGGCTGGACCAACACTTCGACCCACGCACGCGCCAGCGCGACCGGACCCCGCTCGCGCCCGAGTTCCGGATTCTCGACCCACTGAGTCACACTCCACAGTTGGGGCGCACCGGGCTTTACCGTTGTGCAATCGGTCGCGGTCAGTCCCCGGCTCCGACGTTCTCCTCGCTTTCGAAACACGCAGGCTCGGGGCTGATATCGGCGTACTCGACGGCGCGCTCGCCGAGGACCGCAACACGGTCGGCGAGACTCTCGTCGACGAACGCGCCGTCCTCTATCTTCCCGCTGGCCCGCGGGACGGCCGCCTGGTATGGCAGAACCCACGCGTCAAGCGCCCGGCAGACCGACCGGAGGTGGTCAAGCGCCGTAATCGGGAAGTTCCCGCCGGCGATGCTCAACAGGCCGACTGTCTTGTTCTCGAACTCATCGAACCCGCAGTAATCGAGGGCGTTTTTCAGCGCTGAGGAGTACGAGCCGTGATACATCGGCGTCGCGAGGATGATGGCGTCGGCCTCGCGGACGGTTCGTTTGAACCCGACGGCGTCGCCGGCCTCGTCGTCGTCCGGGTCGAACACCGGCATGTCGTACTCGCGCAAATCGAGCAGTTCGGTTTCAGCGCCCCGGTCGGCCGCAGCCGCGAGTGCGTGCCGTGCGGCGGTTCGTGTGTGGCTGCCGTCGCGGAGACTGCCACAGACTGCGAGGATTGTCGGTGGTGCCATACACACAGTTGTGCGGGTGCCGTCTTAGAAGCAGTGTTCGGTATACCGGGAATAACCACTTGGCAACAGCGCTGGCACCCCACCCGCCCCGCCGGTCACTCCCAGGGGTGGTCCACTGTGTACGGCGCGAGGATGTCGATGCCGTCCGAAGTCGAAACGCCAGTCCGTCACCTGACCTGACCGTCAGCTACACTACCGGTTCCAGGGCTGTCGGGGACACGGTTTAGCGCTGGAGCCGAACGACGGTGTCGCCTCGCGTCTCGATTTCGACGAGGCCGTCGTCGGCGAGGTCAGAGAGCATCTCCCGAAGCCACTCGCGGCCATACTCCCCGTCCGGGACGTAATCGACCCTGACCCGCGGGCCGAGCTCGTCCAGTGTGAGTTCGTCGTACTCTGTCAGTGTCGAAATCACGCGGCCGCGCATCTGCCGGCGACTCCCTTCGAACTCGGGCTGAGTTGGCACGTCGGGCGCGGTGAAGTCACCGGTCTGGTACGCGTGACACCACTCGCGCCACGGGCAACTTGCCTCGTCACACCGTGGTTTCTTTCCGCAGGCGACTCCGCCCAGTTCCATAATCGCGTTGTTCCATATTTGGGACTCTCCGGCCGGCATAAGGCTGTTCGCAACGGTTTCGTAGTCCGGATCGTCCGCATTATGGATTTTTGCAAATGCCCGATAGAGGACCCGCTTGACGTTCGTATCCACGACGGCGTCGCCGTTGTTGAACGCGAAACTCGCGACGGCGTTTGCGGTGTAGGGACCGACGCCCATCAGCTCCGAGAGGCCGTCGGGGTCGTCGGGGAACTCACCGCCAAAGTCCTCCTCGATTTGCTGGGCGGCTTCGTGGAGGTACTTCGCGCGGTTGTTGTAGCCAAGCGAGTGGTCGGTCCAGAAGCCAACCACGTCGGCCCGGTCGGCCGCGGCGAGGTCAGCAGCCGTCGGCCAGCGGTCGGTAAACTCCCGCCAAGCGTCGACCACCCGTCCCAGTTGGGTCTGCTGGCTCATCACCTCGGAGACGAGAATCTTGTAGGGGTTGGTCGTCTCGCGCCAGGGGAACGAGCGGTGGTCTGTCTCGTACCACGAGACGAGCGCCTCCCGGATGTCAGCGACGGGGTCGGCGTCGGCCTCCTCGGACATCGACTGTAAATAAGGGATAGTACGGCTTGTCGGTGGCGGTCCCGGCCGGCCACTCAGCGTTAGCCCGGGGGAGTCGCACGTGCGCTTGGGTCCCGTCGTCGACTTTGAACCGCAAGTCCCCGCCGGACTGTTCGATGACCCGGTTGACGAGCCAGAACCCGAGCCCGCTCGCGTGGTCGAGCGCCGTCTCACAGCCCTCCTCGATGACGCTGACCTCCTCCGGCGGAATCCCGGGCCCGTCGTCCGCGACGACGAGACGAACCCGCTCGTCCTCGACTGTCACGGTGACACTTACCGACGGCGGCGTACCGTCGTCACCGTGCTGGAGGGCGTTCTCAACGAAGTTCTTTACCGCGACATCGAGGTCACGGACCGCCCGGACCTGGGTTCCCTGCGGGACATCTGCGGCAATCTCTGCGGCGTCGTTGGTCGCTTTGACCTGTTCGATGGACCGCTTGACCAGTGCGAACAGGTCGTGAGTCACCATCTCCGCGTCCTTCTCGACGAGCCAGTCGAACTGGCTGACCTTCCGGCTGGTCCCTGCCAGTGATTGGCTGGCATCAAGAATGGCGCTGGCCATCTCGGCGTGGTTACCCTCCAGTTCGTCCGCGAGGATGGTGCCGTAGCTGTGGATGACCGACGTTTCGTTCCGGATGTTGTGCCGCAAAGACCGGGCGAAAATCTGTTTGCGCAGGTCCAGTTGTTCCTGGCGGCGGCGCTCTGTGATGTCCCGGTAGGTCGCGACGGAGCCGACGAACTCCTCGCTCCGTAATCGCGCTGACGGTCACCTCGAACAGCCGTTCCTGGCCGTCGGCGCCGGTCATCCACATCTCGAAGGACTCGTTTCGCACCCTGTCGTTCGAGAGGACCCCTCCGAGCACCTCACGCCCGGCGTCGATGCTCTCCAGTGGCAGTACGTCCCGCACGTCGGCACCGACCAACTCGGCTTTGGGCCGGCCGACGAATGCCGTCATCGCCACGTTGACGATCTGAAACGTCTTGTCCTCGTCGAGGACGTACATCGGGTCGACGGCGTTCTCGACGAGGCTCCGGTACTCTTCGAGTTCGCGCTCGCGCTGTTTGCGCTCGGTGATGTCGCGCACGACGCCCATCGTGCCCGCGTAGGCACCGGAACTGTCCCGCCGAACCGAGCCGTGTATCGACGTGTGAATCCGGGACCCGTCACGGTGTTTGAGTGTCATATCGAGCACGCTGCTGTGGTCGTCGTCCGACGCCAGGGCCTTGCTCACGGCGTTTTGCCCGCTCTCGATTTCGCCCTCTGCCATCAGCATCGAGGCGTGTTCGCCTACCAGTTCGTCGGGGTCGTAGCCCATCATCGCCGCGTAGGACTCGTTGCAGTACTCGATGCGGCCGTCGGCGTCGGTGACGTAGAGCCCGTCCTCAGCGTTGTCGACGAGCTCCTCGAACAGTTCCAGTCGCTCGTACTGGTCGACGACGGCGGTCAACGGCACGAATACCACGAGCCGGTCGCCAGTGTCACACTCGTCGATGGCGTAGCTGGCGTGAAAGAGGTGTCTGGTCCCCCGGTCGCCGTCGATTTCGATGAGTTGGCCGGCGCCGGGCGCACCATCGTGGCGCAGCCCCAGCAGCGTCGATAGCGGCTCGGGCTGGCCACCCAAAGCGCCGAGAGATGCGCGTAGAAGTCCCGCCGCGGGACCGCCGCCGTCTCCTCGGGACGGATTCCGCCAGAGCACGAGGCCGTCCTCGTCGATCAGGAAGCGCTCAGCCGAATCGCCCAGGTCAGCGCCGTGGCGGCGTCGTCCCGGTCGGCCAGCCCCCGCATCATACCCCTGATTTTCTCCAAGAGATACCGCTCGCTGTCGTCGATACTCTTTTCGACCAGCGAGCCGGCCGCGCTGAGCAGTTCGTCGCCGATGTCCCACGGGTCGTCGGCCCGCACCGCGAGGCCGTCGCCCACGACTGCCACACCGATAGCGTCGTCTTCAACGAGCGAGCGTGCCCGCTTTCGGTCACCGACGTACCGGACGGCGCCCTCGTCGCGGTCCCCGACGTGGGCCGAGAACCGCTGTGATGCCTCGGGGTCGTCGTTGAGGTACAGAACGCCGACAGCCCCGGAAGCGGGCGGCTCCTTGGGCGAGCCAGCACCGTCCCCACCTGTGTCAGACTCTTCGATTGGCGCGTCCTACTACCACGAAACGCGCCGCGAAAACAAGGACTTGGTCACGGCCCGGCCTCAGGCCACGCCCAGGAGGGCCGTGGCGACACTGCCGACGACCGTCTCCCAGACTGAGACCCCGGTTGTCACGGCCAGGAGCGTGTCCAGGGCAAAAAAGCCGAAGATGGCCGCGCCGGCGAGGTGTGCTTTCCGCCGGTCGAACCTGTGAGAAAACCGGTGGAAAAACAGGGCGTTGGCGAGGCTCACCGGCACGATGACCAGCATCTCGCCGGCCCAGATGGCCGGCGTTGCGCCGTACTGAATCGCCAGCCCGATAGTGACTATCTGTGTCTTGTCGCCGAACTCACCGACGGCCATCATCGAGAAGATGCCCAGGAAGGTCGCCACGGAATCCGGCAGGTCGTGACCGAAGACGCTCACCTCGCGCTCGCCGGGGAGTTCGGTATGGCCGCCGTCGGTCTCCGCCGGCGCGGCTCCGGCCGCCGGTGCCGACCGATAGAGCACGGCTGCAAACACCACGAACAGGACGACCGTAATGAGGTCCAGATACAGCCCCGGCAGGGCGTTCTTAACGGCGTTCCCGAAGAGGATTTCTAGTGCCGTCCAGCCGGCGAAGGCGGTCCCGGCTGCTGCGACGACGATGTAGGGGTTGTACCGCGTCGATAGCCCTGCAATGATGAACTGCACCTTCTCGCCCGGCAACACTGCCAACTGGGCCGCGGCGGCGACGAGCATAATCTCGACGAACCCCGTCATCAGCCAGTCACCGCCGGAGATAGACGAGACATATTGCAGGATTAGACGTGTCTAATTCAAAAAGCCACCGATGGCCGGCAGTGTTGCGGCGCCGGGTGGCGTCAGCGCGGGCGGGCCACGACCGTGAGGTGGTCCTCGTGGAACGGCTCCATCCGTTCGGTCGCGAGAAGCTCGTAGGTGTCGGCAAGCTCCGCCGTGACGCGCTCGAAGACATCGACCGGGTCCGCAGTCACGTCCTCGCTGCGGGCCTTGACAGTCATGAGCAGCCGGCTGTCGGATTGCAGGAACTGCGCGTTCCGGGTCGCGACCCGTGCCTGTCCGCGCGTGGCCACATCCTGAATCAGTACGTCGACCGGTTCGACAACGTGGGCGTACGACTCCGGCTTCCGGGCGTCTTTCAGCAGCGGAAAGAGGTTCGGCCGTACGTCCGCCACATCGAGCAAGTCACTCATCGGTCGGGGCGCGAACTCGACGGCGTACGTCGGCCCGGCGAAATCGGCCACGTGACTGACTGTGGTCCCCGAGGCGGCCCCCAGATACAGTACCGTTTCGCTGCCGGCCAGCCCGGTATCGAGACCCAGTTCCAGCATCGCCCCGATTTTCGAGCGGGTAGGGTCCCACTGTCGCCACCTGCCGTCGGTTCGTTCGCCGTACACCGGTTCGCCCCGCGTCGCCAGCCCGGTCTCGCCGTCGAAGTCCCGGCGCTGGACGCCCTCGGGAAGCGTCATCGGTCACGACCCCGTATCGTCTCGATCCGGTTCGCTAATTCCTCCTGGAGCTCGGGCCGGGTGTCGCCGCTGTAGTGGTCGACGCGGGCGGCAATCGAGAGTTTGCCGGCGAGTGCACGGGCAGCCG
>CAZOQK010000116.1:1995-7452 GCA_964581735.1 uncultured Halobacteriales archaeon | reverse complement strand
CGGAGCTTCGCTCCGCTCACTCCTGAAAATCTTCGATTTTCTGCGACAGCGAGCCTCCCGAGTCGAGACAGCCGGGGCTTTCTTGCTGTTTGCAGTATTGGACGCGCCGAAGCAGCGTTCATAGAAACGACATAATAGCCAGTGAAACGCTTTTTAGCCAGCGCACAGAGACACGGACGAATGAGCGTCAACTACCCGCTTGCGATGGGTATCATCCTCGGCGCGACAGTCGCAATCTGGAAGGGCAGCGACTGGCTGGAGGGGGCCAGCGAGCAGCTCTCGGAGTACTACGGCCTCCCGATGGTCGTCCAGGGTGCCATCGTCGCCGCCATCGGCTCCAGTTTCCCTGAACTGGCGAGTGTCGTCTTCGCCGGCCTCGCCGGGTCGCTCGAACTCGGCGTCGGCGCTATCGTCGGTTCGGCCATCTTCAACATCCTCGTCATTCCCGGCGTCGCCGGCGTCGCTACCGAAGAACCGGTCGAGTCCTCGCGCACGCTCGTCTACAAGGAAGCCCAGTTCTACATGCTCGCCGTCTCCGTGCTGCTCATCACCTTTGCGCTGGGGGTCATCTACTACCCCGTCGCCGGCGAGCGGCTGGTCGGGGAGGTGACCCGCCCGCTGGCTCTTATTCCGCTTTGCATGTACGGCCTCTACATCTTCATCCAGGTGCAGGACACGGGCGACCACGACGGGGACGCGGACACCGACGGCATCGACGTACGCCGCCAGTGGGCGTTTCTGCTCGCCGGCCTGCTGGTCATCCTCGTCGCCGTCGAACAGCTCGTCCATCAGGTCGAGGCAATCGGACTGGAACTCGGGCTCTCGCAGTTCCTGCTTGGCGTGACCATCATCGCGGGAGCGACGAGTCTGCCGGACACGCTCGTGAGCGTGCGCGCGGCCCGAGACAATCGCGGCGTGGCCTCGATGGCGAACGTCTTGGGGTCGAACACCTTCGACTTGCTCGTGGCCATCCCGGTCGGTGTGATGCTGGTGGGGTCGACGGCAATCGACTTCGCGATGGCCGTCCCGATGTTCGGCGCGCTCACCGCCGCGACAATCCTGTTGTTTACGACGCTCCGGACGGACATGACGCTGACCCGGGCGGAGTCGTACGTGCTCATCCTGGCGTACGCCGCCTTCGTCGGCTGGATTCTGACGGAGGTCAGCGGGGCCATCGACGGGATTCTCCCGGCGTAGCCGTCACAGACGGTGGCAATCCGGCCCGGACCCGTCAGGTTTTACCTCACAGAGTCGCTGGGAAAGACAATGACAGATGTCTCCGAGGTGGCCAACGTCCCGCGGGAGGAGTTCGACTTCACCCACCGGCCGGAGACCGACCAGTCCTTTGAGAACGCTCTTGAAACGGTCCGGGCCGGCGACCGCCTGTCGGTCGCCGACGGCATCGAACTCCTGACGACGGGCACCGACCGGACTGGCATCGACCACGAGCGCAAGGAACTCGTCTTGGAAGCGGCCGACCGCCGTCGCGCCGAAGTGGTCGGTGACGAGGTCACCTTCGTCGCTAACATCAACAACAACGTCACCACCGCCTGCAACACGGGCTGTCTGTTCTGTAATTTCAAGGACCGCTCCGAGCAGTTTCTCGCCGACAGTGACGCCGACCACGGTGGCTTCACCAAGACGCCGGCCGAGTCACGCCGCGTCGTCGAGGACGCACTCGAACTCGGCATCTACGAGGTCACGTCCGTCTCGGGGCTACATCCCGCCTTCGCGCTGGACGAGGACCACCGCGAGATACTGGAAACAAGCGACCGCGGCGATCTGAACTACAAACCCCCCAAGCGCTACGAGACGAGTCCCGGCACCTACGTCGCCCAGATGAGCGCGATGAGTGTCGGTGACGTCCACCTCCACTCGATGACGCCCGAGGAGGCCTACCACGCCCGTCCTACGAGGAGGTGTACGGCCGCCTCAACGGGGCCGGACTCGACAGCGTCCCGGGCACTGCCGCGGAAATCCTCGTCGACGAAGTCCGTGAGGTCATCTGCCCCGGGAAGATTCGCAGCGACGAGTGGGTCGAGGCGATGGAAGCCGCCGCGTCGGTCGGGCTGGATATGACTGCCACCATCATGTACGGCCACGTCGAGAACGAAGCCCACCGTATCGAGCACCTGGCAAAAGTGCGGGCACTCCAGGACCGCACGGGCGCGATCACGGAGTTCGTCCCGCTCTCTTTTGTCCACCACAACACCCCCCTCTACGAGCGCGGGATGGTCGAATCGGGCGCCAGTACCGCCGAGGACGAACTGATGATTGCGGTCTCGCGACTCTTCCTTGATAACGTCGAGCATATCCAGTCCTCGTGGGTGAAATACGGCGACGCACAGGGGCTGAAGATGCTGACCTGTGGCGCCGACGATTTCATGGGGACGATTCTCTCCGAGGAGATTACCAAACGCGCCGGCGGCGAGTACGGTGAGTACCGCTCCTTTGTGGAGTACGCCGACATGATCACCGCAGTCGGTCGGGTTCCGGTCGAACGCTCGACAGACTACCGACAGCGCCGCCGTATCGACCCCGACGAGTCGCCCGTCGGGCCCGCACTCGGCCCGAAGGCCGATGGGACGCCGCTGCTCTGAACGGGCACGTCGCTACGGGGTAACAAAAACCGGAGTGAGACGAGATGTTGGGGTGTCCCAGCGAGTTTCGTCCCTCTCCCCCAGGTCCAGAGCGGGTGTCAGAGGCACTGACCCGGGCATAGTTGATGACATCACGCGGGAGATGATGCGTGCCCGGCGCGAAACCTCGCTCGCACTCCAGATGCCCATCGAGTGGCAAAGCGACGGGTCCGTCATCGCCACGTTCGTCGGCGACCAGCGCGACTTCGGGGAGACACTCGACGTGCTTCCCGAGACTGTCGGGAGGGAAGTGCTCAGCATCCGCGACCCCAGCCCGGGTACCGATGGCACCACCGACGCCCTCACCGAGTGCCAGCGTGAGGTACTGCGTGTCGCCACCGAACTCGGCTACTACGACGACCCGCGGACGGCGACGCAAGCAGAGGTAGCCGCCGAGTTGGATATCACGGCCGCCACAGCGGGCGAGCACCTGCGGAAAATCGAGACGTGCGTGTTCGGCCGCCGGGTGCGGTAAGCGGGCCGATACTGTCAATTAAGCCAACGGTGAGACTGAGTAGGAGACGGCCGGACCCCCCGGGTGGGATGGCCACCGAACTCACACGCCGCCGCCTCCTCGCAGCCGGTGGGCTGACCGTGACAGCCCTGACCGGCGGGTACGCCCTCGCGGCACGGACGACTGAGTCCCCCGACGGCCCGTCAGGGTGGGCAATGGCACAGCGCGACGCCGCCGGTCGGAGTTTCGCACCCGAGGCCGACCCGCCGACCGATGACGTATCAGTCACTTGGAAGCAGCGCTTTGACACCGGCGTCGGGTTCACACACAGGAACTCCCCGGTCGTCGCGGACGGCCGGGTGTACGCCCTCTGGGAGCAACTGCTCGTTCTCGATGCCGACAGCGGCGCGGTGCAGTTCCGCACCGAACGGGACCTATCGGCCACTCCGGCGTTTGCCGGCGCGACAGCGT
Organism: uncultured Halobacteriales archaeon; assembly: GCA_964581735.1. Taxonomy (GTDB): domain Archaea; phylum Halobacteriota; class Halobacteria; order Halobacteriales; family Haloarculaceae; genus Salinibaculum. Next base: position 3,888 of record CAZOQK010000116.1, on the reverse strand, counting down.
ACCAGTCCCCGACGCTTGCGGTCACCGACACCGGTGGCGTCGCCGGCCTCCACGCGGCCGGCGGCGTCGATCTCGCTGGCAACCGCTGCGGGCTGACGCGGTGGCGACGCGATGCCACCGACGACAGAACCCGGATGCTCGGCGGGACCGGGGAGCCAGTCTCACCGGTCGCTGCCGACGGCACCGTACTCGCGCCGGGTCGGGAGGCGCTGACGGCACTCGACGCCAGCAACGACACCGTCCGCTGGCAGCGCGAGGCCGGCAGGACTCGGCCGGCTGTCAGGGACGGCATCGTCTACACGACCCGCTTTCTCAGCGGCGTCGTCGGGTTCGACATCGAGAGTGGCGAACGGCGCCGTGACATCCCGCTGTCGGACCGGCGTGGTCGGTGACTGCGACGCCGGACGGCCTCGTTGTCGGGACCCGCGAGGGACTGCTGGGGCTCACTGCCGATGGGACGGTTCGCTGGCGGTACGAACCCACAGACGCGACCGACGCGCGCGGCGCCGTCGCGGTCGACGAGGGCGCGGCATACACCGGTCTCGAAGTCAAAGGGACCGATGTCCTCGTCGCAGTGGACACTACGGACGGGACCGAACAGTGGCACAGCGAGGCCAATCCGGCCTCGCTGTCCGGGACAGCACCGCCCGCTGTCGCGGCCGAAACGGTGTACATCCCGACGGGAACCAACGACCTGGTCGCCGTCAATGCCGCGACCGGCGAGGTCCGCTGGCGCTTCCGCGGCGAGGGCGACCAGGCACTCCCAACGTCGCCGGCCGCGCTCGTTGGCGACTCCCTGTACGTCGTCGACAGCAACTACGTCTACGCACTGGCGGAAGCATGAGTACCGATACCGACCCCATGCCGACGGCCGAGGAGCGCAACCGGCTTGTTACGACGACAGCGTTGCTCCCGGGGTCGCTCACGCGCCTGCGTGACAACCCCGGTGCCGTCGTCGATCTCCTGCTCGCGGGCCTGGTCGTCAGCGGCGTCGGCTGGCTGCGCGCTCGGAGTCCGGTGCCGGTCACCGAGTACGAGAGGTTCCGGATGGCGATGTGAACGTGGCCTTCGAGGTGCTCGTGACAGTGCTCCCACAGCACGGGGTCGTCCCCAGCGCGCTCTTGGAGTTACAGCCCGAGTGGCTGCTGGTGACGGTCGGGCTCGAACTGTTTGCCTTCGTCGCGGCCGTGGCGGCGTGTGTGGCCGCGCTCGGGGCCGTACTGGGGACGACTCCGAGCGCTGCTGGGGTCGTTCGCTACGCTGCGGTGCTCGGGGCACTCCGGCTCCTCGCCGTTCGCGCCACCGTCACTGGCGACAGTATCCTCATCGGGCTCCCGCTGCTCGTCGGCTTCCTCTATGTCGTCGTCAGGCTGGTCCCGTTGCCGGGTCGCCTGGTGCTCGGCGATTCGCTGGCGACCGCGCTCCGGCGCAGCTGGGACCGCACCCGCGGCTACGGTTGGTCGCTGCTCGGCGTCGTCCTCCTGCTGGGACTCGCAAACGACCTGCTTGCAGTGCTCCAACTCGTCAGCCCCGTCGGGAGCGCCGCCGTCGCGGCCGTCCACGCCGGTGTCGTCGCGACCTTTCTCTCGCGGGCCGACGGCGAGGGCCGTCCGGAGGGGCCACCCCGAGTGCGGTGCCGGCCGACTGAACTCAGGCCGGCGGTGCCCCGTCGGCGACGACCGCGCGATACCGCTTGCCCGCCTCGTCGCCAGCGGTGAGCGCATCGCGGATTCGCGGTGACACCCACTCCTCACCGTCGCGTCCCGCTGGAGTGCCTTCGAAGGAATCGTTTTGCAAGTCGGCCGGGAGATACCGCTCGTAGACCGGCAATCGCTCCCGGAGCGGCACGTCCGCGTACGCGGCGATGTCTTCGAGCGTCGTGAGGGCGGGCCA
>CAZOQK010000116.1:0-1985 GCA_964581735.1 uncultured Halobacteriales archaeon | reverse complement strand
CCATTCGTAATCGGGGTTGATGTGGTCGTCGGTAATCGGCGAGACACCGCCCAAATCGTCGATGCCGCAGTCGACCACCTCGCGGGCGGGCGCGAGGTTCGGCGGCACCTGCACCGAGATTTCCTCGGGGAGTCCAGCGCGGGCCATCGCCACCGCGCGGCGGAGCGTCGACACCGACGGGGAGCCGTCCTGCCAGCGTTCGTTCTCGGCGACGGGCTGGACGATTACCTCTTGGATGTGGCCGTAGCGGTCGTGCATCTCACGAATCGCAAGGATGCTTTCAGCGCGGTCGGTCCAGTCTTCGCCGATGCCGACGAGGATGCCCGTGGTGAATGGAACGCCGAGTTCGCCCGCGTTTCTCAGGGTGTTGAGCCGCTGACCGGGCGATTTCGCACGCGGCCCGCCGTGGGCCTGCACGTCGGCTGTTGTTTCGAGCATCACGCCCATCGAGGCGTTTAGCGCTGCGACCTCGGCCATCTGCGCCCTGGTCTGGTCGCCTGGGTTGGCGTGGGGCAGCAGGCCCTCTTCGAGTGCAATCGCACAGCACTCCCGGAGGTAGGTGTGAATCGAATCGTGGCCCCACTCGGCCAGTTGGTCGTGAACCCCGGTGTAGCGGCCGTCCGGGTCGTCGCCAAACGTAAAGAGCGCTTCCGTACAGCCCGCGTCCGCGCCGGTCCGACAGATGTTCCGGACTTCCTCGGGCGAGAGCAGCGACGCCTGGCCCGGCACGTCGTAGTAGGTGCAGTAGGTGCAGGTGTACCGGCAGGCGGTCGTCAGCGGGATGAAGACGTTCCGGCAAAAGGAAAGCGAGTCGGCCGCGTCGACATCGTCGGGCTGGACACCGAGCAGTCGCTCCGTGGCCGCCGGGTCGACGGTGATCTCGATGTCGTATGCCTCCGTGCCGGGAAACACATCTTGAAGTCGGGTGCCGACGCTCAAATGCATCACGGCTGCGGATGTAACCGTAGGGTAGCGTGGAGATGTGTGCCGAGTCCTGTGAACAGCAAGAAAGCCCCAATCCGCTACAGTCGCGCGATTCGTTGCGCTCCAGTAGGTGCTTACTTAGTCGTGCTTCCTGTAGCGGATTGCCCCTTTCAGTCCCACCCACACAGACTGACCAACCCAGCTACGGGTGGGGCTGAAAGGGGCGACTTTCTCGACGAAGGAAGGCGACGCAAGCACTGGAACGAACGAAGTGAGTGAAGCGCGCAGCGAGCCTCCCGAGTCGAGACAGTCGGGGCTTTCTTGCTGTCCTGAACGACTCACCGAGCGAGACATCCAGCAGTAACTACTGAACGAACATCACCCAGAACGCGTGCGAGAATGTGCAGTCCAGCCATGGAGGGGGGCTGGAACTGCGGTGTGCCGAGCAGTAAGTGGCACGGTCCGGGTGCGCGGCGCGAGACACGTACCCGACTTGCACGGGTCGGCCCGTGCATCGCATATTACAGACTCTCCGTATAAAAAGGCTTGTTCAGTGTGCTTTCATTCCAGGCGTGACGGTTACGAACCGCTTGCAGAGTTGTTCTACTGCCCGTCCTCGGAAAACCGGGAGACGGCGGCGCGGCTTGCCGTCTCCGTCAGTTCCACCCCCAGCGAGTCAAGCACCGAGGTGGTGTGACCGTCCGTATGGACCAGTACCTCCACCAAGTCCGACCGGTCGTCCACGTCGACGGCCAGCCGGAACGAGTCGACAGTCGCCACGTCACACCCGGCGGCTACCGCGACATCGTGGTGGTCCAGATACGAGAGGCCGTGATAATCCACCCGAAACGCGGGGTCGCGGGCGACCAGCGCGTTTGTCCCGCCGCCGAGACCGGGCGCGAGTACGATGTCGGCGTCGGGCGCGAGCAGGCGCTCGAGCGCCCCAGTCGTCACCAGCGCGAGGTCGGCCATCACCACTGCGACCGGGCCGTCCGCCGATGCGAGTGCGTCGTTGACCGCGGGTGTCAGCGGTCGGTCGTCGACAGTGACCGGCACATCAC
>CAZOQK010000115.1:0-7517 GCA_964581735.1 uncultured Halobacteriales archaeon | reverse complement strand
GCCTGGGACAAGGGCGAGCAGATTCAGTCCATCCCGGACGCCATCGGCACCGCGATGCGCCGTTACCTCGAAGGCGATGTCGAGCGGGCCTACCCCCAACAAGCGACCCTCGAAGAGACCGCCGAGGAAGTGGAAGCCGAAGACGCCGACGACAGCGTCGAACTGGGCGCTGCTGGACCCGAGACGGACGGCGGTGAGGGAAGCATCGCTTCCCGATCCTCATCGGGCAAGCGGTCCGACGGCGGGGCTGTCACAAGCAGTGGCTCGGCACCGCAGGACAAGCAGACGACCGAGGGCGACCAACAAGCGCTCATCGACGCGGGCGAGAATCCGGAGTGTCCGGACTGTGGCTCGCTGTCGCTGTACTACTCCGAGGGCTGCAAGACCTGCGAGTCGTGTGGCTGGTCGGAGTGCTAACGGGGAATGGAGGCCACCGGTAGCGCACCCACGCGGGACGGTCTTCGGTGGCTCGCAACCAAGCGTGTGACACTCGGAGTTATCGCACTACTCTGTGCGGTGTTCGTTTTCGAACTGCTCGTCTGGTGGTCGTTTGGCGCCACCGGCTGGCAGTATCTCTTCCTGGCACACCTGCGGCCCTCGCCGGGCTGGATGATGGCACCGTTTTCACATCGCTCCATCTCACACCTCGTGACGACGGTGTCGGTCATCGTCGTCTACGGCGGCCTCGTCGAAGAGCAACTGCCGGCGTCGACGTACTTCGCCTTTTATGTCTTGTCGGGCTATGCGAGTACGCTGGCACAGTTGGTCGAGTATCTCAACGGCCTCTCCGGGTTGGGGACACTCGGGGCCAGCGGCGCGGCACTCGGACTCGTGACCTTCTTCGCGACGACGACGGCCGCCCGCTACCTGCAGGACCCCCGGGACGTGTCGGCCGTTCACCGGCTCTTTGCCGTGACCGGGGCCATTATTGCCCTGCTCATCGTGACCAACGACTTCGTGCCGGGTATCGTCTTCCGGTCGGGGACGGCGCCGCTGGGCCATGCCGGTGGGATGGCCGCCGGCGTGGTCTACGGTGTGGTTCGGGCTCGAACACAATAGCAAAGTGCGTGCCCGCCCTGTGTGTGGGTATGACAGCGAAGGGTGGACGGCCCTGCCCGGCGTGTGACCAGCCCATGTACCGGCGCCACTGCAAGTACGTCTGCCCGCAACACGGCGTCGTCTTCGACTGCTCGGATACGTTCTACTGAGGGGAGCCCCATCTTTTATACGGATTCGACAGGTAGCAACGCCAGAATGACTGCTGGTCCGGTGGAGCCGATGCGTGTCCTCGTTGTCGATGATAACGCGGACCTCGTCGATGTCGTCGCCGAGTTCCTCGGACGGGAACACGACGCCATCGAGACGGCCACGGCGGCCAGCGCCGAAGAAGCACTGGAAGGCATCCGCGCGGACCCGCCCGACTGCGTCGTCAGCGACTACGATATGCCGGGGCGAAACGGGCTCGAACTGCTGCGAGACATCCGCGAGACCGAACCCGACCTGCCGTTTATCCTCTTTACCGGGAAAGGCTCGGAGGAGATAGCCAGCGAGGCCATCTCCGCGGGGGTGACCGAGTACCTCCAGAAGGGGACCGCTACCGAGCAGTACGCCGTCCTGGCGAACCGCATCGAACGGGCGGTCGGCGAACGGCGGGCACGGAAGCGCCAGGCAGAGACCCAACGGCGGTTCACGATGCTGGTCGAGAACCTGCCGGGGATGTCCTACCGGTGTCGGAACGAGCGGGGCTGGCCGATGGAGTACGTCAGCGACGGCTGTGAGGAACTCACGGGCTACACTGCGGACCAGCTGGTATCCGGCGAGATAGAGTGGGGCGAAAAAGTACTCCACCCCGATGACCGGGAGTCGATGTGGGAGTCGGTCCAGCGTGCGACGGCCGCCGGCGAGCCGTTTCAGGTTACCTACCGCATCCGCGACGCCGACGGCGAGATACGCTGGTGCTGGGAGCAGGGCCAGGCCGTCGAGCGTGAGGGCGAGACGGCTGCAATCGAGGGGTTCATCACTGACATCACGCCACGCAAGCGGCGCGAACAGGAACTCCGAGCGGAGCGTGACTTCACCGAGAGCGCGCTGAACGCCCTCGAAGACATGTTCTTCGTCGTCGACCCGGAGACCGAACGGCTGGTGCGGTGGAACGACCGCGTCCCGGAACGGACGGGCTACGCCGACAGCGAAATGACGGGGATGCGGGCGACGGAGTTCGTAGCCCAGGAGCACCGCGAACGGGCCATCGAAGCGATGTCACGGGCCGTCACCGAGGGAACGACGACGGTGGAAGTGGACCTGCTTACGGCCGACGGCCAGCGTGTCCCATACGAGTTCCGCGGGACGCTCATCCACGATGAAGACGGGGAGTTGCTCGGAATCGCGGCCGTGGGGCGTGACACCTCGGACCGTGAGGAGCGCGAGCGGGAACTCGAACGCTACGAGACGGTCATACAGGCGGTCAGCGACCCGGTGTACGCACTCGACGACGACGGTGTGCTCATGTTCGTCAACGACGCCACCGAAGCGATGACCGGCTACGATGCCGAAGAGCTCGTCGGGTCACACATCCGGACGATAATCGCAGAGGAGGGCGCCGAGACTGGCCGCCACCACATCCAGGAGATGCTCGCCGACCCCGACGGCGACGCCCGCGCCTTCGAGGTGAGTGTCCACACCCGCGATGGCGAGGAGGTCCCCAGCGAGTTCCACATTGCCCTCCTGCCGACCGACGACGGACAGTTCCGCGGGACGGCGGGCATCATCCGGGATATCGAATCGCGCAAAAAGCGGGAGGAGCGACTCGAACGGTTCGCGAGCGTCGTGAGCCACGACCTGCGCGGGCCGCTGAACGTCATCCTCGGCCAGGTCGAACTGGCGAGCGAGCACACGGAACTGGACGAACTGGACGCCATCGCCGAGGCGGCGGACCGGATGAACGGCCTCATCGACGACCTGCTGACACTCGCCCGCCAGGGACAGACCGTCGGCGAGGTCGAAGAAGTGTCACTGTCGAGCGTTGCGGAACGTGCCTGGCACGCTATCGATACTGCCGACGCCACACTCGAGAGCTGGGTGACGCTCACGCTGAGTGCGGACAGTGAACGGCTGCGTGAGTTGCTCGAGAACCTGTACCGGAACGCTATCGAACACGGCAGCAGGGACGTGACGGTGACAGTCGGGCGCCTCGACGACGGGGACGGGTTCTACGTCGCCGACGACGGCCCCGGAATCCCGGCCGCGAAACGGACGGAGGTCTTCGAACACGGCTACACGACCGACGAGCAGGGGACCGGTTTCGGGCTCTCCATCGTCAAGCGCGTCGCTGAGGCCCACGGCTGGACAGTGAGTCTCACCGAGTCCGCAGACGGCGGTGCCCGCTTCGATCTCAGGACGGGGTGACTACTCCGGCCGGGGGTCACGGAGGTGGTTGTACAGCGGCCCCGCGAGCACGATGACGCCCAGCCCGGCGATTGCTACCACGACAGCGGGGCTCAGCGTGAAGCCAGTGACCGACAGCGTCCGCATCGAACTCCCGGCGAACACCGTCACGAGCGCCCAGGGAACCTCGCCGACGACCGTACCAAGCAGGAAGGCCCCGAGCGAGACGTTCGTCAGCCCGGACGCATAGGAGATGGGGTCGCCCGGAATCGGGGAGAGTCGGGCGACGACGACGCCGCGCGTCTCGCCGACAGCGTCGGTGAGCTGGCGGCCAGTTTCGGCGACGGAGCCAAAGGGTCCCACGTCGCTCCGGGCGTACCGGGCAACGAGGAAGGGTGGCAATCCCGACACCGCTGCGCCGACGAGTGCAATCGGGAGCGCGACGAGCGGGTCGTAGACGTAGCCGAGCACGAGTGCAATCGAACTGACCGGCCACAACAGGAAGGGTCGGACGAGATAGACGGCCAGCAAGGCAAGCGCGAACTGGAGGGGGTGGGTCGCGAGATGCTTGAGCTCAGTGACGACTGTCGCGGGCGAGAACAGGAGTGCCGCCGCCAGCGCGAGGGCACCGAGACAGGCCATCCCGGCCACCTGTCGTTTCGTCGCGCGCTCCATCCATTCGCACAACTACTCTCGGGCGGCAAACTCTTTGTGATCGTCACCGAACGCGCGAGTGTGGACAACCGCGTCGAACTCGGCGTCGAACTGCTCGCCAATCTCGAGGACGGCGAGCTATCGCTGGCGGATGCGATGGACCGCCTAGAGACGGTCACGAGCGACCCACATCTCACCCGCGACATCCTCGACACCGCCGAAATGCGGGGCGTCATCGACCGCGGGGACGGCCTCGTCCGGCCGACGAGTCCGGGCACATACGTGAGTTTCGGGAGCGACATCGTCCAGCGCGAGGGGGAGTTTACCTGCAAGCGCTGTGGGACCGATATCTCGACGGGCCATTTCATCCAGTTCGACGCCGGCGAACACGGCCCCTTCGGGTCGTCGTGTATCAGAAAGGTCACCGGGCGTGAATGAGGGCGGTGTTTAGTGAGGGGACTGCAGTGAGAAACGCTGCTGAAGACAGCAAGAAAGCCCCACTCCACTCCGGTCGCGCGCTTCGCTGTCGCAGAAAATCCCCGAGTTTCGGAGACAGCGACCGCACCGAGTCAAGCGAGGTGCGACCACCGGGAGTCCCTCGATGACGAACGGCGAAGAAAGTGAGCCGTGAGTCCAAACGCCCAGGGCTTTCTTGCTGTTCTGAACCACTCCACTGCGAAAGTAACCAGCACCCAAATGAGTCACCGGCCGCGCCGGAGTTCCTCGATTAGTTGCTCGACTTTCTCGTCGTTGGCTTCCAGGCGCTCGTTGTGCTGGCGCAGGAGGTTGTTCTGTCGTTTGACCGCCTCGGTCAGCGTCGAGAGCTGGTCTTTGATTGCGTCAACGTCGGCAGGGTCGACCGCCCCGGACTGTGCCGACGCCGTGGTGTCTGCTTCCGACCGGTCGCTCGGCTCGCCGGTCGGCGAAACCGTATCCACGCCGCTTCGCCGGCCCGTGTCCGCCGACCCCGTGTGAGTCCGGTCGGCCGACGACGGCTCGGCGTGTGCCCCGGTGCTCGTCTCGGCGGCGGCTGACCCGGCGGCGTCCCCTGCCCCCGCGTCGGTCGGCCCGTTCAGGGCCGCTGGCTCACCACCGGCCTCGCTGGCCTCGGGTATCCCCTCACTTTCCTCGCCCCGTCCGACCAGCGGCGAAATGCCGTCGTTGAGTTCGAGTTCGTTCGACGACGTGTCGGCCTCGGCGCTCGCTTTCTCGTCCTCGTCCGTGCTGAGTGTGGCCGCCAGTTCCTCCAGTGACCCCACGTCGTAGTACGAACACAGCGTCTGCGTGAGCGTCTGTTCGACCTGTGGGGCCTGATCGGATGGCGCTTTGATGCGCTGTGGCCGGCCGTTGACCGTCAGGACGATTTGCGTGGCAACCGACCCCTCCTCGAAGTCGAGGGCGGTCACGTCGTCGAAGTCAAACACCTCGAAGTCCTCGTCCCAGACGGGCGCGCCGATGTGTTTGACCAGCCGTTGCTCGGTGACGACCAGCGTGAGTTCACTGAACTGGAAAACGCCCGCAACCGATTCCTCCTCGCCTGCCACACCGCTGGTGCGGAGAATCCCCTGCATCAGCATCTGCAAGAGCGTGTCAGCTCGGTCGCCGGGCACTTTGAACTCCTTGGTGCCGTCGACGTAGCTGAGGCTGAACTTCGTGTTGCGCCGTCCCTTCGAGAGGTTCAGTCGCTTGACATCGTGTGCGTACTCCTTGACGGACTCGTCGCTCAACAATCCCTCTCCTCGGTAGAGGATTGTTCGCGTCGGCGTCACGGCGATGACATCCTCGTCGCCGAGGTTGACCGTCGCCTTGATCGCCTCACCACCCAGGCGCTCCCTGACGAGGTTCGGTATTTCCATGCACGGATGTTCCCGTGGGGAGATATAAAACCGCGGGCTGGCTAAGGGGGAGTCTTCGGACAAGTGGTCACAGGCTGGAATACCATTGAAACCAGCAAGAAAGCCCCGACTGTGAGCGCTCCCGTGACTCGCTGCGCGACTGGAGCGGAGTGGGGCTTTCTTACTGTCTTCATCGACTCTCCTGTTCCAGCGAACACCATCCCCCAGGCTAGCCGGACAGCCATACCACGCGCCGTGCTACACCGCCCGATGAACAACGCGTACATCGTCGATGCGGTTCGCACACCCTTCGGCGAGCGGGACGGGACACTCAAGGGACACCCACCCGCAGGACCTCGCCGCCGAGCCACTGGTGACGCTGGAGCGGCGCAACGATTTGGACCCCACCGTCGTCGAGGACGTTGTCTGTGGCTGTGTCGGCCCGGTCGGGGAGCAGGGACCGAACATCGGTCGACTCGCGCCGATGGTCGTCCGGTGGGACGACGGGGTGCCGGGCGTGCAACTCAACCGGATGTGTGGCTCCGGACAGGAGGCCGTCAACGTCGCCGCCGAAACGGCCGTCGACGGCGAGCCAGCGCCGCTCGGCCGTGACGAACACCTCCGACCGGGGACGGACATCGAGACGCTCGGGGAGTTGCTGCTGGTGTTTCGCGAGTCCGGTGAGGGTGTCGTCACAGCCGGCAACGCCTCGGATATCGTTGATGGCGCAGCCGCCACGCTCGTCACATCGGGCGAGGCCTGCGAGCGATACGGGTGGGACCCACTGGCCAAAATCGTCGACACACAGATCGTCGGCGTCGACCCGCGGACGATGCTAACGGGGCCGGTTCCGGCCACCGATCGGATACTGGCCGGCAACGAACTAACCGTCGCAGACATCGACCGGTTCGAAGTCAACGAGGCGTTCGCGTCTGTCATCGGTGCGTGGCTGGCCGAGACTGGGGCCGACTGGGACCGGACGAACGTCTGGGGTGGGGCCATCGCACACGGCCACCCGCTCGGGGCAGCGGGCGCGGCGTTGCTGGGCAAGCTTCCGTCTCAACTCGAGGAGTCCAACGGCCGGTACGGTCTCTGTACGATGTGTATCGGCTTCGGGCAGGGAATCGCGACGCTGGTCGAGCGCGTCTAATCAGTCGAGTTCGCGCCCGATGACCGAGCGGAGGTCCCGAATCTCGTCGGCGTCCAGTGTCGTTGCCGTGCCATCGACGCTGACTGTCAGCGCCCCGCTGTCGTCGGCCGACCCGACTTCCGTGACCGGCGCGATGCCATCGAAGGCATCCCGCACCGCGTCGGGGTCAGTCGTCTCGATAACTGCGCGTCCGGCCTGTTCGTTGAAGAGGTGGGTGGCGTTCGGCAGGGAGACGCTGGCACCCGAGTCCTCGGTGACCATCTCGGCGAGCGCGACGGCGAGGCCACCGTGACTCACGTCGTGCGTGGCGAGCGTCGTCTCGGCGTCCGCTACCTCTGCCAGGGTCTCGATTAGTCCAGCGGGGTCGTCTGGCAGTTCCGGGAAGCGGTCGCTTCCACCCTGATGTGCGAGCAGTTCTGACCCGCCGAGTTTCGCCTCGCTCTCCTCGGCAAGCGCCAGGTCGCCGACGACGAGCAGGGTCCCTTCCCCGGAGA
>CAZOQK010000114.1:0-7528 GCA_964581735.1 uncultured Halobacteriales archaeon | reverse complement strand
GTCATCGGCAAGGCCACCGGCGTCAAGGGTGACAACCGCGTCCACGGCTGGGTCGTCGCCGTCCGCTCCGTCGAGTCCCGCGACGGCATGACCGCCCGCGCACAGGACATCGACTGGGACACCCTCCAGCGCATCCAGTCCCGGATTACCGGCGAGAACGAGAACGTCGCCCGGGTGCTGTACGACGTGACCCACAAGCCGCCGGCGACTATCGAATACGAGTAGACTGCCATACCGGCGTGTGTGACAAGACACAAGCCCTCGCGTCTCCACCCCCACACCAATGAACGTCATCGTCGCAGGCACCGACGACCACGATATCGCCGCTGCTATCGACTCTGCCGGCCATACCGTTGCTACTGTCGACATTGCGGACCGCCCAGCATTAGAGGAGGCGGGGATCCACGAAGCCAGTGTACTCGTCCTCACGGAGGTCGAACAGGCAACCTCGATTGCCGTCGCGAAGGACCTCAACGCCGAGTTAAAAGTCGTCCTCTACTGTGAGGGGTCGTTGCCGGATTTCGCCTCGCGGCAGGCCGATATGCTGGTCGACCCCGAACTGCTTGACGCCGACGCGGTGGCCGCGGAGCTTGACGCCTGATCACTGCTGGGCCGCGAGCACGCCAGCGGCCGCCGAGAGCCGCTCGCTCCCGCGCTCGACGAACGGCGTGCCGTGGCCCTGACAGACGATATCGACCCCCGGCGCACGCTCGACGTACGACCGCAGACTCGCCTCTGCCTCCGCCTGGTCGTAGTTGAGAAACCACGGCGGCACCTCGAACTCGCCGTTGCTCTCGCGCACGAGGTCACCCACCATCGCCAGCGACAGCGCCTCGTCGACGAAGACGGTGTGGCCGGGCGTGTGCCCCGGCGTGTGATAGGCCTCGAACCCACCGACGGTGTCGCCGTCGGCGACCGGTTCGATGGGTACGTCCGGTGGGGTCCGCGTGAGGTCTGTCACCCGCTGGAAGAGCCCCTTTCGGTTGTTCCAGGTGGGGCGTTTGCGCCGCGCTAGATAGGGTTCGTCGTCGGCACCAACCGCGACAGGGGCATCGAGACCCTTGGCCGCGAGGCTGTTCAGGCCGCCGACGTGGTCGAAATCGAAGTGCGTAATCAGGACCCGGTCGATGGCCGACAGCGACCCGGCCACCTGCTCGATACCGTGCCGAACGGTGTCGGCGTGCCAGGGCATTCCCGTGTCGACGAGCGTCATCTCGTCGCCCTCGACCAGATAGGCGCTGGTGCCCTGGAGGTCGAACCACCACACGTCGTCGGCGAGTCGTGTAACCATAGACGCGCTAGGCTTGGGAGCTACAAAAGTAACGACACCCGTCAGTTAGGGTTCAGCGCTCGCGGACCGTCATCGGCATCCCGTCCTGTGGGTGCAGCGTCAGCGTCGGCCGGTACTCGAAGTGACCCTCGCGGTCGTACTCCAGTTCGAACCGCTCGGCCGTGCGGGCGAGAATCAACTGCGCTTCGAGTTTCGCGAGGTGCTTGCCGATGCAGTGGCGCGGGCCGCCGCCAAAGGGGAAGTAGGCAAAGCGGGGCCGTTCGCCCTGGCGGTCGGACTGCCAGCGCTCGGGTTCGAACTGTTCGGGGTTGTCCCACCAGCGACCCGAGCGGTGGACGGCCCACTGGGGCAGCATGAGCGCCGACCCCTCCTCGATGTGGTAGCCCGCCAGTTCGACATCGGTCTTGGGTTCGCGGAAGATGGTGTACACCGGCGGGTACAGCCGCATCGCCTCGTCGATGACCCACTCGACGTACTCGAGCTCCTGGACATCGTCTATCGTCGGGCGGCCATCGACGACCGCCTTGATTTCGTCGTGGACCTTCTCGCGGGCGCTGGGGTGCTGGGAGAGCAGATACCAGGTGTACGTTAGTGTGAGCGCCGTCGTGTCGTGGCCCGCCAGCAACATCGTCACCACCTCGTCGCGGAGTTGCCCGGCCGATTGCTCGCCGCGCTCCTGTGCGCGGAGCAGAATCGAGAGCATATCCATCGGCACGCCCTCGTCGGCGTCGGCGTCACCCTCGTTCCCGCGGCGCTCGGCGATGATGTCGCCGACGACGCCCTCCAGGGTGTCGAGTGCCTGCTGGTACTCGCGGTCGCCCGGCATCGGCACCCAGTTGGGCGCCGCAAACCGGATGGGGTTGGGCTCGAACTGCGTGCCCAGCGGGTCCAGGCTCTGCCGGACAGTCTCGACACGCTTGTCGCTGAGTTCCGTCCCGAGCATCAGGTCCGCGATGACATCCAGCGTGACCGTCGTCATTTCCTGTTCGACGTTGACCGTCCGCCCGTCCTCCCACGTCGCCAGCAGGGCGTCAGCGTGGTCGACGATGCGGTCGGCGAAGTTCGCGAGCCGTCCCATCGCGAAGGCGGGGTTGGTGAGTTGGCGCTGCCCGCGCCAGGTCTCACCCTCGCTCAGGAGCAGCCCATCGCCGAGCAAGTCACCCAGCGCGTCGCTTTGGAAATCCGGTTTGCGGAAGATATCCGCCTCGGAGACGAGGACGCGCTCGATGTCCGCGGGGTTGGTGAGCATGTAGGTCGGCAACTGGCCGAGCTCGAACTCGACAATGTCGCCGTAGGCCTGCTCACAGGCCGAGAGAAAGCGGAAGGGGTCTTTCGCGTAGGTCCTGCTGCTGCCAAAGAGCGGTTCGCCGCGCGGGCCGGGCGGAGAGGCCGTCATCGACCGGTTTTAGGGGCTATACAGTCATCAATGTTTGGCGTCAGGGTTCCAGAATCGCGCCACCCGCGCCGACGGCGTAGGCCCCCGCGGCCGTGTGCTCGACATCGTAGGACGTGTTGCCCGTCGGGGACTCGACGGCCGTCCACTCCGCTTCGGTGGCCGACACGGCCGCGGGCACCGACGCCGCTGTGGCGGCCGCACCGACTGTCTCCGGAACCGTACGCCGAGTGGCAGTGCGTTCGGACATTGCACTCGGGGCTGGTGGCTGACTGCAATTAATCGGGCAAAGTGGTTAACGCCGTTTTATCCCCACAAACAGTTCACACAGCCGCCTCGGCCTGATAGGTCAGGCGTCGGGGCGACTGGGCGCCCGAACGCGGAGCGCGCCCGCAACCGGCGTGGTCACTCCGTGGCTTCCCGGACAATGGTTTGGGCCTCCTCAAGCACTATCTGTTCGACGCCGCGGCGTGCCCCTGCGGTGTCGCCGGGGAGGCAAAACACCGGGACACCGTCGACGATGCCCGCCGTCGCACGGGTGCGAACGACGGCTGTCCCGTCGGAGTCGTGTGAGAGCACGCGGTAGAGTTCGCCGAAACCAGGTAGACGCTTGTCGAACAGCGGCTCGATAGCGTCGATGGTCACGTCCTTGGGCGAGACGCCGGTCCCGCCGAGGGTGACAATCGCTGCTACGTCGTCGCGGCCGGTGAGCGTGGTGATGATGCTCTGGACGCCGTCGTAGCGCTGGGCTATCAACTCCCGCGTCGCCACGGCGTCGCCGTCGTGTTCGATGGCATCGACCACGGCCTGCCCCGTGGTGTCTGTGTCGATGCTCCGGCCGTTCTCGACAGTCACGACTGCGAACGGTACTGTTCCGGCCTCGAACTCTTGGCTCGTTCCGTTGCTCTCTGCCGGTGACGACCCGGTATCCGCCGAGTCGGTCTGTTGTGTTTCGTCCGTTTCCGACTCCTCGGCCGTCGAGTCGTCGTCCAGCCCCCGCCGCGTGTCCCGCGATTGGAAGTCGACCATACCCTGGGTTCCGCTGCCGCGGGGAAAAAATCAGCCCTCTCCCGGCCGGAACCGTTCGGCACTTGTCGATGTATCGGCAGACGGCTGTTGTACCGTCAGCGGTTTTTATCGCCCCCGTGAGAACCTATGTATGAAGGCAGTCCAACTCTCCGAGCACGGACGCAGAGACGTACTGGAGTACGGCGAGTTCGAGGACCCCGACCCCGGCCGGGACGAGGTGGTCGTCGACGTGAAGGCCGCCGCCCTGAACCACCTCGATGTGTTCACGCGCATGGGGCTGGGCGCGCTCTCGCGGCTGGACTTAGAGATGCCACACATCCCCGGCAGCGACGCCGCGGGCGTCGTCGAGGAAGTCGGTGCGGATGTCGAGCGGTTCGAACCCGGCGACCGTGTCGCCGTCTCTGCGGGGGTCGCCTGCGGGCACTGTGAGTTCTGCCGCGATGGCGACCCGACACTCTGTGATGAGTTTCAGATTATCGGGGAACACACCCGCGGCGTCCACAGCGAACTGACGGCAGTGCCAGGCGACAACCTCGTCCCGGTTCCTGAGGGCGTCGACTGGGAGACGGCCGCGGCCGCCCCCCTCGTGTTCCAGACGGCCTGGCGGATGCTCATGACCCGTGCCGAACTCGCTGCCAGCGACTCGATTCTCGTCCTCGGGGCCAGCGGCGGCGTCGGCCACGCAGCGGTCCAGATTGCCGATTACGTCGGCGCGGAGGTGTACGCGACCGCAAGCACCGAAGAGAAACTCGGCTACGCCGAGGATTTGGGTGCCGACCACGTCATCAACTACGACGAGAACGACTTTGCCGAGGAAGTCGACGCGGCCACCGACGGTCGCGGCGTCGACGTGGTGGTCGACCACATCGGGAAGGCGACCTGGCAAAACTCCCTCAAGAGCCTCTGCAAGGGTGGTTCCATCGTCACCTGCGGCGCGACGACGGGCCGTGACCCCGAGACCGATATCAACGCCATCTTCTGGGACCAACTGGAGATTCACGGCTCGACGATGGGTACCCCCGGCGAGGTCGACGACGTGCTTGAACTCGTTTGGCAGGGCGCATTCGAGCCCCAGATTCGCGAGACGTTCCCGATGAGCGACATCGCCGACGCCCACGAGATGATAGAGGAGCGCGAGGGCTTCGGCAAGGTCGTCGTCGTCCCCGACAGCGAACTGTAGGCGCCCGGGACGCTCCCGAGAACGACACCGTTTTGCGCCAGTGGCCGCAAGTATGAACAATGCCAAGCGATGGGGCCACCGCGTCCGAACCCGGCGGCGACGACGGCGACGACGACACGTACGTCCACCAGCCTCGCTCGGCACAACCGGTCCAGGCCGATACGACCGACGCCACCTTCGGCTGGCACGGCTGGCTTCTGGTCGGGGTTATCATCCTCGCGTTCCTGATCGTCCCCGCTGCCCTGCTGTATCTCCCCCGGGCTCAGTCAGTCGTCCGCTCTATCGGGCTTACCCTGCGGGACGCCTACCTCGTCCTCCCGCTCGTGCCCGCGTTCCTGCTCGGCGGTGTCGCCGTCTGGGCGGCGGTGCGGGCACGCTCGTAACGAGCGGACTGCTGGCGGCGACCCGGTCGGGTTCGGGGCTTTCCCGTTGCCCTGAACCACTCCGTCATACGGTACACACTGCTGCCGAGCCGGTGCTTGAATAGTTAAGAGTGTGTCCCGTTGTAGCGCGTGATAGCGATGGCACAGCCGTTCTATCTCCCGATTGTGTTGCTCGCAGCAGTCGCGGGGATGGGTGTCGGCGTTTTCGCCTGGAGTCAAGGCGACCGCCCGGGTGCGCGCCCGCTCACCATGCTCATCGTGGCGGCGAGTTTCTGGGCCGTCGCGGAAGGACTGACCGTCGCCTCGGCCGGACTCGGTGCGCTCAGCTTCCGGACCCGCGTCGGACTCACCTTCTCGACTATCGTCCCGATTGCGTGGGTGGTGACAGTGCTCCAGTACTCCGGGCGCGAGCGCTGGCTCACCCGCAGGCGGCTTGGCCTCCTGCTGGTCGAGCCCGCTCTCTTCGTCTTCCTCGTCTGGAGCGACGCTGCCAGGGCGTTTCTCGGCGAGTACAGCGTCCTCGCGCTCGATTTCGGCCTCGCGTTCTGGGGCCATCAGGTGTACTCGTATCTGCTCGTCACCGCCGGCGCGTTCCTGTTGTGGATGATTCTGGGGACCAACTGGCTGTAGCAGAGTCAGAGTACCGCGCTCTTGCTCGCCATCTCGATTCCGATGGTGGGGAACGCGCTGTACATCTTCGGTTTGCTCCCGGCGGGTATCGACCCGAACGGGCTTGCCTACGTCCTGACCGGCGTTGTCCTCGCCGGGGCGATGTTCCGGACCCAACTCCTGCAGGTCACACCGGCGGTGTGGGAACTCGGCCGCGAGGAGGTGTTGACCGAACTCGACGACGCCGTGTTCATCCTTGACGAGAACGACCGCATCGTTGACACGAACCCCACCGGGCGGGGGCTGCTCGAGGCCGACGGCACCGGTTATCTGGGCCGCCCGCTCGCCTCGACGTTCCCCGCCCTGGTTGACGCCCTCGATGCGGACAAGTCCCCGCTCCGGCTGGACACCGGCGGCTCGGTGCGGCATTTCGACGTGCAAATCTCCTCGCTCTCGCGGGGTCACGGGACACTCTCGGGACGACTGGTCAGCCTGCGGGACGTGACCGAACAGCGCCGGCGCGAACAGCGACTGGACGTGCTCAACCGCCTCCCCCGGCACAACATCCGCAACGAACTCAACGTCGTCCGGGGGAACGTCAGCTTGGCGCGCGATTCGGTGGCCGACGACCACGCCAGCAAACGGCTGGGGACCGCCGTCGAGACGGTCGACACCATCGTCGACCGCAGCGAGAAGGTCGGCCGCCTCTCCCGGTTCTTCGAGGCCGACACCGGCGGCCGCCTCGATCTGACCGACCATCTAGAGTCCGACCTCGATAAGACCCGCCGTGAGTACCCCGACGCAGATATCTCGGTGTCTCTCCCAGAGACGCCCCCCGTCGCGGCCGGCCCCACGCTGACCGCTGCCTCCGACGAACTCGTCGCCAACGCAGTCGTCCACAACGACAGCGACACCCCGCAAGTCGGACTCGCCGTCGACGATATCGCGAGCGACAATGCCGCCGTCGTCGTCACGGTCACCGACAACGGCCCCGGCATCGACCGCCGGGAGATTCAGACCCTCGCCGAGGGCCGGGAGACGCCACTAAAACACACCAGCGGCGTCGGCCTCTGGCTGGCGAACTGGGTCATCGAACACAACGGCGGCTCGCTCTCGTTCGAGACGACGGCGCAGGGAACCATCGTCAGCGTCGGGCTGCCGCGGGTCGCGGACACCGGTGGGACAGCCGAAACTGCGACGGACAACGCGGCAAGCGACGCCCCGGCCCACTCGGAGCCAACACCCGACGGCGGCGACACCTGATTACTCGGAGTCCCGCCGCATCGCGATTTCGAACCACGGACACAGCCGCAGTTGCCGGTACCACTTTGGGTTGTGATAGAGTCGCTCGTAGGGAACCCACATGACGCCGCCGACTTCCTCGGGGTCGGGTTCAAGACGGGTATCCGAGAGTGTGGCTTTCAGGACCGCACAGACCTCGTGCTCGACGCCGGCGTTCTCGTAGTAGCGTTTGTACTCGAACCGGTCGGTGATCCGGAGGTCGTCGTACTGGTCGGGCGTGACCCCGAGTTCCTCTTCGAGGCGCTCGGTGGCCGCTTCGACCTGGCTCTGCCCTTCGACGGGGTGGGAGGCGACGGTGCCGTCCCAGTGGGTGTCCCAGAGGCGCTTGTCCGGCGCGCGCT
>CAZOQK010000113.1:0-7538 GCA_964581735.1 uncultured Halobacteriales archaeon | reverse complement strand
CCCACCGAGGGCCACGACCCCCGCGAGGACATCGACTTCCTGGAGGACGAACTCGATATGTGGTATCTCGGCATCTTAGAGAAGGGCATCGGGCGCTACCGTTCAGGGTACCAGGGCGAGGACCGGGACATCGAGGCCGACCTCGCGGAGCAGATGTCCGCCTTCGGCATCAGCGAGGAGGAACTCAAGCGGGTGATGCTGGCGCTTGACCTCGAACTGGACCCCGACACGTGGGACGAGGCAAACAGGGAAGAGTTGGCCCGTGAGATTCGTATCCGGACCAAGCCGATGCTCGTCGCCGCGAACAAGATGGACACCGAGGCCGCCCAGGACAACTGGGGCGAGATTACCACCGACCCCGAGTACGACCACCTCACCTTCGTTCCCGTCTCGGCCCACGCCGAAAAGGCGCTCAAAAACGGCGACGAACAGGGCGTGCTCGACTACCGGCCCGGCGACGAGGACTTCACCGTGACCGCCGAGGTGCCCGACGGGAAACGCGAGGGACTAGAGCAGATTCGGGCGTTTATCAACGCTTACAGCGGCACCGGCGTCCAGCAGGCACTCGAAACCGCACTCTTCGAAGAACTGGACGCCATCGCCGTCTTCCCCGGCGCGCGCAGACCACAGGACGACGGCACCTTCCTCCAGGACTGTTTCGTGTTGCCAAACGGGTCGACGGCCGAGGACTTCGCCTACTTCCTGCATTCGGACATCGGCGAGGGATTCCTGCACGCCCACGACGTGCGCACGGAGCGCCAGATTGGCGCGGATTCAAAACTGGACCACCGGGACGTAATCGAGATCACGACGACGAACTGATACTGTCGGACGGAACTTCGGAAAGATATTCACCACCCCAGGGTGGCGAAATTTTCGAACGGCTTAGGTCAAACAGTATGAGCCAGCCCTCTGATTTTATTCGCATGGCGGCCGAACACCGACGAAATGGCAACGCAGGACGACATCGTGGTTCACATCACGAGCAGCGAGACAGAGGACTGGCAAATGGCACTGCGGAACCTCCAGAAGCTGGCGGGCAACGAGTCGGTGTCGGCCTCGCCCGATTCGATGCACGTCGTAATCAACGGCGGCGCGGTCCGGTTTCTGCTCTCGGCCACGCCCGAGGGCGACCGGATTCCCCAGATGGCCGCCGCGGGCGTCGACATCGAGGCCTGTGCAAACTCCTTGGGGCGACTCGGCTTCAGTCCCGACGAGCTCGCCGAGGGCGTGACCGTCACCGATTCCGGCGTGGCCGAAGTCGTCCGTCTCCAGCAACAGGACTGTACCTATCTGAAGCTTCCCTGAGGGTGCTTTCCGGGGCCCGAGAATTGATGTGTAGGGGGACGAACAGGACGGTAGACTGTGGTCAACCGTCACACCGTGGAGGACCCACACCGCGACCCCGCCGAGATTCCCGAGGAAAACGTCGAACAGCGGGAGAGCCAGCTGTCGGTCTTTGAGTGGTACTGTCCCGATTGTGCGGACTGGCTGGGCTGGCCGGAGAACCCAACCCACGCCGCCGTGGTCTGTGCGGACCCGGCGGCCTGTTCACACACACACCGCGCCGGCGCGTGCGGGCATGTTCTCTGTAGTGCCTGCGAAGCGCTGGCCGACAGCCACGAGTGGGTACTAAAGGGCGACCAAGCAGGACGGATGGCGCAAGGGATTTTCGAGGGCGGGGGCGATATCGAGATGACGTTCCGGAAGGCGCTACTCGAGGACCTCAAGCAGGTCACCGAGGGCGAGTCCGTCGAGGAGGTTTTAGAGGAGCGCCAGGATCTCTTCAAGGCGTACGTTGAGGCGGTTGGGGGTGACTCAGCGGACAACTAGCCGCCTTTGATGAGTCTGACCACGCGCACGCGGTCGACGCCCGCCTCGACCGGCGCGTCCTCCGGAACCGGGCTCCCGTCGACGGTCAGCGTCACTTCGTGTGGGCTCACGGCGAAGGGTGCGAGCAGGTCTATGTAGGTGGTCCCGTCGTCGACTGCCACGTCGTGTGTGTCCTCGCCGACGAGTTCGACCGTGACCATAGAGTGAGTCGACCCTGGGGCCGTTTGAGCGTGTCGGACCCGTTGAAGCAGACAGAACGTGATAAACGGAGTTTTATATCCTACGACGCCTTACAAACAATCACGATGCCGACACCAACGGACCCAGCACCGTGCTCAGAGGGACAGGACCTGTACGAATGCCCGAAATGCGGGGCGCGACTGTGCAGCGAGGAGCGACTCCAGCAGTGTACAAAGGACGACTGTGATGGCCGCCTGCAGAACCTCAGCAAACCCAGGCTGGAGTAGTGGCGCCGACCACTCGCGGGGTTTATGCCGACCCCGCCACTCCGTTTGCGCATGAGCGAGGCCGAACAATCGGGGACCGGCCGTGAGGAAATCTGGCTGGAGAAGTATCGCCCGCAGACCTTAGACGAGGTGGTCGGACAGGAGACCATCACCGAGCGCCTGGAGAGTTACGTCGCGCGAAACGAACTCTCACACTGTCTCTTCGCTGGGCCGGCCGGAATCGGGAAGTGTGTCACTGGCGAAACACCCGTTCTCACCGATGACGGTCTACACCGGATGGAAAATATCGTCGGTGAAGCCGATGGGTTCGAAACGAACGATGCTGGCACGAGCGTTCTTAGCCTGACCGATAACGGCGAGTTCGAATACATCGAACCGTCACACGTCTTCGGAAAGCGTACTGAAGTGCTTCTTTCGGTGTCCACCCGCGACGGGTCCGAAATGACAGTCACGCCTGAACACAAGCTGTTCGTCCTCACCCACGATGGACTCGAGTGGCGTGAAGCAGCAGATGTCGAACCCGGAGATAGAATCGTTCGTCCGCTCGAAACACCCACACTGGACACGAACGGACGGATAGACTGGGTCGAACAGATGGACGGAGAACGAACGTTCGTCCACGTCACCGAGGAGTTTGCGACAGCACACGAGATTCCGTTCGAGGAGAATCTCGTTGGTATCAAAAAAGAGGTCGTCGGATACCTTCGTAAGGGGAAGTCCGTAGACGAAATCGCGTCTCTCGTCGATACGCCACCGAAAACCGTCATGGCTGTCGAGCGTGAGTTTCGGGACGAGAATCTCGGAGCGAGTAGTAGCGTTTGTTCGCTCGGGTACCTTCGCAGACTCGATGTGTCACAGGAGGAAATCCAGGAACACGTTGAACGGATTCAGTACGTCACGTCGTACAACAACAAGCGTTCAGCACCGATAACACCACCGTGGGAACTGACGCCCGAACTCGCACGGCTGATCGGACTAGCGGTTAGCGAATCCCAAATCGAGAACGGACGGATCAAGTTCTACAACACCGACGAGGACCTTCGGGAAGCATTCACAAGTGGACTCGAATCCCTGTTCGGCGTGGAGCCACGCCACGGCGAACAACAGGATGTTCCATACGTTGTTATCGGGAACCGGACCGTCACACACTATCTCGAGTCCTGTTTCGATGCGTTCGACAGTGCGATGGGAGGAACAGGTATTGGGTCAACGCTCCTGCACGCGGACGAGCAAGCGCGTAGCGCATTTCTCAGAGCGGTCTTCGATGCCGAAGCGCACCTCCGAGAGGAGGGAATTCTCGAACTAACGCAGAAAAACGAAGACCGAATCACGCTACTTTCATATTTGCTGGCGAGCTTCGGAATCCCATCTCGACGGAAGGAGAAGCAAAAGCGCGCGACAAACGGGAGCGAACAAAAGCGATCCTACCACACACTGTATATTTCCGGCGTCCCTCACTTGGCGACGTTCAGGGAACAGGTTGGCTTTTCGGTCACCGAAAAATCCGAACGCCTCAACCGCGTGACCGAGCGGACGAGTAACCCGAACGACGATACGATACTGACACAGCAGTCGGTGGAAAAACTCTGTGAGCGGCTCAATCTCACGAAGACAGCATACGTGCCGGACACGCTGAACCCGGATACTCCGGGCCGGCAACGATATCTCACTGGTATCTCAGAGTTGATAGACGATGCTACCGAGCGCCTCGAACGGATACAGCAGACCAGAGAACGACTGACGCAACTGGAGCCTGCAATCAATGAGGTGGTCAGTGTCCCCTCCCGGTGGGTCGGACAGCGAGAAACACTCGAACCACTGGCCGTTCGAAAACAGCTCCGAGCCGAGACAGGCGTCGATACGGGCCGATTACTCGAATACGCGCGTGGCGACCGGACACCGTACGCTGGTCGCGTTCAGCAACTTCTCGCTGAAGTCACCGAGCGGCAGATTGATGCTCCCGTGGAGGTCTTGCAGTCGGAACTCCACAGTATAATCGGCTCACTCGACATCTCGTACAACCGATTGGCCGAGGGAACCGAGCTACGTGGCACGGATATCTCCAACCTCCTCACGAGAGACGACCACGAAGTTCGGTCGCTGTCGCGATTCGGGACAGTTGCGACCCGACTCGATACCGTGCTCTCTCGGATGGCATCGACGGAGACGATAGAACACCTCCACGTACTCAACCGTCTCGTAGAGTCCGACATCTATCTGGACGAGGTAACGGAAGTCGAAACGGTCGATGAGCCACAGCGGGTGTACGACCTGACTGTCCCCGGGCCACGAAATTACGTCGCCGGGACCGTTCCGACAGTCATGCACAACACCACTAGCGCCGTGGCCATCGCCCGCGAACTCTACGGCGACGACTGGGAGGAACACTTCCTCGAACTCAACGCCTCCGACGAGCGGGGCATCGACGTGGTCCGGGACAGAATCAAGTCCTTCGCGCGGACTTCTTTTGGCGGCGTCGACTACCGAATTATATTCCTCGATGAGGCCGACGCGCTGTGTGTGCCTCCGGGGACCGAAGTCGTAACCGGATACCCCTCTTCGACGGAAGTGAAAAAGATAGAGAACGTAGCCGAGGATGGAGAGCCGATACCGTCCGTCGACTTCGAGACCAACGAGATACAGTCCGACAAAGGTCGGCTGGTAGACTCCGGTGTTGCAGACTTCTTCGAAATTAAACTGAACGACGAAAGAGAAATTACGGCGAGTCTCACCCATCCGTTCTTCGTCGTCGACGAAGACGGGATGCTCGTTGAGAAGGAACTTCGAGAACTATCACCCGGCGACGAGATTGCCGATTTCAAGGGCGATATCGGGGTGTCACGCTGTGAGACCTGCGGTGACTGGACCACCGGACGGTTCTGTTCTGTGCCCTGCAAGGACGACGGCCACAGCAAGGAGATGCAGGGCGAGAAGAACCCAATGCACGGCACCGAGTGGTCAGAGGAGCGACGTGAGAAAATCGTTGAGAAACTCTCCGATGGGAGACTGAGCGGTGAGAACAATCCGAACTACGGCGGTGAGTTCCACGGTGTTTCCGTCTGGGAGATGGACGATGACGCAATCGAACGGTTCCGCGAGAACATAAGCGACCTCCGGGCTGGAACCTCGTGGGACGAGTGGGTCGTTGATGCCGATGCCGACGAAGTGAAAGAGCAAATCGGGGAGTCGTACTCGGAGTGGTGGGAGAGTCTGGACGAAGACGAACGAGCAGATATCATCAAGAAAGCGACCGAGAATTGTGACTATCCCGTCTGTGACATCACCGGAGATAACAACCCGATGCGAGACCCCGAGGTCGCACAGAAGGTCTCCGAAGCGTTGCAGGGTCATGAGCCGACCGGCGGGAACATCCGACACAGCGAGGAACTCGGCCACCTCGTTCGGTCTGACTGGGAGTACGAGGTCGCGAAGGCGTTGCAGGACGCTGGCGTCGGCTACGAGTACGAACCCGAGTTCGAACTGTCCGACTCGGTGTTCCATCCGGACTTCCTAATCGGTGACACAGTCGTCGAAATAAAGGGAGTCGCTGAACTGTGGGGCCAGACCGAAAGAGTCGAAGAGTTCCTCGAAACCTACGGCGACGAATATACGTTCGTCGTTGTCGGGGACGAAGCACTGCCACGCCACGAGCACTACAACAGAGATGAGTTCGAGGCTGCGCTCGTCTCCGATGGCGGGGCCCGAACCGTCGAGACTACAGAGATACGCAGTATCGAGTATAGCCACCGCGAGAAAGCATACAACATCAGCATGGAGGGGACGCCGAACTTCATGCTTGCAAACGGCATCCTGACTCACAACACTTCGGACGCCCAGTCAGCGCTCCGCCGGACGATGGAGCAGTTCTCGAACAACGTCCGGTTTATTCTCTCGTGTAACTACTCCAGTCAGATTATCGACCCCATACAGTCCCGCTGTGCGGTCTTTCGGTTCTCGCCGCTCGGTGATGAGGCAATCGAAACGCAGGTCCGTGAAATCGCCGAGGCGGAAGGAATCGAAGTGACCGACGACGGCGTGGCCGCGCTGGTGTATGCCGCTGACGGCGATATGCGAAAAGCCATCAACGGCCTGCAAGCGGCAGCGGTCACCGGCGACACCGTCGACGAGGAAGCCGTCTTCGAGATTACGTCGACCGCTCGTCCGGAGGAAATCAAGGAGATGGTGACACTCGCGCTAGATGGGGATTTCACCGCGGCGCGCTCGCGGCTGGACGGGCTCATTACCGAGGAGGGTATCGCCGGCGGGGACATCATCGACCAGTTGCACCGGTCAGTCTGGGAGTTCGAGTTGGACAACGACGCGGCGGTGCAGTTGCTCGACCGTATCGGGGAGGCCGACTACCGCCTCACTGAGGGTGCAAACGAGCGGATTCAGCTCGAAGCGTTGCTGGCGTCGCTGGCACTCGATGAATAACATCGTAGTTGCCAGCCGGGGCCGTCGACTGGGGTCGACACCCCCTTGTCATGGGGTGGCTGGCGGACAGACGACGACAGTGGGAGCTGTCTGCGGTGTCCGCGGGCCGGTGGTGGGGGCGGCCCGCGAGTGGGGTGGGTTGGGATGACTGTATCAGTCGGAGACGGCAGGTGGGACATCCCATCCGATATTGTAAACGCCCACGGATCAATAGTGGACGGTTGGGTTGTAACCGAGGCGGCCACAGGAGGGTTAGGTATCACCCAACGGCCAGCAGCCAGCAATAATTTCTGCTATTCTCGTCTCACAAACGGCGGCAAGGTGTAAAACAGGACTGCCCGAGGGGGACTGCAGTCGGCGATAGCACACCCGTTCGGAACTGTTTTAGGGGCTGGTAGGCCACCATAGCACAACGGATGAGCGATTTGGCAGCGGAATACCAACTGGACTATTTTGCAGAGAACGGCTTCCACCGGCTGGAGTGTGACTCCTGTGGGGCCGACTTCTGGACGCGCGACGAGTCCCGGTCGACCTGTGGCGAGCCCCCGTGTGACGAGTACGAGTTCATCGACGACCCCGGCTTCGCAGAGGAACACTCCCTGGAGGAGATGCGCGAGGCCTTCCTGTCGTACTTCGAGGAGCGCGACCACGCCCGCATCGACCCCTACCCCGTCGCCGCGAATCGCTGGCGCGACGACGTGCTGTTGACCCAGGCATCGATTTACGACTTCCAGCCGCTCGTCACCTCCGGCGAGACGCCGCCGCCCGCGAACCCACTCACCATCAGCCAGCCCTGCATCAGGA
>CAZOQK010000112.1:0-7556 GCA_964581735.1 uncultured Halobacteriales archaeon | reverse complement strand
CCGACCGCGAGTGGACGGTACCACACTTCGAGAAGATGCTGTACGACAACGCCGAGATTCCCCGCGCCTTCCTCGCCGGCTATCAGGTCACCGGGGACGAACGCTACGCCGAGGTCGTCGGGGAGACGTTCGAGTTCCTCAAGCGGGAACTCCAGCATCCAGACGGCGGCTTCTACAGCACGCTCGACGCACGGAGCGCGGTCGAACCGACTGGAAGCGACCGCGATAGCGGGCGGGGAGCGAAGCGACCCGAGAGCAGTGAGGGTGAGACTGGGGATCAAAAGGAGGGTGCGTTCTACGTCTGGACGCCCGACGAAATCTACGGGGTTGTCGACGATGAGACAGCGGCGGACCTGTTCTGTGACCGCTACGGCGTTGTTCGCGGTGGGAACTTCGAGAAGGGCCAGACTGTTCTGACCGAGACGACCAGTACTGAGGAACTCGCCGAGGAGTACGACATGGACCCCGCCAACGTCGAGGCCGAGGTCGCGACAGCACGCGAGCAGGTGTTCGAGGCACGGAGCGAGCGGGCCCGTCCGGCGCGTGACGAGAAGATTCTCGCGGGGTGGAACGGACTCACGGTATCCGCACTCGCGGAGGGAGCGCTCGTCCTTGAGGACCAATACGGGGACGTGGCTGCCGACGCGCTTTCGTTTGTCCGCGAGCACCTGTGGGACAAAGCCGGGAGGAAACTCCTGCGGCGGTTCAAGAGCGGCGAGACGAAAATCGACGGCTACCTCGAGGACTACGCGTTCCTTGGGAAAGGGGCGCTGGACCTGTACCAGGCCACCGGGGAGGTGTCCCACCTGGAATTTGCGCTTGATTTGGCTCGCGCCATCGAAGCGCGGTTCTGGGACGCCGAGGCCGGCACACTGTATTTCACACAGACCGGCGGCGAATCGCTCATCGCCCGGCCACAGGAGGTCAGCGACCAGTCGACCCCGTCGAGCGCGGGCGTCGCGGCCGAACTGCTGCTCTCGGTGTCACAGTTCACCGACCACGACCGGTTCGAGGACATCGCCACCCGAGTCGTCGAGACGCACGCGTCGAAAGTCGACGCCAACCCGCTCCAGCACGCCTCGCTGACGCTCGCGGCGGACCGGCTGGCGACCGGGTCGCTCGAACTCACGCTCGTCAGCACCGAGGTTCCCGATGCGTGGCGCGGGACGCTCGCGGAGACGTACCTACCGAGGAAACTGCTTGCGTGGCGACCGGCGGACGGGCCGGCCTTCGGGGATTGGCTCGACACGCTCGGGCTCGACGAAGCCCCACCCATCTGGGCCGACCGGGGACTCCGCGACGGCACGCCGACAGTCTATGCGTGTCGTTCCTTTGCCTGCTCTCCCCCACGGGACGACGTGGTGGCGGCGCTGTCGTGGGCCGCGGATGACGGCGCGTAATCAGCGGTCGGTGATAGAGCCGAGCGCGACCTCGATTTCGTCGGCGAGATAGACCGATATCGGGACCGACTCTTCCTCGACGAAGCGGGCGACTTCCTCGCCGTTGTGTTCGACGACGACGGTCGGGATGTACTCGATGTCGTACTCGTCGACGCCGGGACCCTCCTTGTCCTGGTCGAGTCCGTAGTGGACAATGTTGTCCTCGGGGACCTCGGCGGCGGCGAGTGCAGCACCGAAGTCGGGCAACTGTGCGCGGCAGTCTTTGCACCAGTCGCCGCCCCAGATACGCAAGACCAGGTCCTGTCCGTAGGCTTCGAACACGTTGACCGTCTCCGCGTAGGCGTCCTCTACCCACACCGGATTCGGCTCCATGGTTTCGAGTGGCATACTGTGTTATTCGTGACCCCAGGGTATAATCGCCCCGCCTCGGCACCCTGTCGCTGGAACTCCGGGGCGACGGCACGCCCTGCCGGTGACGGGCATGGTTTAGGGCGGGGTAGCCTACGGAGCGCAAATGAACGACAGCATCCTCGACACCATCGGGTCCCCGCTCGTCTCGGTCGGTGCGCCCGCGGGGACGACGATTGCGGCGAAAGTGGAGTCGTTCAACCCCGGCGGGTCGGCCAAGGACCGCCCGGCGCTGGCGATGGTCGAGCGGGCCGAGGAGAACGGCGAACTATCGCCCGGCGACACAATCGTCGAACCCACAAGCGGCAACACCGGTATCGGGCTGGCGATGGTCGGCGCCGCCAAGGGATACGACGTGACACTGATTATGCCGTCCTCGAAGTCGCCCGAGCGCCGCCGAATAATGCGTGCCTACGGCGCGGAGTTGGAACTCGTCGACGGCACCATCAGCGATTGTCGTGAGCGGGCGGACGAACTCGACACACGGCCGGGGTACGTCCAGATGCGCCAGTTCGAAAACCCCGCCAATCCCGGTGCACACTACGAGACGACCGGTCCCGAAGTCATCGAACAGGTCGGCGACCGGACGCCGGACGCGCTGGTCGCGGGCGTCGGTACCGGCGGCACCGTCATCGGCCTGGGCCGCCGCCTGGTCGAAGCGTACCCCGACATCGACATCGTGGCCGTCGAACCCGAGGACAACGCCGTCCTCTCGGGTGGTGAACCGAGCGACGACGACTTCCAGGGGATGGGGCCGGGCTTTGTCAGCGAAAACATGGATGTCGACCTGCTGGATGGTGTGGAGACAGTCGGTATCGACGCGGCCGAGGCGGCGTGTCGGCGCCTCGCCCGGGAGGAGGGGATCTTTGCCGGGCAGTCCTCCGGCGGGTCGCTGGTCGCGGCCCGGCGCGTCGCCGAGCGGATACAGGGGCAAAAAGAGGACCCGCTGGTCCTGACAGTCTTCTGGGACTCCGGCGAGCGCTACATGTCCACCGGCATGTTCGAGGCGTAGCGGCGGCTGCCGGCCAACGTATTTGCCCGTGCAGTCCCGACTGACGCTATGTGCGAACATGTGAGCCGACGGCGAGTGCTTGCAGGAAGTATCACGCTTGTAGCGGCAGGGCTTGCAGGCTGCTCGGACGACGGTGACGACGATGGGACTGCCACGGACGATAGCGGGGACGGGGTCGGCGGCGGATACTGAGTCAGGCGTCGAACTCCCCCTCGGTGAGTCGAACGGTCAGCGTCTCGTTGACGGCACGCAGGTCGTACTCCGGAATGGTCTCGCCGGTGCGGGCGACGAGCATCGGTTCGACCAGGCGTGGCGGTCGGTCCCGAGTCGGGGCGGCCTCGTCTGCGTCGGGAGCACCAGCGTCGGTGGTGTCTGACTCGGCGGGGGCCGTCGCGCCGTCGCTGGCGTCGGTTGGGTCCGGGTCGGCGCGTTCGACGCCGTACACTTTGAGATACCGACCGGTGTCGGCAGCGTCGATGCGGTCGGCACGGATAGCCGCCGCGAGGCCGCGGGAGAGCCACTCGTCCTCGCTGACTGAGGGTTCCAAAACGAGTGCCTCCTCGACGAACCGGACGAGATACCAGTCCAGGTCGTTCAGCAGGGAAACAGCGGCGCCCAGGCTCACCGTCTCGATACTGAGCGTGTTCTCGAAAGGCTCCCGGAGGTCGTACGTCATGAGGGCGTTCCGGGAGGTCTCCCGCGAGAGTAGCTCGTATCGGAGGTTCACGCCGTCGTCGCCGACGAGACAGACCCGGGTCATACACGAACGGAGAACGGGGGGACAAAAGGCGGTTACGCTCGGTCGGTAATCGTCCCGACGGGCGTCGCGTCGTTGCGGTAGCGTTTGTACCGCCCAGTCGAGTGCGCCGTCGTCGTCGGTAACGACGGGCCCACGGACGCCCGTTTCGGAGTAGGGCATCAGTCCCACGTGTTCGGTGTCGCCGTTGTCCACAATCCAGAACGCGTACCGTGGACTCTCCGGCAGTTCCTAAATCCGGTGCCGGTCGGAATCGTGGCCCCGAAGAGATGGCGGCGATGTTGTCACGGAGTTGGGCCTCCGTCTTCCGGCCGGCCCGTTCGCGTTTCGTGCCGATTTCCCTGCGCCTGACGAGGGCGCTGTCGGCACCCGGCGGGTGCATGGTGCCGGCATCACCGCCTTATCAAAGCAGTGTTGGGTTAGAACGTCGAGAGTTCGTCCTTGATAACGCGCTTGGTGATAGCGGTCACGTCGGCCAATTCGTCGTCGATTGCCGCCTCAATGTGCGCTTCGATGTCGGCGACAGTGACGCCCTCGGTGGTGACAACCTCGGCGTCGGCGACGTGGGGTTGGTCTATCGGCTGGCCGATCTGGCTCAGTAGCCGAATCTGGAGCTGTCGGATGCCGTCGACTTCGTCGACGACCGATTCGGCGGCTTCCGTCGAGAGCAGGTTGTAAATCTTCCCGATATGGTTGACCGGATTCTTTCCACTCGTTGCTTCCATGCTCATCGGGCGGTTCGGCGTTATGAGGCCGTTCGCCCGGTTGCCCCGCCCGACCGAGCCGTCGTCACCCTGTTCGGCGCTCGTGCCGGTCGTCGTCAGGTAAATCGAGCCCTCGTCGTAGTCGTCGGCGGTGTTGACATGGACGATTACGTCGCGGTCGGTGTACTCCCCGGCTAAGTCGGAGACGTACTCGCGCACGTTCTCGATGGCGTCCTTGTAGTCGGCCATGCCGTCGATGTACCGGTCTATCATCGCAACGGCGACGGTCACGTCGATGTGGTCGCCCTCGCGTTTGCCCATCACCTTGATGTCCTGACCGACCTCTGGGTTGTCCGCGCCGTACTCGCTGTCGAGGCGGCGCTCGGTGTTGTAGACGATTTGTTCGGTCTCCGAGAGGGGCGCGTGGCCCACGCCGTAGCTGGTGTCGTTTGCCATCGGCACGGCGCCGTCCTCGCCGAACACCTCCTGGAGGTCGCCGCTGCCCTCGCCGAGACGCACGTCGACGATGATGTCCGAACCGACATCGAGTTCCGGAAACGTCCGGTCAAGATACTCGCGTGCGGCGTCGAGCGCGATGGTTTCGGCGGGGATGCGCTTGCCTTTGTACTCTTTTGTGGCCCGCCCGACGATGAGCAGGTAGATGGGCTCGAGCATCTCGCCGCCGCCGAAGGCCGGCGCGGCCGACCCTGCGACCAGCTGTGTCTCGTCGGTGTTGAAATGCAAGACAGTCCCGACCCGGTCGAGATAGGCCTGTGCGAGCGCTCGCGAGACGGTTTCGGCGACGCCGTCACAGATAGAGTCCGGATGGCCAATGCCTTTCCGCTCGACGATTTCTACGGCTTGGTCCTCCACAGCCCGCCCCGAGGCCTGTTGTACGTGGATGTTCCGCTCTGTCATTGTCAGTTCGCTTTGTAAGCACCCCGTCTATACCTTTCGGTAACAACAGCGCCTGAAACGATTACCCTGATGCATCGGCATCGAGCAAGAGGCCCAGATACGACGTGCGGATTTGCTCGTCGGGCTCCAGTCCGAGTCGCTCCATTATCGCCGCCGCCCCCTCGCGGGCGGAGTCGATATCGGCTTTGACTTCCTGCTCGACTTCGACGAACTCGCCGAGGCCGTCGACGGTGTCGAGTGTGATCGTGTAGCCGTCGAGACGATACCGGGTGCGGTCTTTCGACACCTCGGCGGCGGGGTGGTATCCGAGGCCGGCCAGGATATTGCCAAGCGCGTCGGGGTCCGCGACCACAGTTTTGGCTTCCTCACGCGTCTTCGATTCCTGCTCGACGAGCGGCCCTTTGTAGGTGAGTCGTGTCTCGGTGCCGTCGTCACTCCGCTCAGTGCGGACCCGGAGTGCTTCGTCGGTCTCCGCGAAGTTCCGGTTGGGAGCATCATAGTACACGTCCGCCTGTTCGACGGCGCCGAGAAGCGCCGCGTCGGTGTCGGCGAGGCGCTCGCGGACCGCCTCGTGGTCAGCACGGACTTTCAGTTCCACTTCGTACATACGTCCCGACTGTGTAGCAAGTCGAAAAGAGCCATCGGTCGCCGTCCGGGGCGAAACGTTGTGCTTAAGAGTGCAACGCCAGAGAGAGACCGTATGAGCAACGACTCCGAGGCCACGGAGGCCGACGACGAGGCAGAGGACGCTGCAACTGAACAGGTAGACGGACTGCAAGAAGCGGATTTCATCAAACTCGCCTACACTGCACGCACCGTCGAGGACGGCGACCTCGTGGACACGACCGACGAGGAAGTCGCCGAAGAGGCCGATGTCGACACCGAGAGCCAGGAGTTCGCGCCGCGCACTATCGTCCTCGGGCAGGGCCACATCTTCGAATCCGTCGAGGACGACATCGTCGGCAAGGACGTTGGCGACGAGGGCAGCGTCACCGTCCCTGCCAAGGAGGCCTTCGGCGAGTATGACGACGAGGAAGTCCGCACGGTCAGCAAGGATAAGATTCCTGAAGACGACCGCTACCCCGGCGCGCAGATCCAGATCGACCAGCAGCAGGGCTTCATTGAAACCATCATCGGCGGCCGCGCGCGTGTCGACTTCAATCACCCACTGGCCGGCGAGGACATCGAGTACGAGTACGAGATACTGGAGGAGGTCACCGACCGCGAGGAGATGGCCCAGGGCATCATCTCGATGATGCTCGATATGGAGCTGGATGTCTGGTTCCAGACCGACACCGTCGAAGAGGAACAACTGGTCGACGACGAGAAAGCGGACGACGACGAGGACGAGGGGGCCGAACCCGAATTCGAGACCGTCGAGGTCGAGAAGGAGACGCTGTACATCGAGGCGACCCCGCAGCTCTCGATGAACCAACAGTGGATGATGGGCAAACAGCAGATCGCCCAACAGCTGACCGACCTGCTCGACATCGACCGCATCATCGTCCAGGAGGAACTCGGCGGCGGCATGGGCATGGGCGGTATGATGGGCGGAATGGGCGGCATGGGCGGTGCCGGCGGCGATGTCGATCTTGAAGAGGCGCTGGAAGACGCCGACATCGACGCCGACGAACTGGCCGAGGAAATCGACGAATAGCGCACTGACTGGACCGGGTTTTCAGTGTCTCAGACTAGCGCCGATGGGTGAGGGCCCCGACATGTGAACCGACGAATCTATTCGAGTGAGTGTCATAGATATGACTGATGACGGGCGCTCGAAGAAGCAACGGCGCAGTGACTGTCGGTGAGGCCCCCGAAGCCCTCAAATCGACAGTCGAGGGTGGAGGCGTCGGGGCATCGATTCACGACGACGGCAGCGGGATGACCCCGATGTTGGTCGTCGAGTTCGACCACACGACCGACCGCGCGGAGGTGTTTCGCGCGCTCTTTCACGCCGATGGACCGGTCGCGGTCGACAGCGTCCACGCCCACTGTGTCGTCGTCAGAGAGGCGTAGCGTCACACCAGAATGTGGGCGGCCAAGTCCTCGCGGATGATGGTGTCGCAGTACTCACAACGGACACCGTCGTCCAGCACGTCGAACCGTGACGCGACGGGTTCGTCCTCGGTCGTGATGCAGTTGTGGTTGGGACATTTCAGCACGCCCGTCACTTCCTCGGGTCGCTCGACGCGGTGTTTCTCGACCACGTCGTAGTCGCGGATGATGTTGATAGTCGCGGCGGGCGCAATCAGCGAGAGCACGTCGAGTTCGCTCTGTGAGAGTTCCCGCCCCTCGATTTTCACCACGTCCTTGTTGCCCAGTCGGTCGGAGGGGACGTTCATCCCGATAGAGAGCAC
>CAZOQK010000111.1:0-7655 GCA_964581735.1 uncultured Halobacteriales archaeon | reverse complement strand
AGCGCGGCGTCGGCCGGATCATCATGCTGACCGGCGACAACGAACGCACCGCGGCGGCAATCGCCGAGCAGGTCGACGCTGACGAGTACCGGGCGGAACTGCTCCCCGACCGGAAGGTGGCGGCCATTGAGGACCTGCTCGGCGAAGACGAGGCCGTGGCGATGGTCGGTGACGGTATCAACGACGCACCCGCGCTCGCGACGGCCACGGTCGGCATCGCGATGGGTGCGGCCGGGACCGACACCGCACTCGAGACCGCGGACATCGCCTTGCTCTCCGATGACCTCTCAAAACTCCCCTACCTGTACGGCCTCGCGGACGATGCCAACGGCGTCATCCGGCAGAACATCGTCGCCAGCCTCGCGGTCAAGGCCGGTCTCGCGCTCGCGGTGCCCTTTGGCTACGTCCCCATCTGGCTCGCGGTGCTTGCCGGCGACGCCGGAATGACCACCACCGTCACGGGCAACGCAATGCGGCTCTCCCGGATTACCCCCGAGACCCCCGAGTGAGGCGTCTGCCGCCCGTCTGACGGGTGTACTTGTACTGTCGCATGCAATCCAGTAGCATGCTCGAAGATACACACGGGGAGCTGACCGATAAGAACACACTGTTGCTGGGTGCCGGGTTCGTCTTCGGTGTCGCCTTCGCCATGTTCGTGCTGGCGCTCGCGACGGCCGCCGTCGCCGGCCTCGGCACCTTGCTCGGGTCGGCACTCGCCGTCACCACCGCCGCCGGCATCCTGTTTGCTGGTCTCATCGGCCTGAGTCTCTACACGCTGTCGTTCCCGGAGAACCGGCTGGACCTGCCCGTCGAACGGATCGTTCAGCGGTACGCCGGGCGGTTCGTCGACACCAAGCGGCGACACGACGACACCTGCACCGAGCGGCTGTAAGCGATTCCGGCAGGAACTTCTGTCTCGACGGCACAGTGCCCCTAATGGCGAATTTCGACCCCGAGAAGTTCGAGGACAAGTACGAACACTACTTCGCGCAGCTCCAGCGCGCCTACAAACAGGCCTTCGAGACGATGAACGAGGCCTACGACTCGGAACTGATTCACGCTATTGACCAGGCGATTCTGGCCGAGAGCGAGCCCTTCTACGAGGGCGACGGTGAGTTCCGCATCGAACTGCCCGACGACCCACTCGAAACGCTCGGTGGCGTCGTCGTCGACGAGGGGAAAGCCGAGACGGTGCTTGAGCGGTATCTCGAGGAAATCGAGGCGGAGTTGCAGTCGGTCTTTGGCTTCGCCGAGGAACTGTAGAGCCGACCCGATGGTGTGAGACCAAAGGCCTAAGCCCGCCCGCTGTGTACTCCTAATTACTATGAGCACGGACACCGAGTCCTCCGACGACGAACTCCGCGAGCGTATCACGAACTTCCTGCGCCGGAACTTCCCGCAGATTCAGATGCACGGTGGCAGCGCCGCCATCCAGAATCTGGACCGCGAGAAGGGTTCCGTCACTATCCAACTCGGCGGTGCCTGTTCGGGTTGTGGCATCTCCCCGATGACCATCCAGGCAATCAAGACGCGCATGACCAAGGAAATCCCCGAAATCGACACCGTCCACGCCTCGACGGGCATGGATGGCAACGAGGGGATGGCTGGCGGCGCTGGCGGCGGTGGTGGCATGAGCCCCTCCTTCCCCGGCGAGGGTGGCAGCGGCGACGACGAAGGCCCCGAGGCGCCGTTCTAACCCCCAAGAGCGCTCGTCCAACTTCTCCGTCTTTTCCCGGTCAAGAGCCTTTGCCCTGCGCGGAAAGCAGGGTGTTTAACCCCGTGGCTTGCCCTCGCCGTAGTATGGCGACGAGTAGCGGACCGAACGTGCTGTTCGTGGTTCTCGATACGGTCCGGAAGGACCGACTCTCGGTCTATGGCTACGATGAGCCGACTACGCCCACGCTTGAGGACTTTGCCGCGGAGGCCCGGGTCTACGACAACGCCGTCGCGCCCGCGCCGTGGACGCTCCCCGTCCACGCCTCGCTGTTTACCGGCCGCTACCCCAGCGAACATAGCGCGACACAGGAAACCCCGTATCTCGACGACGCGACGACGATCGCCGAGTCGCTGTCGGCGGCGGGCTACAGCACATCCTGTTATTCCTCGAACGCCTGGATTACGCCCTATACCCACCTGACTGACGGCTTCGACGACCGGGACAACTTCTTCAAGATGATGCCCGGCGACCTGCTCTCGGGGCCGCTGGCCCGGGTCTGGAAGACGATGAACGACAACGACCGCCTGCGGGCACTCGCCGACCGCCTGGTCGAACTGGGCAATTCAGTCCACGAGCGACTCGCGGCGGGCGGCGGCGAGGACTCAAAGACACCGGCGGTCATCGACCGGACCCAGGAGTTCATTGCCGACGCCGACGGCCCGTTTTACTCGTTTATGAACCTCATGGACGCCCACCTCCCGTATCACCCGCCCGAGGAGTACGTCGAGGCGTTCGCCCCAAGCGTCGACTCCACCGAAGTCTGTCAGAACTCGAAGGCGTACAACTGCGGCGCCCGCGACATCGACGACGAGGAGTGGGAGGACATCGAGGGGCTGTACGACGCCGAAATCCGGCACATGGACGACCAGCTGGGCCGGCTCTTCGGGTGGCTCAAAGCCGAGAGTCTCTGGGAGGAGACGATGGTCGTTGTCTGTGCCGACCACGGCGAACTCCACGGCGAGCACGGCCTCTACGGCCACGAGTTCAATATCTACGACCAGCTGGTGAACGTCCCGCTGCTGGTCAAACACCCCGACATCGAGCCGGGCCACGATGAGGGCGTGGTCGAACTGCTCGACCTCTACCACACCATCCTCGATGCGACCGGCGTCAAGGGCCAGGGCCAGCCACGCGACCCCAACCGGTCGCTGCTCGCCGATTCCTACCGGGACATCGAACTCGGCGAGCACGCCTTCGTGGAGTATCATCGCCCGGTCGTGGAGCTGAACCAGCTCGAATCGAAGGCCAGCGAGGCGGGTATCGAACTCGACGCGGACTCGCGGTTTTACTCGCGGATGCGTGCGGCCCGTGGGTCCGTCGCGAAGTACATCCGTAACGAGCGCATCCCCGACGAGGCCTACCGACTCGACACCGACCCCGGTGAGACCGAGAACGTCGCCGGGACCGAGACCGAGCACGTCGCCGCGGCGGAGGCGGCACTCTCGGAATTCGAGGAGCGCGTCGACGGCGAGTGGGACGCGGTCGGGAGCGACGACCCGCTGGCGGACATGGACGAGGCGACCAAAGACCGACTGCGGGACCTAGGGTACGTTGAGTAACCGTGAGTGGGGAGGGTTTCGGTGACCTGTTCACCCGCAAACGCCTGGTACAGGTCGGTATTGGCTTTCTCATCGCGCTCGCGATTATCTACCTGCTCGCGGTCGGCGTTGGCCTCAACCGACTCCGCCGCGTGCTCGCCCGGGCACAACTGCGCTGGGTGGTCGCCGGCTGTCTCTCGACGGCACTGTGTCTCGTCGCGTGGGCGCGGGTCTGGCAGGTCGTCCTTGGCGTGGCCGGCTTCGACGTTGGCTTTCGCAAACTCGTGGTGACCTTCTACGCCGCCACCTTCGCCAACTACGTCACACCGCTCGGCCAGGCCGGTGGCGAACCCTTCATCGCCTACGTCCTCTCGCGGGACACCGAGGCGAGCTACGAGGACAGCCTCGCGAGCGTCGTCACCGCCGACCTGCTGAATCTCTTCCCATTTTTTTCGTTTGCGGGCATCGGCTTTGCGGCACTGCTCTACAATGCCTCGCTGCCCGACCAGGTTCGCCCGCTCGCGCTCGGGCTGGGGGGGATGGCCGTCGGCGTGCCGGTCTTTGCGGTGCTTGGCTGGCGCTTTCGCTTCCGGCTCGGCAACGTCGTGCTTTGGCTGGCCGCACCGATTGCCCGACGCGCTCGGTTCGTCTCGCTGTCGGGACTGCGCCAGCGCCTGCGGGACTTGAATGCGGCCTTTGAGCGCATCGCTGACGACCCGTGGGCGCTCGCACGCGCGCTGGTGTACTCCTATCTGGGCTGGGTGTTTTTCGCGCTCCCACTGTACTTCGCGGGGCTGGCTATCGGCGCCGACCTCACGCTCTTGCTCGTCTTCTTTATCGTGCCGGCGAGTACGCTCGCGGGGCTGGTGCCCTCGCCGGGTGGGCTCGGTGGCGTGGAGGCGGCACTGCTGGTGTTGCTCATTGGGCTTGGTGGGCTGGGGCAGGCCCCGGCGCTTGCGGCCACACTGCTGTACCGTATTGAGAGTTACGTCTTCGGGCTGGTCGCCGGCGGCGCCGCCGCGCTGTGGGTCGTTTTCCGGAACGGATAGCTGACTTGGGCCGCGCCAAACAATCGCATTTAATTCAACAGAGCAGTCGATTCAGACAGCAAGAAAGCCCCACTCCGCTCCGCCACAGTCAGACTCAGTTCGTCTGTCTGAGGAGGGAGTTGAAAATCGAAGATTTTCCGCATGAGGAGACGGCAAAGCCGTCTCGAACCAGTTCGTTCGCTTCGTCCGTGGCGCGTACCCGAACGCGCCACATGGCTTGTGAGACCTTCGGTCTCGCTTTGCCCACGGCACTCGCGCGCTGCTTGTGGGTCGCGTTGTTCGTGGCTTCGCCGCTTACACTAGAGATTCTCGCGTCGCTCGAATCTCCCGGTCCCGGTTCGTTTTTGCGGTCCGTCCCTCCGCTTGGACCGTCCACTCGCTGTGCGGTTCACTCACTGCGTTCGTTCCAGTGGTACGTGGGCGACCCGTGAGTCGTCCGCACGGCCAGCGAGAGCTTCGCCCTCGCCCTGCTTGTGTCGTCCGCCTTCGTCCTGACTGCAGCCCCTTTCAGTCCCGAAAGACGCACTTCGTTGGTCTTTTGACCCTCGCAAACGCTCTGCGTTTGCTCAGTCCCTCCCGCACAGACTGGCCGGTCCAGCTACAGGGTGGGACTGAGAGGGGCGTTCACGGCACGCGAGGCGGTTTCACCGCCTCGACAGCCGCGGCGCGTCGCGCCGCGCAGCCGCCGTGAGCTCGGGAGAGCTTTGCTCTCCCGGCGGCTGGCTACACGGACCCCGACCACGCAAGCATCACAACAGACGAAGTGAGTGAGGAGTGCACCCAGCCGGGGCTTTCTTGCTGTGTTCAGGCAGTTCTTGAGAGGTCGTAACCACCACCCCGAGAAATGGAAAGTCCTAACCCCTATAGCGTTGAATTCGCCAGCAGTGACGGCGACACGCGTCGATATGCACGTGAAGATACTCGACAAGGGGGTAGTCAAGCGGGCCAAACGC
Source organism: uncultured Halobacteriales archaeon (assembly GCA_964581735.1). GTDB lineage: Archaea > Halobacteriota > Halobacteria > Halobacteriales > Haloarculaceae > Salinibaculum. Next base: position 2,398 of record CAZOQK010000111.1, on the reverse strand, counting down.
CGCGGCATTGACGTGCTGGTGTATGCCCCACACTTCACGCGTTGGCCGACGGTCCGCGACCGGGCCGAGCGGTTCAGCGACACGGACCTGCTCGTAGTGCCCGCCCGCGAACTCTTTACCGGCGGGTGGCGGAACCGGCGACACGTCCTCGCGCTCGACCTTGACCGCGGGATTCCGGACTTTCTGACACTCGCCGGCACGATGAGCGAACTCGCCAAGCAGGACGCCGTCGTCTGCGTGCCACACCCGGGGTTTCTCAGCATCAGCCTCGACCGCGAAGGCGTCCAGGAGTACCGCGAGTACGTCGACGCCATCGAGGTGTACAACCCAAAACACCTGCCGTGGGACAACGACCGCGCGCGGCGCCTGGCCAGCGAGTTCGACATCCCCGGCTTTACCTCCTCGTATGCCCACCTACCCGGCACTATCGGAGAGTGTTGGACCGAGTTCGACTGTGCCATCGAAAGCGCCGCCGACCTCCACGCGGCGCTTCGTGCGGGGACGCCACGGACGCCGACACACCGTGACGGCCCCGGCCACACGCTCCGGCGTGCACTCGAATTCGTACACATCGGCTATGAGAACACCTGGACGAAACTCGACCGGGTCTACCTTTCGGGGACCGAACCAACCCACCCCGACCACGTCGCCTACGGCGGGGCCTTCAGCGAGCACAGCGTCTACTAAACGCCGACGGCGGTCTGGGCCTGTGCGACCAGCGGCGTCGCGTAGGTCACGAGCAGGAAGATGCCCGCGATTTCGGCGGCGGTGACGGTAACGGTCATCAGATCGGAGTACTTGCTGTCGACAGGGATGCCAAAGGGTACGTCGAACTCCTCGTCCCAGAACGGATAGAAGAGTGCGATGCCCCGGGTGGTCCCGAGGACATCCAGCACGTAGTGGGTGACGACGCCCAGCCAGACCCACTGGAGGTTCCCGAAGTAGAAGGGGTAGGCCCCGATGACGACCAGGACGAGCAGATTGTGCAGCGACTTGCGGTGCTTGCCAAAGGCAGTGTCGACATCTGGAAACAGCGACCCGAGGACGACCGGGACGAACACCTCGGCGATGGTGGCGAACGTTTCGACATCGCCCGATGGTTCGAGAACGTAGCCGAGGCCGATCGCCAACAACACGGCGTTGAGCACGTGCCCGCGTTTGTTCATCGACGGATACCTCAACGGGCGGCCGTACAAGCCTTGCTATTCACTGCCAGTTACGGCCGCCGAGAGGTCACGCAGTGCCTGCCGGGCAACCCGCTCGCGGACCGTCGCCCGGTCGCCGTTGAAGACGTAGCGCTCGACCGTCACGCCCGACTCGCCGCTCTCCCACGGCGCGGCCCACGCCACTGCGACGAACGCCGTCCCGACCGGTCGCTCGTCGGTCCCGCCGCCTGGCCCCGCCACCGCCGCCGTCGCCACGCCGTACTCCGTACGTGCCCGGTCGCGCGCGGCCCGTGCCATCGCCGCGACCGTCTCCTCGCTGACCGCGCCGTGGTCATCGAGCGTCTCCCGAGGGACGGCCAGTTCCTCGCGCAACGAGTCGTAGGCGTAGGTGACCCACCCACGATCGAAGTAGTCGCTGGCCCCTGGCGGCCCGGTCAGCAGCGTTGCCGCCAGTCCGCCCGTCGCCGCCTCCGCGACGGCGACCGTCGCCTCTGCGTCGCGCAACACCTCGGCCGCACGCTGTGCTATCGACGAGTCGTCGGCGTGTTCGCCCATGCCCGATACGACGGTAGGCTGCCCTGAAAAGGTGACTCCCACTGTTGAGGCAGTGTTTGGCCAAGAGGTCCTGCGTCCGAGGACTGATGTGGACAGCAAGAAAGCCCCGGCTGGCTACGCCACCGTCAGACTCAGTTCGTTTGTCCGAGGAGGAACCTGAAAATCGAAGATTTTCGGCACGAGGAGACGGCAAAGCCGTCTCGAACCAGTTCGTTCGCTTCGCCCGTGGCGCGCACCTGAGCGCGCCGCATGGCCTGTGAGACCTTCGGTCTCGCTCTGCTCACGAAACTCCCGCGACTCCCTGCGCTCCGGTGGGTGCTTGCGTCGTCCTCAGAACGCGGAGCGTTCTGGTGTGCATGGAAGACGTGTCGCGTCTTCTACACTGCCGAAGAGCTTCGCTCTCCCAAACGTCGGGGTCCATGTAGCCACCCGCCATGTTAATCCTACCCATATAGCCCGACCGGTCGGTCTATGAGGGTGGGACTGAGCAAACGCCGAGCGTTTGCGAAGGTCAAAAGACGAGCGAAGTGAGTCTTCCGGGACTGAAGGGGCCGCAGCAAGGCGCGAGGCGCTCTGCGCCTCGGCACATGCAAATAGCGCGGAACTACGTTCTGTGGACCACGCAAGCGGGCCAACGGCCCGCGAGCAGACGGCGCTTCGCGCCATGAGCAGACACC
>CAZOQK010000110.1:472-7738 GCA_964581735.1 uncultured Halobacteriales archaeon | reverse complement strand
ACGAGGTGGAATCGGTCGTCGCCGACTGTGGCGTGGACACGCGCGTCTGGGAACTCGGCGGCCCCGCCCGGGTTCTCGATGCGAGCGAATCGCTGTTTTGACTGCTACCTGTTTGGCAGTGGGCTTTAGCCGCTGGTGCCCCAATCAGAGGTATGCACGTCGCCGTTCTCGGTGCCGGCTACGCCGGTATTAGCCTCACGCGCAAACTCGAAGACGCCCTCCCGCCAGAAGACGCGATTACGCTCGTCGACAACCGCGACACCCACCTCGTCCAGCATCTCGTTCACCGCGTCGTCAGCCACCCCTCGCTGGCCGAGGACCTTCGGATTCCCATCGTTGACCTGCTCGACCGGGCTACGTTCCGACAGGGGGATGTCGCCGATTTCGACCCCGACGCTGGCACCGTCGAACTGACCGACGGCTCCCTCTCGGCGGACTACCTCGCGGTCTGTCTGGGCGCACAGACTGCCTTCTATGACCTGCCCGGCGTGCGCGAGTACGCCACTCCACTCAAGCGGGTCGCCCACGCTGAGGCGATTCGTGCGGATTTCGAGCCGATTCAGGAGGCGGGCGGAAGCGTCGTCGTCGGAGGTGCCGGCCTGTCGGGCATCCAGATTGCGGGCGAACTCGCGGCGATGGCCGCGGGGAGTCCGGGCGAGGTTGAGGTCCACCTGGTCGAGCGACTCCCGACAGTCGCGCCGAACTTCCCCGAGAACTTCCAGCGCGCGGTCGACGAGGAACTGCGCGACCGGGGCGTCACCGTCCACACCGGCCGCGCCGTCGAGTCCGCCAGCGGCGACGGGCTCTCATTCGCGGACGGTGGCGAACTGGAGTACGACCAGTTCGTCTGGACCGGCGGCATCGCGGGCCAGGACGCCGCCGGCGGCGACCGGCCCGAAACCCGCGCCGACCTGCGAGTGGGCGACCGGGCCTTTGTCGTCGGCGACGCCGCCCGCGTCGTCGACACCGACGGCCAGCCAACACCGGCCAGCGCCCAGACGGCGGTCCGGCAGGCCGACGTGGCCGCGAAAAACATCGGAAAACTGCTGGGCTACGAGCGCACCGGCGACGGGTTCGCGCCGCGGCTCGACCGCTACCGGTACACGGAACTGGGCTGGCTGGTCAGCGTCGGCGACGGTGCCGTCGCACAGGTCGGCGGGCAGGTACTCCGCGGTGTGGCGGCGAAGGCACTCAAGACGACCGTCGGCGCTGGCTACCTGACCTCGATTGGCGCCATCGAGAACGCGAGTGAGTACGTCTGGGAGAAGGTCGGCGGCGAGGCGGAGTGATCACTCGGCTTCTTTGAGCGCGAGGTCGGGCGTCGTCCAGATGACGAACTCGCCGTCGTCACGGTCGATGACACCGTTGATGTAGTCTTCCTGCATCGGCGGGTCGTTGACATCGTCCTCGCTGATGGGCGAGACCTGGCGCACGTCATCGACGACCCACCCGATGTGGCCCTGGTCCTCGAAGGCCTCGGCGTCGAAGACAACGATGAGGTCGTCCGCTTCCTTGTTCGGCTTGTCGATGGTCACCTTCGGGTTCAGGATGGTCGTAATCTGGCCCCGGAGGTCAACGACACCCTCGACGAAGTCCGGCGTGTTCGGCACTCGCGTAATCGCGGTATGTTTGACGATTTCCTCGATGTACTGGATGTCGAGACAGTACTGCTCATCATCGAGCGTAAATTCGAGGATGCGGGTGTCGGCCTCCTTGGTCTGTTCTGCGTCACCGGCGATACCGGCGGCGGGGCCGGCCGGCTCCTCGGTGTCTCCCGCTTCGGCGTCGGGAGCAGCGTCGGCGTTGTCTTCCTCGGGCACCTGTTTGGCCTGCTCTATGGTCTGTTCCATGGCGGCCTCCATCCGCTCAGTCGAGGGCAACTCGGCGCGCGTGCCGCTGACGTTCTCGACGGCGGCGTCGACGGCCGGGTCGGACTCGTCCGTAGCCGCGTCGTCTCCCTCCTCTGTCTCCGGGTCCGGCTTCGACTCCGGTTCCTGCGTAGCCGCGGTCGCCCCGCCGTCGGTCGACGCTGCCGTTGTCGGTTCGGTCGCGTCAGCCGTGGTTTGCTTTTTGGCTTCCGGCTCCTCGTCTGCCGGTTGTCCGTCGTCGGTCTGTTCGGTTTCGGGCGACTCCTCGTCGCCGTCGCGCTGTCCCTCGCGCATCCGTCGGATGCGCTTTGCTCGTTCCATGCGTTCGTTTTCACTCATGCTGTTACCTCGGCGTAGCCGAATTGTCTGTCCAGTTCCGTCGCGATTTCCAGGAAGATATCCTCCATGTCGACGCGTTTCTCGTAGGCAAAAATGGAGGTTCCAGCCGAAAAGGCCCGCTGGAGGGCGACCCGTTTGCGCACTTCCCAGACGGGGAAATCCGCAAACACCTCCTGGAGCCACTGGAGCATCGTGCGGTCCTCACTGGTGTTCTCGACGCGGTTTGCCACCACGCCGACCGTGTTGACCGTAATCCCGACCTGTCCTTCGAGCGCGGCGATCTGGTCGATGAGCAACTCGATTGCCCGCTCGGAGGTCGCTTCAGTCAGCGCCGGCACGATGACGTTCCGAGCGGCGAAAATGCCAGTGTCGGTTAGTTTGCCATAGAACGGCGGGGAGTCGACGACCACGTAATCGTAGTGGTGGTCGAGTTCGTCGAGTACCGCATCGAGCGCACCGAGCGCGTGCCCGCCGGTGATGTCCGCCGCATCGACGTTTATCGCGAGCGATTCCAGCGCGTCGAGCCCGCCCGAGAGGGTCGGGTCGGATTTGATACGTGCGATGAGGTCGGCAATCGTCAGTTCGTGTTCGGCTTGCAACAGGTCGATGTTCGCCGGCAGCACGTCCATCTCGTCGTGTTCGACCACGAGGTCGTTGATGACCTGGCGCCGCCGGTGGTCGGTCAGGGCGTCGAACAGCGTCGGCGGCTCGGCGTCGTACGCCCCGAGCATCCCGAGCCCTTCCGTGGCGTTACCTTGTGGGTCCAGGTCGACGAAGAGTACGTCCCGGCCGCGTTCGTTGAGCGCGCCGGCGACGTTGATCGCAACCGTGGTCTTGCCAGTCCCGCCCTTTGCGTTCGTCACGCAGATGCGTGCCGCATCGCTATCATCGCCTCTCATCAGCACCTGCTGAAATGTCTGTTGCCGGGCGTAATAAAAACACGTTCCCGATTATCACTCAAATGAAAGCGACGGCGACGGAATACCCCGGGTGGTCACCCTCTCCCTACCGCCGCCGCCAGTGGCACCGACCGGCCATGCCCTGGGGCGGTTCGGAGCCGGACCGGTCCCTGACCTTTTCGTGCCGTTGGGGTAATAAAGCACCGAGCGGCGTGAAATCCGCCGGGAGACACGTCCGACGCCCGTCTGACCGACTGTAAGCTTTAACACGACGTAGGAGAAAAGATAGGACAGTATGAGTATTAACCCGCGCGATTACGACCTGGACGAGCTGCGGAAGATGGCCAGGAAGCGCGGGGGGCAGACCAACGGCGGTGGCGACTCCGACTCGGACATCGGCCTCGGGTCGATGGGACCGGGCAACGAGGAGCCGACGGCCTCCGCCGGTGGCTCCTTCCGCGAAGGCCTCTACCGCGAACTGCTCCCGCTAGAAGCGGGCAGCGACGACACGACCAAACCCTACCTGACGGGCCTGCCCGAACACTACGCCGGGGAGAACCTCGTCTTCGAGTGGCTGGAGTTTCTCCTCCTTCACGCCGGCTACCAGGGCGCGACCGAAGCACTCGATTACTACGAGTCGGTGGGCTGGATTACCGGCGACGTGGAGTCGACGCTCGGTGATTACCTGCTGGGTATCGACGACGAGGGCGCAAACGACGGCAACACGCTTGATGTCGACGACCACATGCTGAGTCTGGTCTACATCGCGAAGCTCGGATCGATGGCCTAACGCGAGTACCGTGGAGTTATCTACTCTATTACCTTTTTCGATTCTTATATACCGGGTGCGCTGCAACGGACGCGTGTATGAGTACCGATGTGGACGCCGAGACCGAAGAGGTGTCGGGCGGCAGCGGCACGGACAGCGGCGACGGTGCCGTGCCTGTCGGCGTGAAACTCGGGAGCACCCGTACCGTGATTGCCCTCCCGACCGACGACGGCTCCGGCCTGAAAACGATTCGAACGCTGACCTGTCTGGCGAGTTACGAGGACCCGCTGACCGGCGAGGAGAAATATCTCTACGGCGAGGAGGCTGCCCGGGAATATCCCGACCGCGTGCAGTTCATGCTCCGGTCGGGCCTGCCCGAGGACGAGGACCGCGCCGAACTCACCGAGCAGTTTTTCGCTGCTATCATCGAATCGCACGACATTCCAGAGGACAGCGCCGTCGTCTACGCGATTCCGACCATCGACAACCCCGCCGGACTGGAGAATCTTCAAAACGTCATCGAGGACAGCCCCATCGGCACGGCGCTGATAGAGAGCTACCCGGAATCGCTCTGTGGCTCGATTCCTGCCTTCGGGGACGACCTCGAAGCCATCGAACAGATTTTCATCTCGGTCAACATGGGGTCGACGAATCTCGAAGCCTCCGCCTACCGCCGTGGCGAGCAGATTTCACCCTTTACGACCGGTGCTGTCACCGGCAACGAAGCCGACCGCATCATCGCCAACTACGTCGAGGAAGAGACCCAGGGCCGCGTGAACATCGACATCACAACCGCCCGCGAGTACAAGGAAGAACACGCCGATTTCGAGGCGTTCGAACCCTTCACGGACATCATCCAGCAGCCCGGCGGTGGCTCCCACGAGTTCACCATCGAGCGCTCCGTGATGGACGCCTGCAACGAGTATCTCGACGACGTGGTCGAGGAGTTCGCCAACACCTTCCTCTCACAACTGGCAAACGACCAGATGAAAGTCTACCAGCTTGCACTCGACCGCCCGGTTGTTCTGACCGGCGGCATGGCCTGTATCCCGGGCATCGTCGAGGAGTTCGAGGAACGCGTCGGCGAGGCGCTTGGCCGTGAAATCGAGGCCGTCGCGGCCGACCGGCCGGACCTCTCGGCAACTATCGGGGCACAGCGCATCGCCGCCCGCTTGGTCCAGAACGGCTAGTCGTCGCTGTTGGCCCAGCAGTCGAGCCACCGGACCAGCCGCTGACTCCGTTCGTCCGCACCTTCGACTCCGGAACCCAGTGGCTGCGAGGAGCCCTCGCCCTCCGACTCGCCCGTCCACCCGCGCTGGTCGCGTCTGAGTTCGTCCGGCAACGAGATACTAAGCCGGGGCATGCCCGAGAGTATCGGCAGTTCGGAAATAAAACCCCGTCAGACACCCGTCTGCCGCCGACTGAGCCAGCACGCAGCCCGAATCGATGGAGTACGCCGGCAGGATGGTCAAGAATACGGCTGTCGAACCGCCGCACATGACACCCTGTCCCCGCTCTGGTGCATGCATGAGCCAGAACGATGAGACGACGAAACTGACTGAATACGTCTGCCCGAACCGCCACAACACCGAAACCGTCTGGAAGCCAGCCTACAGAGTTACCGCATGAATTACAACGGGGGTATCGTGGGGGTCACTACCACACACGCTGGCACAGTAATCATAATGATTAATAATCCCCGTAGTGTAGGAGGGAGTGGAATGACACAGTGTACCCGGTGTGGCTCGCGGATGAATTACAACGACGAGACAACGAAGTTGACAGAGTACGCCTGTCCGAGTTGCCACAATACCCAGATTATCCAGAAAGAGTCGTTCCGCATCACCGCATAACGATGACCCGACACGACTTCACTCACGACCGCGCGGTACCGCTCGCATCGGTACACCTCGTACAACGGTAATTCGCGCCGCTTTCGCTGTTCTCGACACTACGTAGCGACTGGCAAAGAACCCGGCGGAACCGCCATTCAGTCGGTCGCCCGGCGGCCCGACACGTCGATTCGGTAGCGGTCGTCGTCCCGTACGGTGTCGGCGTCGAGTGGCGCCCGCTTGCCGGCCAAATCGAAAACTCTGACAGCCATTGACTGCTATACCGTGATCAAAAGTCACATGCGCTCATATCACAGCAACGGGGGGTCAGGCCTGTCACGACCGAAACCGGTTCCCCGGCGACGCCCCAACAAGGTGTATGGACAAACAGGAACGTAACGTATTGGGGACTGAACTGCAGCAGTGCAGCGAGGACCCGAAGACCGGATATCTCCGCGACGGCTGCTGTCACCATCTCACAGAGGACGCTGGCCGGCACGAACTCTGTGCGGTGATGACCGACGACTTCCTTCAGTACAGCAAAGACCAGGGGAACGACCTCATCACGCCCCGGCCGGAACTGGACTTCCCGGGGCTCGAAGCGGGCGATTGCTGGTGTCTCTGCATCGGCCGCTGGCTCGAAGCGAAGGCCGCCGACGTGGCACCGCCGGTCGTGCTGGAAGCGACCGCAAAAGAGGTGCTCGACCGGATTGAACGGTCGAAACTCGAAGCTCACGCCGCCGAGTAGCTACTCTAGCTGGTGGTAATCGAGCTCGTGGTCGGCGTCTAGGGCGTGCTGGACGGCTTCGCTTGGCGTGCCCACTGGCTCGGTCGTGAGCTGCATCGTGCCGACGCTGTCCTTGCGCACGTCGATGTTGCGCTGCCAGGTCCCGTCCAGTTCAGGGTAGTCCGTCCGGTAGTGTGCGCCGCGGGACTCCGTCCGCTCGCGGGCGCCCCGCAGGATGCTCTCGGCGACGACCAAGCCAAAGCCGAGGTCCAGCGCGTACTCGAAGGCACGACCGGTCCGCGCGCCGAGGTCGAGGTTGCCTGCCTTCCGCGTGAGTTCGTCCAGTTGTGCCAGCCCAGCCGCGATGTCGGCGTCGGTCCGGCGGATACCGGCGGCGTTCCAGAGCAGTTCCCGGAGTTCGTCCAGTAGCCCCTCGGGGTCGTACCGGCCGTCCCTGCCGGTCATCGTCCGGAGGTTTGCGAAGTGCTGGCGCGCGCGGTCGTGGACGACACCCGCTTCACTGGCGGGGCCGGCATCGGCTCCCAGGCGCTCTGCGACGGCCTCGCCGGTGACCTGCCCGAACGCGACCGTCTCGGCCAGGGAGTTCCCGCCGAGTCGGTTCGCGCCGTGGACCCCGGCCATCGTCTCGCCGATGGCGTACAGCCCGTCGATGTCGGTCCCGCCGTCGCTGTCGACGGCGACCCCGCCCATGCCGTAGTGGGCCGTTGGCGCGACCTCGACCGGCTCCTCGGCCATGTCAACGCCCAGTTCGGCGAAGCGCTCGTACATCCGCGGGAGTCGCTCCTTGATGAACGCCCGGTCGCGGTGGGAG
>CAZOQK010000110.1:0-462 GCA_964581735.1 uncultured Halobacteriales archaeon | reverse complement strand
TTTCCTCGGCGATGGCACGGGCGACCACGTCCCGGGCGTCCAGTTCCATCTGGTCGGGGGAGTACCGTTCCATGAACCGCTCCCCCTCGCTGTTGAACAGCCTCCCACCCTCACCGCGGACCGCTTCGGTCACGAGGCGGCCGTCCCACTCTTCGCCGTAGCGGTTCCCAACCATCCCCGTCGGGTGAAACTGCACGAACTCCATGTCTTGCAGGCTGGCCCCGGCGAGGTAGGCGAGTGCGGGGCCATCACCGGTGTTCTCGTCGTCACGGGAGGAGTGACGCCTGAAGAGACTGGTGTAGCCACCGGCGGCGAGCACGACCACGTCGGCGTCGAACAGGACGAACTCGCCGGTGTCCATGTCATAGCCTGCCGCGCCCAGCAGTCGGTCGCCGTCTGCCAGCAGTTTCGAGACGAAGACGTTCTCGCGGTACGGGAGCGAGAGGTCCTGGGCGCGCTCGA
>CAZOQK010000109.1:0-7825 GCA_964581735.1 uncultured Halobacteriales archaeon | reverse complement strand
CTCGCTGGTCGACCTCCGCAGCCAGCACGACGCCGGCGACAACCTCGTCGGCCTCAACGCCTACACGGGCGAAGTCGAGGACATGTCCGACGAAGTCGTCGAACCGCTCCGCGTCAAAACGCAGGCCGTCGAGAGCGCTACCGAGGCCGCTGTCATGATCCTGCGCATCGACGATGTCATCGCCGCTGGCGACCTGAAGGGTGGCCAGGGCGACGACGACGAGGACGCAGGCGGCCCTGGCGGTCCTGGCGGCGGCCCTGGCGGCATGGGCGGCGGTATGGGCGGCGGTATGGGCGGCGGCATGGGCGGCATGATGTGAGACCACTTTTTGCGGCTCGGGTGTCGAGCGCCTCCGGCGCTCGCACCGCTCGCCACAAAAACTTGGGGAAAAAGGCCGCTCGCGCTCGGTAGAGCGCTCGCGGGTGCATTCCCTACTGACTTACCGCCCCGCCACCGTACCGCTCGCTAATGACTCTCTTTCCGTTCTTTTGTATCAAAGAGGGCAGTTCACAAACCCTGCCAGTTTGCACAAAGTGATTGGCTCGATACAGAGGGTGTAGTCAGCACACCGGTAGTCTTGATGTCTGGCCCTGGTCTGTAATTGGTTGTATGAGTGGCAAAATCTTAATTGCCATAAGTCAAATTGGTAATATGATGGAGCGGAGAAAGTTCATAACAGCGAGTAGTATAGCGGTAGCAGGTGCAGTTGGAGGCTGTCTTGGTGGCGGTTCAGACTCGGATGGCGATACGTCCGACGGTGATAACGCAGAAAGCACCGAGAATGGAAGTGAAGACGAACCCGGAACTGAAAGCGGGAGTGGCTCTGACTCCGACAGCGAATCCGGTGTGAACGAAGAGTTGTTTGGCGCAGCCGCAGATGTTGAGGCAGGGGAGGACGGTGAGCTGCAACTTATCGAGGGTGATATTGATAACGTCCTCACTGGGATAGAAATCGTTGACCATGTTGGTATCTTGGCAACGTTCCCGGATCGGGTCACACTTACTGTCTCTGCTCGTGTCCGGAATACTGGCAGCGAGGTATTCAATCTATTCAACTACGGGGGTGCAAGTCTCATTACGTTTGATTCGGATGGGAATCAGCTATCAGAAGACCGATCTGGGGTGGCGAAGCAAACCGGTGATGGGACGCCACCGGGGGAGACGTTCGTTGTTGATCTGTATGGTGGTGAAGAAGGTGTCTCGCGGTATGAAATCGAGTTCAATTGCGAGAACACGTCTGAAGGCCTCGCTTACTGCCCTGAGAATTAAACCGTTCAAAGCCTGGTAATTAACAGCTCTGTCATTTGTTCCGGCCTTGGTACGGGTTCCAGAGATACACAATAATGCCGTGGACTGCCTCGGGGTCACGCCCCGAGGCTTCTCTCCGTGGATTTTGTGCGAGATACGCAAATTTATTGAACAGCAACTTCGCCAAATATTGAGGCACAAACATTATTTTGTGAATCGGTCTAAGAGACCCCGACCGACACCTGCTTCTTCCAGTGCTGTCAATGGGGTTCAAGTCACCGCCATTGCACAGTACGCGTGTGACGGAACAGCCAAAAGCGGGTGAACTGCTCGTCGGTGCCTACCTCAAACTCGTTGAGAAGTGTGACCTCGTTACCTACAACCAACGCTCGGCCAGCCACGGCGACCGGATAGAACTGGATGTCATCGGGATGCGCCCGGGCGAACGGAGCGCGGTGCTCGTCTGTGAGGTACCGGCTCACCTTGGCGGGCTAAACTCCTCCAGAGCCGTCGAGTCCGAGCGCTGGCAAGAGTACGGCCCCTATCAGAGCAGTCTGGCGACGCTCGAACGGAAATTCGACGCCGACAGCACGTACGTGACCGACATCTTCGAATCGGCCGAACACTACCGATTCCAGTTGTGGAGTCCAGTGGTTCGGGGGCGACTGGTCGGTGGCCTGCACGAGTTGGCGGGGGAGTTCGACTCGAAAACCGACCGCGAATTACGTTTGCTATCAACGAAGCCAACACCGAGCGCATCGACGCCCTGCGGGAGACGGCCGCCGGGACGACGACACAGCACGGTGAACTGTGCTTTCGCCTGCGCCGGATTCTGGAACACCTGCGCTGAGGGTCAGAGCCACCGCCGCGCGAGTTCGCGTGCGACTGTCACCGGTACGAACACCCACAGCAACACGAACCCGATGGTCTCGGGTGGGGGCGCCGACTCGGCGAGCGCGCCGTAAAAAAACAGTGCACCAGTCGCGAGGACGCCGACGACGGTAGCGACGTACTCGGGGTCACGCCAGGAGGGAGGGTTATCAGCCGACATGTGGGGGGTGGTTCGGGACAGAGACAATTGGACCCACCGAACCTACGCGTCCAGCAACCACAGACAGAGGTCGTTGACATCCTCGAACAGCGCCTGCGCCGAGCCGTAGCGGTCGAACTTGTCCGTCGCGGTCGCACGCGCGACGATGTCGTCCAGCGCCTCGGGGAGTTCGGTCACGTCGGAGGGCTGTGGGAAGGGCGTGGTCAGCACCCCCTTGCGAACGTCGGCGGGCGAGCCGCTGTAGGGGTCCTGGCCCGTAAAAATGCGATAGAGCAGCGCGCCCATCCCGTAGACATCGGTGGTGCGGTCGGCGACGCCGTAGCGGTCATCGAAGTACTCGGGCGGGGCATAAGGCAGGGAGAGCGCGCTAGCGGGGTCGGTATGGCGGCGGTACACGTCGAAGAGACCGACACTGTCAAGCAGTGGCCGGTCGGTCCCCGGCGCGTAGACGACGTGGCGCGGGTCCAGCCCCGTGTGGAGGACACCCCGGTCGTGGATGGTCACAAGCGTTTGGGTAAGCAAGCGCGCAGCACGCAGCGCGTCGGCGAGCGTCTCCGGCGGGCGCTCGGCCAGCGTCGCCGTCGTCGGTGCGGTGGTAGTCCAGGGCCGCGGGTCGGCCGCGCCGTCAAGGACGGGCACGACGCCGTCACAGTCACCGAGGGTGGCCCAGCGGTCGAGTTGGTCTGCCAGTGCGTCCGCGAACCCATCCTCGGGGTTGTCCGGTCGGCGAAAGAGTCGGAGGTGAAGCCGACAGGTGCGGCCGTCGGCGCGGGCGCGGGTGGGGACGACCCGCCCGTAGTGATGGTCGGTGGGCGACCCGCCGAACTGCAGGTCGTCGACGGCGGCGACCCGTCGGATGTCGGCGATGAGCGGCGAGGCCGAGTCCGGGTCGTCGGTGGATGGCCCGACGGTGTCAGGGGCAGGGTCGGCGGGGCGACGACGGCTGGCGATGTCGCGCAACCGCGAGGCTTCGGCCAGCGGCGACGCGGTCTCGTCCGAGCGGTCACGGAGGTCACGGTACCACGTGCTGTCGCCGGCCGTGGCCCGGTCGCGGTCCCCAGTCATACCTCATCGTATTTCGGCCACGCTGAAGAAGGTACGTCAGACGTGTGTCAGCGCCGGGTCAGTCGTCGACTGCGGGCTCATCCTCTGTCACGGGCTCGGAGACGCCACCGCGCGGGTCGTCGGTGAGGTCGGCCTCGCGCCACGTTCCCCGGCGAAACCACAGGAATGCTGCCGTCCCGCCGACGATGTTCGAGATGACGAAGGCGCCGAAGAGCCCGTCGGTGCCAAAGTTCTCGGCGCCGTACCACGCTAGCGGCAGGCGAACGATGGCCTGGGTAAAGATGGCGATGCCGGCGGCGGTCATGGTCTTGCCGGCACCGCGAAAGCCGCCGCTGTAAGCCCGCATCACGCCGGTAAAGCCAAAGGTGGGCGCGACCGTTTTCAGGAAGGCCGCGCCGATGGGGATGACGGCGGCGTCGTCGGTGAACACGGCGACGATGTCGCTGGCGGTAAACCAGATGACGACCGCGGCGGCCGAGAGCACGACGAACATCGCCACAGCGGCGAAATTGTTAGTCCGGGCGGCCCGGTCCTCGTTGCCCGCGCCGATGTTCTGCCCCGAGAGGGTTTCGACGCCCCGCCCGACGGCGATGGCGGGCAGGAAGATGACCGAGAACACGCGGATACCGACGCCGAAGGCGGCAACAACGGCGTTGGGAAAGCCGGCGACAATAAAGAGGAGGAGATTGACCGACAGCGCCCGGCCGGTCCCCTCGACGGAGGCGGGGACGCCGATACGCAGGAGTTTCCGGAGGTAGCTGAAATCGGGCCGGAGGTCGCGGACGCTGATGGCGACGCCACGGGTCCCCTGGAGCATGATGGCCATCCCGACGACCATCGCCAGCCCACGGGAGAAGACGGTAGCGTAGGCCGCCCCCTCGATGCCGAGTTCGGGGAACGGTCCCCATCCGAAGATGAGGAACGGGTCGAGCACGATATTCAACACTACCGTGCCGAGCATGACGAGCATCGGCGTGATGGTGTCGCCGTACCCGCGCATCAGCGAGATGAAGACAAAAAAGCCGAACATGAAGACCAGTCCCAGCGAGACGACCTGCATATAATTGGCCGCAAGCGGCAGGATAGTCGGGTCGGCACCGAGGAAGGAAAGAAAGTCATCGACAAGTAAGTAGCCGATGCCGCCGAGCAGAAGCGAGCCGAGAACGGCGAACGTGACCGTCTGTGAGGCGGCGTACTCCGCTTTCTCCCCCTCGTCGGCGCCGGTGTGTTGGGCGACGAGGACGCTCCCGGCGACGGTCAGGCCCATCCCCAAGGAGATGAGCAGGAAGACCATCGGGAACGCGAAGGAAATCGCGGCGAGTGCCTCCGTGCTGTACTGGCCCAGCCAGAAGGTGTCGGCGAGGTTGTATGCCGTCTGGAGCAGGTTCGTGATGACGATGGGCAGGGAGAGATAAAACAGCGGCCACCCGATGGAGCCTTCGGTGAGGTCGAACTCCTCCTTGCTCTTGAACACGTCGCTCAGGCTGAGCGAGCGCAGGCGGGCGAGCAGGTCCCGGGCGCTCATGGCCCCTCCCGGTAGACACAGCGCTCTAGATAGGCCGAAAGGAGGTCCTGGCCGGTGGCACAGTTCTCGGTCAGTGAGACCTGCCGGAGTTGGCCGCCGTCGAAGAAGACGGCGATGGTGTGGGCGGTCCGCTCGGGGTCGATGTCGGGCTGGAACGCACCCGATTCGACGCCATCGGCGAGGATGTTAGCGAGGAGCGCGCGGAACTCGGCGTCGGCCGCGCGGATGCGCTCGGCGTAGGCGGGTTCGTGGGGTGCCTGCGCCCGGAGTTCGACCAGGGCGCGCTGGAGGTCCCCGAGGTCGTCGGTATCCGGCGAGGACAGCGCCACGTCGACGACCGCCGAGAGCCGCGCCGCGGGGTCGTCGGCAGTCTCGCGCTCGGCCTCACGCAGTCGCTCGAAAAAGCGGTCAGTAACGTGATCGAGAAACGCCTCCAGTAGGTCCTGCTTGCTGTCGTAGTGGTAGTGCAGGGCGGCTTTGCTCTTCTCGGATTCGTCGGCAATCGCCTGCATCGTCAACTCGGCGTAGCCGGTGGCACAGAGCGCGTGCCACGTGGCTCGCATGATGTCGTCGTCGTCGGACATGAAGGAGATACTATAACTGACTGACTGGTCAGTCAAAAGCGTTCGGAACTCCTCCTAAAACTATTCGCAAAGAACACTTACCGGGGACGACAGGAGCGGTATCGGAAGAAGTGGTTGAACGGTATATCGAAGAGACAGAACACGCGCCGGAGTGACGCGCTTCACCCCCGCCCGCGGTGGGGCAGGGAACCCACGCTGCTTTTCGTTTAGACTAACGGTTCGGGCGGCATCGGGCAGTCGTAGGTATCCCGGATGGTGTCGGCAAACAGCCCCCCCTTGTCGAGTGCGATGGTGACGACGACGAAGGCGGTGGTCGCGGCGGGGCGACAGACGAACACCTCACGCGGGGTGGGACCGTCGTCGTCGCGATCGTTGATGCGGTCGACCAGCGGTTCCAGCGGCCGCGACCCGTCGTGGAACTCATTGAAGCGACTCGTCGGGCCGCTGTTGGCGAAGACGTACACCGCGCCGTTGACCTCGTTGTCGGTGTTTCGGGTGACGCAACTGCCTATCCCCTCGCCGTTGGCCTGTGCTTCGTCCCAGAGGTCCCGGGCGACTTCGAAGACCGGTTCGATGTCGGGCAGGTAGGTGTAGAGTGTGGGTCGCACGACCTCGAATTCGGCAACTGTGGGGGCGTCGCCGCTCCAGTCGATATCGGCGTCGACGAGATAGCCGGGTCGCAGGTCGCTGACGGGGGCGTCGTGGCCTTTGCGGGCGACCCGAACCGGCTCGTAGCTCTCCCGGCCGAGGAGGCGAAGGGAGTCGGTGTCCGGGCCGGGCAACACGCGATACTGGTCGTCGTCCATACTCTCCGTACTGTGCGGCGGCGAAAAAGGCTCTCGGCTCTGGATTGTATCGTGAGAGTTCATTTGTTACTGGTGATGAGAACAGCAGGAAAGCCCCGACTGGCTACACTCCCGCGACTCGCTGTGCGCTTCCCTCGCTCCGCTCGGTCCAGTGCTTGCTTCGCCGTGCTTCCCGCCCACGGCCGGGGCTTTCTTGCTGTCCTGAATCACGACGACAGCGCACGCATCGATCAGTCCAGAACAGCATCACGGATTCGCGAGATGTCCTGATGCAGGCCATGCGCAGTCTCATAGCGGGTGAGTTTCTGTTTGGCCGTTGCCTTCGCCACGACCTCGTCGACGGCCGACCGAGGGGCAGGGGGACACTCGCTGGGTGGGGGCGGGCGTTCCTCCAGCACACCCTCGCGGATGTCGCCGTAGCTCCCGTCGAGGGGGTGGCGGCCCGCGAGCAGTCGGTAGATGACCATCCCGAGCTGGTAGATATCGGTGGCGTGGTCGATGCGGCCGTGCTGGCTGTCAAAATGCTCCGGGGCGGCACACCGGGGGTCCAGATAGTCGCGGGGGTCCAGGGCGTGCCGATAGGCGTTCAACAGACCGACGTTGTCGAGCATCGGCTGGACGCCGTCTTCGAGTTCGTCTTCGGTGTAGACGACGTTCCCGGGGTCGATACCGGCGTGGACCACGTCCTGCTGGTGGAGTGCAACGAGCGCGCCGGTGAGTTCGCGGGCGTAGGCAAGGGCAGCGGCTCCCCGTCCCTGAACGTCGCAAAGCGGGGACGGTTTGAACGCTCCCGGCTGCGATGGTCCCTCTCGGTCGCCATACGAGTGGGTGGCGGCTACACCCTCAAGAACGTCAGTCAGACGCCCGGCAGACTACTCTAGATCAAGGTCGAACTGCTCGTGTTCCTTTGCGGGGTTGAGGACGACGCTGGTGTTCGACTCGGTGATGCCCGGGTCGCTCAGCAGCGTTTTGATTTCGTCGTTCATGTCGTCGGTGTCCTCGAACTTCCCGATGGCGATGATGTCGTGGTCGCCCGTGACCTCGTAGACGCTGACCATCTGTCGGTGTCCGTGCAGGTCCGCGGTCACGTCTTCGAGGGCAGTCCCCTCGACTTTCAACTGCAGGACGGCAGTTACATCGTAGCCGAGTTTGTCGTAGTCTACTTTGGGTGTGTACCCCTGGATGATGCCCTGGTCTTCAAGATCCGACAGGTGATTCGAGACTGTCGTCACCGACACGTCAAGCTCCTCTGCGAGGCTTCGCAGGCTCGCACGCCCATCACCCAGGAGTGAATTCACCAACTTTCGGTCGAGATTTTCGTACGTCATCGACCAGATAGAGGAGTCCCAGGTATTAGATTTTTACGAATATCCAGTTCTACCGCCTGATGGTGATATTTGCGCAAAATAGAAGGGTTTTAATGGGGTCAGGGCGCGCTCTGTAGTGTCGAAAGATGACAAGCGAAAACCTCTCTACGGAAGCTGAAGAGGTTCTCGAGGAGATCGAGGACCAGGGCGTAGATTTCCTGCGCCTGCAGTTTACAGAC
>CAZOQK010000108.1:0-7842 GCA_964581735.1 uncultured Halobacteriales archaeon | reverse complement strand
CGCCGGGACGACCATCCTCCTGACCACCCACTACATCGAGGAGGCCGAACGCCTCTGTGACCGCGTTGCTATCGTCGACCAGGGCCGGAAGGTCGAAGTCGCCGCGCCCGACGACCTCACCGCCCGGGGCACCGACACCGTCGACGTGGGTATCGCCGACCCGCCCGCGACGGCACCGCAGTTTGCCCACGAAGGTATCGTTGACGCGCGGATGGAGGACGGCCGGTTGATAGTCACCGCCCGCGGCAGCGGGTCGGTGATTCCGGACCTCCTTCGGGAACTCGACCGGATGGGCCAGGAGGTGACCGACATCGACGTGCGGCGGGCCTCACTTGAAGAGGTCTTCGTCGACATGACCCGCCGGGAGGGGGCGGTCCAGCAATGAGCGACGGCGATACCCCCGAGCACCGCTCCGACGGCGGTGTCGCGAGTGACAGGAGCGACTCCTCGTCAGACCCACGTTCTGACGGCGGTCCCACGAGTGATGCGAGTGTGGATACGTCAGACCCACGTTCTGACGGCGGTGTCACCACGGAAACCGACGTGACCACCGCGACCGGCAAACACCGCGGCACGAGCGGCAGCCGGGGGTTCAAGACGCTGCTCCGGCGGGAGATTCTGCGCTTCGTCCGCCGGCCCCGAAACACGTTCGTCCCGCCGATGATCACGAACGTCCTCTATTTCGCCGTCTTCGGCGTCGTGCTCGGCGGGCGCATCGACAAGATTGCGGGCTTTGATTACATCGTGTTCATCCTTCCGGGGCTCATCGTGCTGGGCACCATCTCCAACGCCTTCGAGAACGCCTCCTTCTCGATTTTCCACGGCAGATGGAACGACTACATCGAGGCCGTGGTTACGTCCCCGCTCCCCCATCGCTCGATGGTCGCCGCCTACCTACTCTCCTCGGCGCTCCGTGGCGTGCTCGTCGGCACCATCATCGCCGGCATCGGGCTGGGCTTTCTGTTCGCGACAGGCACGACGCTCCCGGTTGCGAATCCGGGTTATCTTGCCACCTTTCTCGTGCTCATTTCGGTGCTGTTTGCGGCCTTCGGCGTCGTCGGCGGACTGTGGGCGCGGGACTTCGACTACTTGACGGTACTCAATCAGTTCATCATCCGCCCACTGGTTTTTTTCGGCGGGGTCTTCTATGCACTGGACGCCCTGCCCGAACCCTACCGGACGCTCTCACTGTTGAATCCAATGGTCCACATGGTCAACGGCGTCCGCTATGGCTTCCTGGGGTACTCGGACGTGCCGGTCAACGTCGCGCTCGTGGCGCTCGCTGGACTCACTGTGGCCGTCATTGCCGTCGACGTGTGGCTGTTCAAACGCGGCTACGGACTGGTCGAGTAATCACAGCGAGAGGTGCGAACTCGAACTCGGGCCGTCGTCGGTGCCGCCCTCGTGGAGAAAGCTGTAGTTCTTATCGGTCAGATGAACCGTGCCATCCTCGACAGTGATTTCGACAGCGCGAAGCGTCGTGCATGCCGCTTCGCCGTTGTCACAGTCACTCGAACAGGCGTCGAACAGCGAGCCGTGTTTCGGGTAGATGAGTTCGCCGCCGCGACGCGCGCCCCCGTCGCCGCGGCCCAGACGCTGGCTCTCGTGCGAGCAGTTGTCGACCCACGTCTCGACGCCGGGGTCGTCCTCGCAGTGGACCAGAATGACCTCCGTCTCGTTGGTGAATCGGTCTTCGGCGGTGAACAGAACTGAGCCACCTTGGGGACGCTCTCGATATCGATAAAATAAATACCGCCGAAATGATTCGGCAGAGATCAAAACCCACGACCAGCAGGGCGACCGACCCCTGCCCAGAGCCGACCGCCCTCGCTGTCGGGGCCTCGCGCCGCGTGACACTCCCGATGAGTGTCGGCAGACAGTGCCACACTGCGTGGCCTGTCCAAAATCACCCGGATATTTCGACATCGCCTCCGGGAGGCGTCTGTTAATGTATGTCATGGATACATTTACGTCTGTCGCGGCCATGCGAGAACAGTAAGAACGGTTGCGTCAGACGCTGTCTGGCTTGTCGGCGTCGTCTTCGACGTCGCGTTTCATCGAGTCGCGACGAGCCTTGGCGTCCCGGCCAGTGGCTTCCTTGAGAAAGTTGTTCTTGAGGCCAACGGCCTCCTCGGCGGCATCGACATTGCCTTCAGCGATGACGTCCTCGGCGTCTCGCTCCTCGATGTCGAGCGCGAGTTTGTCCTTTTTCGAACCGTAGGAGACGGTCCCGGCGACGACGCGACTGAAGACGGGGTTGTCCGGCTCTTCGACGACCAGGAGGTCGTTGTCCTTGTACTCCTCCGTGGCGGTCGGTTCCCCGAAGTAGTCGGTGACGAACTCCTCCATATCCTCGACGCGGTCCTCTAGGTGCTCACCGCGTCGCATCTTGTACTCGCGCATGGACGGGCATTTGCGAGGGGGCGTCTTACCTTTTTCGTGCGCCCCGTGATCAACGATGCGACACCGACTCACTCCGCGTCGCTACGGTGGGTCAGCGACCCCCGGTGACACTCCGGACAGAAATCACCCGCACGGAGCGACGACGACTCCACGTCGGTGGTAAAGTCACACTCCAGGCAGTAGAATTCGCCTTCGGGAACGGTCACGGCGTCGCTCGTCGGCTGGACCTCCGGCTGTTCCTCCTCAACGGGGCGCAGTTCCTGGCCAGTCGCGGGCGCCCAGTCGTCCGCCTCGTCTTCGTCGGTGTCGGCCTCGTCGGGCCACTGGCCGGGTTTGCGGCCGTCGTCGGTCCCGCTGTTGTCGGCTCCCTCCAAGATGACCGCGTCGTCCTCGCCGGCGGCGGGCGTCCCGTTGGTCTTGCCCAGTTCCGGCCCCTCCATCCCGACGGGTTCGGTGTTTGCTGCGGTTGTCCCCTCGACCTCGTCGATGAGTTCGGCGTCGTCCGTTCTCCGCGGCGCCGGGTCGTCGGGGTCTGCCTTCTCGACCGGTGTTGGGTCTGGGTCTGACTCCCCGCCGCCCTCGTCGGCGGCGATGTCGTCGCCGACGATGTCGGAGGGCGTCTCCAGGGTGGTCACCTCCTTGTTCTCGGAGACGACGCGTGTCTCCCCACACCGCTTGCACGTTTCGCTTTCTTTGATAGTGATGACGACCTCGCTCCCCTGTTCCTCGCGGTCCCGCTCGACTTCGGGGTCGCCATATCGGTGGCCAAACACCGAACACTTGAAACTCATTGTCACAGTCTGGCCGCCTCCCACACATAAGCGTACTGCTTGGTTCGACCGACAGTATAAGTTCCACCGCGGTATTATTCGCTTGTATGCAAGCGAAGCCGGAGTACCGCGACCGTGACGAGACGGAAGTCGCGGTACTCGATGCCCTCGCCGACCGGGCCGAGGAGGGAATGACCGTCTTCGAACTCCGCTCACACGTCGATGTCGACATCGACAGCCTGGAGAATGCCCTCGCGGACCTGAAAGCCGACGACCTCATCACCGTCGACGCCGCCAGCCAGCGGACCGTCATCGTCCCCGCAGACCACGTTGTCGGTTCCGCCGACGACGACGCTGACCCCGGTCTGGTCGACCAGATTCGCCGCCGGCTCCCCTTCTAATCCGCAGTCGCCGCGCAGTTGTTCGGCCCCAGTTCGAGTTCGAACGCCTCGCCGTCCGCCGCCGTCTCGACGCCGAGATTGATGGCGACGATGCGCTCGGCGTTGGCCGGCTGTGGCGGTAACTCGCCGCTCACCCGCGCGACGAACGCCGCCTCCGATTCCGCGAAGACACGGACCCGCTCGCGCACCTCGCCCAGCGGCGCGGTGTACGTGCCGTCGGGACTGGCCCGCGCCCGCTCGCCGACATGGCCCGGCGCGAGTATCGTCTCGTCGCTAAAGCGTGCCAGCCGCTCCGTGACCGTCTCATAGATGTCCCGGGCCATCGCTTCGAGGTCCCCACCTTCTTGGAGATCCTGCCGGGCGACGGCATCGAGAAAGAGCGCGTCGCCGCCGATGAGGACGTTCCCGACGGCCAGCCCGGCCATCCCCGTCGTGTGGCCCGGCAGTTCGACCACCTCGACGGTGGCGTCGCCCACCGTGAGCGTCTCCCCGTCGGCGACCGTCTCCACGTCGTACGTGATGCCGCGCGCCCGGGCACCCTCGCTGACGAGCGCGCGAGCGCCCGTCGCCGCGCTGAGTCCGCGCAGCCCGCTGATGTGGTCGGCGTGGACGTGCGTATCCAAGACGGCCTCGATGTCGACGCCGCGCTCGGCGGCGTCGGTAACGTAGCGATCGGTAAAGGCCGCAAGCGGGTCGACGACGAGCGCCTTTCGGCCGTCCTGAATCATATAGGAGAGACAGCCACTTGAGGGGCGCTGGTACTGGACGATCGTCGGCCCCTCGGTGGCGATGCCGTGGGCGTCGTAGACACGTGCCCACTTGTCCATCCCGCCGGCGAGGTTCTGCGCGTCGACACCGCGTTGGGCGAGCAACCCGGCAACGAAGGCGCTGGCCTCGCCGTGGCCACAGACGACCGTAATCGGGCCGCCGCCGTCGATCCCGTCGGCGAGGTCGGTGACAGTGTCCCGTACCTTCGCCTGCATGAACTTCGCGTAGGGGATGTCCGTCCGGGTAATCGAGGGGCCGGAGATGCGCCACTCCTCGATTTCGTCGCGGTTGCGCACGTCAAGCAGGCGGACTGGCTCCCCGCGGTCGAGGCGGCGTTTCAGCGTCGCTGGTGAGACTGACGGGACATCTGCGGGTGGGTCTGGGTACTCCCCGCCGGTGGTCATATCCACGCTACGGTGAGGAGGCAAATAAATCGGCGGTCTGGCCCACTCCCGAGGGTGGCCACGCACAACTAAGACGCTGGCCCCCGAACTATTGCCCATGGACGGCGCGGCCCTGCTCGACAGCGTACGGACCGGGATGGAAACGGAACTGGACAGACTCGGCTCGGAGAAGTCGTTGCTGGCCGCGACGGAGGCTCGGCTTGAACCCGACCCGGTGCTGGTGACCGCCGCGGCGACGCTCCGGACCGCCCGGGACACCAGCAGGGAGTGGGCCGACGATGCCGCCGACGAAGCTGCCGCCGATGCCCTGGACACGACCGCCGGGACGCTCGCGGACGCGTTCGACCGCGTCTCTACCGAACTCGACGGTGGCGGCGAGGATGTCACCACGCTCGACGCGCCCTTTCTCGCGCTCGATGCCGGGAGCGGCGCCGAACGGGTCGCCGCCGGAACCATCGGGGGTGCGCTGGTGCTCGACCGCCTCCTCCTGCAGTGTGTGAGTTTCTTCGTCAACGAGGCCGACAGCCCGCGTGCGGACCTGTTCCGGGACCTGCGGGCCGACACCGACGCGATGCTCGCGACCGGCCAGTCCGCGCTCGATGCGTGCTGTACGGACGGGGACTGGGACCGTGCCAAACAGGCGGCGATGGGTGTCGTTGAGGCCGCGTACGACGACTACGTCGAGCGCCTGGATGCGATGGGCTTTGACCCCAAACCCATCTGTTAAGCCGATACCCGGTCTTTGTGGCTCCCTCAGTCGAACTCGATAACAGTCCCGTAGGCGACAATCTCGACGCCGCCGCTCGTAGTCTGTGAGATTCCTGTCCTGACACCGACGACTGCGTCGGCTCCCATCTCCTCGGCGGTGTCCTGCATCCGCGCCAGCGCTGAAGGTTTAGGTGTACGGGCCTCAATACCCGGCTATGAACGTCGTCTCGCTGCTGCCCTCGGCCACAGAAATCGTCTACGCGCTCGGCATCGAGCCAGTTGGGGTCTCCCACGAGTGCGATTACCCGCCGGCGGCGAACGAACAGCCCGCTGTCAACCGCTCGCAGATCGATGCCGAAGCGACCAGCGGCGAAATCGACGAGCAGGCGCTCGCCGCACAGGAGGAGGGCGGCGTCTACGAACTCGACCGCGAGACGCTGGCGACGCTCTCGCCGGACCTGGTCGTCTCGCAGGGCATCTGTGACGTGTGTGCCGTCGACGAGGTCCGGGTCCGCCAGGCCGTCGACGAACTGGGGTTGGAAGCGGCCGTGCTGACGACCGACCCACACAGCCTCGCTGACATGCTGGCCGATATCGAGCGCATTGGGGACGCGCTCGGTCGGAGCGAGCGCGCAGCCGAGCTCGTCTCGGAACTGGAAGGGCGCATCGATGTCATCGAGCGCGCGGCGGGCGCGACTGAGGGCCGTCCCCGGACCGCAGTGCTAGACTGGCTCGATCCCGTGATGGTCGCGGGCCACTGGATTCCCGGCATAGTCGATTTGGCGGGTGGGCGCTATGGCCTCGCCGAGCGGGGCGCCAGTTCGCGGCCCCGCGAGTGGGAGGCGATTCGCTCCTACGACCCCGAGGTGCTCGTCCTCGCACCCTGTGGATTCGACATCGAGCAGACGACTGCGAACCTCGCCGACGTGACCGGCAGGGACGGCTGGGAGGATCTGACCGCTGTCCAACGGGACGAGGTGTACGTCGTCGACGGCCACCACTACGTGAACCGACCGGGACCGCGACTCGTCGAGACGCTCGAGTTTCTCGCGTGGATTCTGCATCCAGAACAGTTCGACACGCCGCCGGTGGATGCAGTCCAGCCGCTTGCGACGCTCGAAGCCTGATTCAGACAAGCACCGCGATGCCGATAGCGAGGCTGTTCAGCACCACCGCCCACCCCGCGACGATGACTGCGACGAACCAGACCTGCCAGCCCGGCACCCGCTCGACGACGGCCCGACACTCCAGCAGCACGACGCCAGCATAGAGCACGACAGCGGCCTTGACTGCGAGCACGAGCAACGGTTCCATCGACAGCAAAACCCGCGTCCACGGATCCGCCTCCACCGCCACGTCCCTCACCGCCGAGACGATGTCACCAAACCCCCAGACCAGCACCAGTGCGTAGACGAACTCCACGTAGTCGGGCAGTGACCGCTCGACGTGCCCTGTCAGTCCGTCGGCCGTGATTTCAGGTGTTGACATCGGTTTCCGGCCCCACTTCAGCTCCGTACCCCCTGCTGTGACTTCCCACGCTGTAAACTCATGCCCGCGACTTCCACGCGTGATAACATCACTCGCCCGTGCGCGACCACCTCACTCCCGGACCGCACAGCCCGCCGTGTACTCGATACCTTCGAGGGAATCGATTCTGTCCGTGCCACAGACCGGGCAGTCGGGGGTGGCTCGAATCGGGACCTCTTCGGTGGTCATGTCGGCGGCGTCGTAGACGAGCAGGCGGCCGGCAAGCGACTCACCCTCGCCGACGAGGAGTTTGACGACTTCGGTGGCCTGTATGGACCCGACGACGCCCGGCAGGACACCGAGCACGCCCGTCGTCGCACAGTCTGGGACCGCACCCTCGGGTGGGGATTCGGGGAACAGACACCGGTAGCAGGGCTGGCCGCCGGTGACCGTCGTCACCTGGCCCTCGAAACGGTAGATGGCACCGTGTGAGAGCGGTGTGTCCGCGAGCACGCAGGCGTCGTTCAGCAGGAAGCGCGTGGGGAAGTTGTCGGAGGTATCGACCACGATGTCGTAGTCGGCAACGAGGTCGGTGACGTTGTCGGGGCCGACCCGCAACTCGTGACGGTCGATGGTCACGTCGGGGTCGAGGTCGGCGACGAAGTCGGCGGCACTCGCCACCTTCGGGCGGCCCACGTCGCTATCGCCGTGGATGACCTGTCGCTGGAGGTTCGAGCGTTCGACGCGGTCGGCGTCGGCGATGCCGAGGCGGCCGACGCCGGCGGCGGCGAGATACTGACAGACGGGCGACCCGAGCCCTCCCGCGCCGACGACGAGGACACTCGCGTCGAGCAACGCTGCCTGGCCCGCCGGCCCCACCTCGTCCATGATGACGTGCCGGGAGTAACGGTCGAGTTGCTC
>CAZOQK010000107.1:0-7869 GCA_964581735.1 uncultured Halobacteriales archaeon | reverse complement strand
GCGAGGTCGGCGACGGTCCCGAGGCCTGTGGCTTCGAGTCGCTCAGCGTAGGTCGCCCTTCGACTTCCGAGACCAGATGCATCACCTCGGAGTAGCGGTCGACGCGGCGATACTCGCTCACGTCGACGCTGCCGTACGCGCTGACCTTGCCCAGGTCGTTGCGCTCCAAATCGACGAGCATCGCGTGTTCGGCCCGTTCTTTCTCGTCAGCCAGCAGGTCCGCCTCCAGGCGCTGGTCTTCAGCTTCGGTCGCTCCGCGGGGCCGGGTGCCCGCAATGGGTTCGGTCACCAGGCAGTCGCCGTCGCGTTCCAGCAGGAGTTCGGGACTCGCGGAAACAAGGTCCACACCGGGAAATTCCAGCAGCGCGGAGTACGGCGCGGGGTTTACATCCCGGAGCGCATCGAACGCTTCAACGGGGTGGACCGCGGCAGGGGCGCGCAACCGCTGGGAGACGTTTGCCTGGAACGTGTCGCCGTCGCGGATGTGCGTCTTGACCTTGCGGACGCGCTCGGCGAAGTCGGCGCGGGTACGGTCGCTCCGGAAGTGTGCGCTGTTGGCTTCGACCGGTGGCGGCCCCACGGCGGGGTCGCCCTCCATGGCCTCGCGGGCGAGTTCCCGGGCGTGGTCGCGGGCGAGGAGGTACGTCTCGACCAGTCCGTCGCGGTCCCCGGGGTCCTCGACTTGCGGACAGGCAGTGATGCGGAGTGTCACGTCCCCCTTGCTTGGGCGTTCCCACGCCGCGATGCGGTCGTACGTGGCCAGTTGCAGGCGGGGAAGTTCGCGGTCACGGACGGCACTCTCGGGCAGGGTTTCGAGTTCGCGGGCGGTGTCGTAGGAGAGCCAGCCGACGGCACCGCAGGGGTATGGCACGTCACAGTCGCCGCGAATGAGAGTCTCACCGCCGAGGGCCGTCGCGAGCGTGTCGAGGCTGTCCTCGTCGGGGTCGGCGTCGACGAACGCAACGGGCGTGGTGGCGAAGTACCCCCAACCCGACTGGCCGCCGGTGGTATCGAGGTAGACCCCGCTGGGGCCGTCGCGTGCCCGGCGGTAGGCGTCGAACGGGTCCGAAACGGTGAGACGAACTTCGACTGGAACGCGCGCCCCGGGTGGCGCGTCGCCTGCAGTCCGCAGGAACCTCTCCCTGGCGGTGACGACTTCAGCCATTATCGCACAGAAGAACAGGAGCGCGTAACCGTTTTGCGGTTCCCGAAACTTAGAATTCTCCGGCGCGTTCGACCCAGTCGCCGGCGCGGCTTTCGCCGGTCTCTGCGGCTTCGGCCACGTCAGCAGGGTCCGCCGCTGCGAGGTCGGCGACGGTCCCGAGGCCTGTGGCTTCGAGTCGCTCAGCGTAGGTCGGCCCGATACCTTTGATTTCCTCGACAGAGGGGCTTTCGACGGCCGCCTGCTCGACCGCTTCGTCATCGGTCTCTGCTGCCGTCTCGGTCTCATCTGTCTCCGCTTTGGTCGGCTCCGACGCAGTTTCTACCGGCGTGTTCGTCGGTTCTTCGGGGTCCGCCTCGGCACCCTGTTCGGCGGGCGCCGCGTCGCCGGCCCGTGGCTCGGCCGTCTGCGTGCCGGCGGCCTGTTGGTTGCCTTGGCCGTGGCCCTGCTGTTGCCTGCCGGTGTCAGTCCCCTTGACCGCGTGTTCGGACTCGGCGGCGGGTTCGTGCTCGACTGTCACGTCGGCCTCCGTCCCCCGCGCGGGCGACTGACCGTTCTGGTCGGAACCGAAGAGAGATTTGAGTTTGTCCAGCAACCCCATATCGAACGATTGTGCCGCGCCGTACTTAAAGACGTGTCCGAAGCGCCTTGTTCATCGCATCAACCGGCGCGTCCCGGCCAGTCCACCGTTCGAACGCCTCGACCCCCTGGAACAGGAGCATCCACGCGCCGTCGATGGTGGTCGCGCCGGCGGCCGCAGCGTCGCTCAGCAAGCGCGTCTCGATGGGCGAGTACACCGCATCCAGCACCGCCAGGTCGGCGTGCAGCGCGTCGGCGGGTACCGGCGAGCGGTCCTCCTCCATCCCGACGCTGGTGGCGTTGACGAGCACGTCGGCGTCGGCGATTAGGTCGGGGAGCCTATCGAGGCCACCGCCCTGCGTGGCGGACTCGCCCTCGGGGTGGGAGTCGGCGACGGCCACCGCGAGCTCGTGGGCTTTCGATTCGGTGCGGTTGCACACGTGGACCCGCATGCTCGCGTCTGCCAGCGCAAACGCGGCCGCGCGACCGGCGCCCCCAGCGCCGACGACGACGGCAGTGCCCTCGAGGGTAACATCGTGATGGGAGAACGAGCGGACAACGCCGGTGGCGTCGGTGTTGTAGCCCGTCGGCGGCGAGGTGGCAAAGTCGATGGTGTTGACCGCGCCGATACGGTCGGCAAGTGGGGCAGTCTCGACCGCATCGAGAACTTGCTGTTTGAACGGGATAGTGACGTTCAGGCCGCAAACGCCGAGCGTGGCCGCACTCTCGACGGCCGTCGTGCCGCCGTTTTCGGGTGGCTCGAACGTGATGTAGCGGGCGTCAATGCCGAGTGCGTCGTAGGCGGCCTCGTGCATCGGCGGCGACAGCGAGTGTTCGACAGGGTTGCCGATGAGTCCGTAGACATCCATAGCGGTACCTGCGGGCGGTCGGATATAGTCGCCACGGTCGTCCACATCGCAAGACATTCCTGCCGCAGTACCGAGAGGGCTGATAGTGAGTCGCCTTCGTCACCCGCTGACTGCTGTCGCCGTCGCCGTTGCCCTCTCGGTGCCTTGGGTTCTCGTCTGGGCACTGGGCATCGACTTCAGCGACGTGGCCACCGTCGCCGTCAGCGGCATCGCCGTCCTCGGGGCCTCCTTTTTGTTGGCATGGGGCGCCGAAACCGCCGAGAAAGACGTGCCACGGGCGTTCGCCATCGCCGTCCTCGCGGTGCTGGCCGTCGCCCCGGAGTACGCTGTCGACGCACTCTACGCGTGGGGCGCCGGCTCGGGCGGCGCGACCACCGAGGCCTGTGCGAACGTCGCCACCGGCGGGCACGGCGCGGGCGTTGCGAGCGGCCTCGCGGACGCTTGCGGGGACGCCAACCTCGCCGTCGCCAACATGACCGGCGCGAACCGTATCCTCATCGGGCTTGGCTGGGCGGGTATCGCCCTCCTGACCGTCTGGCAGGCCCGCCGCACCGCCGACCCCGCTGTCGAGTCCCGCGAGGGATTGCTCGCCACGCGGGTCAATCTGGACACGGACATCGCCACCGAGATTGCCTTCCTCTTTGCCGCGACGGCGTGGGCCTTTTTTGTCCCGCTGGGCGGCGGTATCGACATCCTCGATTTCGTCGTACTCATCGGCCTCTACGTCGCCTACATCGGCATCATCATCCGCGGTGACATAGAGGAGGGCGACCAACACGTCGGCGTGCCCGCCTACCTCCAGCAGTGGCGTCGCCCGCGCCGTGTCGCGACGGTGCTTGCACTCTTTATATACTCGGGCTTTCTCATCTTCGTCGCCGTCGGGCCGTTCGCACACGGACTGGAGAACATCGGCGAGTCAATCGGTGTCCCCGCCTTCTTCATGATTCAATGGATTGCGCCGCTGGCCAGCGAATCGCCCGAACTCATCGTCGTCTCGGTGCTAGTCTACAAGGCCCGCTCGACCGCGGGATTCAACGCGCTCATTTCCTCGAAGCTCAATCAGTGGACACTGCTCATCGGAACCTTGGTCGTCGTCTACTCGCTGGGGCTGGGTCGGTACGGCACGCTCCCGTTCGACGGGATTCAAGCCGCGGAAATCTGGATTACGGCCGCCCAGTCGTTTTTTGCGCTTGCACTGCTCGTCGATTTCAGCATCTCCGTCCGGGAAGCGCTTGCCCTGTTCGTGCTTTTCATCTCCCAGGTCCTGCTGGAGTTTATGTTCCTCCGCACCTGGGAACCGTTTCCCGACCCGAAGTACGAACTGCTGCTCGCCTACACCGCCATCTATCTCGTCGCCGGGACGGCGATACTCCTCGCCCGACGCAAGCGGCTGCGTGAACTGTTCGAGCTGACAGCCTTTGCCGTCCGCGAGGCCGCCGGCCAGCAACCGACCAAACCCGGCCACGCCGACTGATGCTCGGAGTCCTCGTCTCCCGCGCCGACGACGCCTCGGTCCACATCGGCGAACACCTGCTCGACATCGAGTCGTGGACCGAACACACCGACGACTCCCGCTCCGACACCGACGGCGGCGGCACCGTCTACCGCGCTGACGGTGTGGAACTCCGGGAGTTCGGGGACTTGCATCTCCGGCTGGACCGCCCGGCCGATGCCTTCGGCGACATCGATTTGCTCGCCGTCGCCTCGAAACACGCCGGCAAGACCGACGAACTCCTGACGGCCCATCACACCGGGAACTTCGGCCCGGCCGACCACGGCGGCGAGGATGACGCCGTCGCGTGGGCCTGCCCGAACGCTCACGCCCGCGCTCTCGATGCGCTGGCTGAACACGCGCCCGAGGAGTACGAAGTGGGGATGGAGTGTACCCACCACGGCCCGACCGAGGTTGGCGTGCCGTCGATGTTCGTCGAGGTCGGGTCAAGCCAGTCGGAGTGGGACGACCCCGACGCCGCACGCGCCGTCGCCCAGGCGATTCTCGACCTTCGAGTGGTCGCGCCGGACCGCGCGCCCGAGGACGGCAAAGTGGGTGACAGCCACCGCCGTCACCTGCTTGGCATCGGCGGCGGCCACTACGCCCCGCGCTTCGAGCGCGTCGTTCGTGAGACGGACTGGGCGGTCGGACACATCGCCGCCGACTGGGGGCTCGACGCGATGGGTGACCTCGACAGCGAGTCGAGCCAACGGGTGCTCGCCGACGCGTTCGAGACGAGCCGTGCCGCGTACGCGCTGGTCGACGGGGACCGCCCGGACGTGGCCGCGGCCGTCGAGCGTGCTGGCGGGCGCGTCGTCAGCGAGACGTGGGTCCGCGAGACAGACGGTGTCCAGCTCGGGTTCGTCGACCGCGTGGAGTCGGCAGTCACATCGGTCGCCGATGGGCTCCGCTTTGGCGACCCAGCCGCGGGCTACGATGGGGAGTTTGTAGTCGAATCGCTCCCCACGGACCTGCTGGACGAGGCACGCGGTATCGACCGGGAGGCAACCTACGACCTGCTTGTGGCCGAAACCCTCGCGTTTTGCACCGACCAGGGTGGGACGCGCCCGACGAATCCCGTGGTTTTCGCGGCCGGCGCGGACCGTGAGGGGGTCGTCGACGCGCTGGCGGACATCCTCCGGGAGCATTATGACAGCGTCAGGCGCGCGGGCGACGAACTGATCGCCCTCGAGCAGGCCTTCTCGGCCGAGAAAGCCCGGACGCTGGGTGTCCCCGAAGGCCCAAAGTTCGGCAAACTCTCGAGTGGCCACCCGGTCGAGGTCGACGGCAAGACCATCCCGCCGTCGACCGTCAGCGACGAGCGCGAACGTCGGTTTCCACTGGAGTAGTTCGAGACTACTGTTTCGGGCAAGCATGTAGCAGCCGATTAGCAGGAATCGTCAGCCGTGCGTCAGACGCAGGGGAAAACCTATTAAGATCCGTCTTCAAAAGGGCATTTAAATATGGATTCGATTATCGACGACGCAATCGACGAGGCCGAGGAGAAACGGGAGGACGAGGCCGAGCCGGAGACCAAGGAGATGTCGACGGCAGACAATCCATCGACCACGGGGCAGATGACGGACGAGGAACTCGCCGCAGTCGTTGAGGACCTCGAAACGAAAATCACCGTCGTCGGCTGTGGGGGCGCCGGCGGCAACACCGTCACCCGGATGACCGAGGAGGGTATCCATGGCGCGAAACTGGTCGCGGCAAACACCGACGCCCAGCACCTCGCCGATGAGGTCAAAGCCGACACCAAGATTCTCATCGGCAAGAAGCGGACCAACGGTCGGGGGGCCGGTTCGGTGCCGAAAATCGGCGAGGAAGCCGCCCAGGAGAACATCGAGGACATCCAGCAGTCCATCGACGGCTCCGATATGGTCTTTGTCACCGCTGGGCTCGGCGGCGGGACCGGCACCGGCGCGGCACCGGTCGTCGCACAGGCCGCCCAGGAGTCGGGCGCGCTGACGATTTCCATCGTGACGATTCCGTTCACCGCGGAGGGTGAGCGCCGCCGTGCCAACGCCGACGCCGGGCTGGAGCGACTGCGTGCTGTTTCTGATACGGTCATCGTCGTCCCGAACGACCGCCTCCTCGATTACGCGCCGTCGATGCCCCTGCAGGACGCGTTCAAGATTTGTGACCGCGTGTTGATGCGCTCGGTCAAGGGCATGACCGAGCTGATTACCAAACCCGGCCTGGTCAACGTGGACTTTGCCGACGTTCGCACCATCATGGAGAACGGCGGCGTCGCAATGATCGGGCTTGGTGAGAGTGATTCGGAGAACAAAGCCCAGGACTCGATTCGCTCGGCGCTTCGCTCGCCCCTGCTCGACGTGGAGTTTGACGGCGCGAACAGCGCGCTGGTCAACGTCGTCGGCGGCGCGGACATGAGCATCGAGGAGGCGGAGGGTGTCGTCGAGGAGATCTACGACCGCATCGACCCCGACGCACGCATCATCTGGGGCGCATCGGTCAATCAGGAGTTCGAGGGCAAGATGGAGACGATGATTGTCGTCACGGGCGTCGAGAGCCCGCAGATTTACGGCAAGAGCGGGGCTGAACGCGAGAAGGCCGCACAGCAACTCGGCGAAGACATCGACTACGTGGACTAGCAGCGCTTTCTGTTCTCTCCATTGCAGTAGTGACGTTTGTTTCATGCAGTGGAGCGGTTACTAACAGCGAGAAGTCCCCAATCCGCTACGGTCGCGTGCTTCGTTGCGGGCGCTCACAAGTTCGCGTGCTTACATCAGCGTGCTTCCCGTAGCGGATTGCCTTTTTCAGTCCCACCCCGTAGCTTGGCCGGTCATCTATGCGGGCAGGACTGAAAGGGGCGTTCACGGCGGCAGAGCCGCCGTGAGCTCGGGAGAGCGAAGCTCTCCCGGCGGCCGTGAGCGCGAACCCCGGGGACGTAAGCACTGCAGCGAACGGAGTGAGCAAAGCGCACAGCGACCCGCGGGAGCGCTCGCGGCCGGGGCTTTCTTGTTGTGTTCGGTAGCGGCTGCGTCAGAGCAAGCACAAGCGTCCCTCGGTGTCGGAAGATAAAAAAGCGCCGAGTGGGAATCTGTGGTCATGAACACGCCCAAAGACCTGAGCTCGTACGCCCGCGTACTCAAATTGGCGAGTACGCCGTCCTGGAACGAGTTCTCGCAGGTCGCCAAAATCGCGGGGGCTGGCATCGCGCTCGTCGGGATTCTGGGATTCCTGATCTATACGGTCATGTTCTTCATCCCAGGTGGTCCGTGATGGCCGACGACGACTTCGACGGGAACTCCCCGCAGGACCCGCTCAGCGCTGGGCCCGGCGAGACCCCCCTTGACGCCGAGCCCGCGGACGAGGACAGTGACCTCCTCGATGCCGAACCGGCCGAGATGGACGACAATGACGCCAGGGAGGAAGACCCAGAACAAAAGAGCTATGACACGGGTATCTACGCTATCAAGACGACGGCCAGCCAGGAGCGTACCGTCGCCGATATGAATATGAACCGCGAGGAGGAGTCCATTCACGCCGCGCTCGCGCCGGACTCGCTGACCTCCTATGTGATGGTTGAGGCCGACGATCACAACGTCTTCGACCGCATCTTAGACGAGATTCCACACGCCAACGGCGTTGTCCCCGGCGAGTCCTCCATCGCCGAGGTCGAGCACTTTCTCTCGCCGAAACCGGATGTCGAAGGCATCGCGGAAGGGGACATCGTCGAACTCATCGCCGGCCCGTTCAAAGGCGAGAAGGCACAGGTCCAGCGCATCGACGAGGGCAAA
>CAZOQK010000106.1:1298-7872 GCA_964581735.1 uncultured Halobacteriales archaeon | reverse complement strand
GTATGGAGTGGTAGCCGTAGCTCTCGAAATACGAGGAGAGCTTGCCCGAACAGCCGATGCCGGTGACGAGAAGCGTCTCGTCCGGTGTGCGGCCCACTTCGGGCATGGCCTGTTTCAGCGCCTTGAGGACGCCGAAGTCACCACACCCGGGACACCACGTCGCCTGCGGTTCGATCCCCGGTGTGAAATCCTCCTGTTCGATCTCGCTGTCGTCGTTGATTGCTGAGAATGCGCTCATTGTTAATCACCTGCCGCCGGAACGTATTTGACGTTCTGTCCTGCCGGGTCGCCCCCGTCGAGACTCGACTGGAACCCCTCGACGATCTCGCCGGGTTCGAACGGTTCCCCATCGTACTTGAGGAGGCTGGACATCTCGTCGCCGAACCGGCCAAGTTCCCTCTGTGTGAGGCCGCGGAACTGTCCCGTCGCGTTCATCTCGACGACGAGACACTCCGCGACCGATTCGAGAAACGCCGTCACCTCCGTCTCAGGATAGGGCAGCATGTCGCTGACGCCGAGTGCCTTCACGTCGTGGCCGAGTCCGTTCAGCCGGTCGACGGCCTCAAAGACGGTGTCCTGCTGGCTGCCCCACGTCAGAATGCCGAGGTCTGCATCCTCGGGGCCGTGGTGGGTCTGATTCGAGGCGTCTCTGTCGTTCAATTTCGTCCGAACCAGGTCGAGTTTGCCCAGCCGCCGGTTCATCTGTGCGGTGCGGTTGTCGGGGTCCTCGCTGATGTGGCCCGTCGGCTCGGACTCGTTGCCCGTCGCGAGGAACCGCCCGTTCTTTTGCCCCGGAATCGTCCGCGGATTCACGCCGCCCTCCGGGTCGTGGGCGAAACGCTGGAACTTCCCGCCTTTGTGGTGTGCCTCGTCGAGGATTTCGGCTTCGGTGAGCGTTTTACCCATCGTCGGGTCCGGCTCCTGATCGAAGAATTCGGTCGGGACGTTCCGAACTTCGCCCTGTATCTTCTGATCGTAGAGGACGATAGCCGGCAGTTGGTAGTCGTACGCCAGTTCGAAGGCTAGTCGGGTCTGCTCGTAACACTCGCGGATGTTTGCGGGTGCCATGACGACCCGATTGGAGTCCCCCTGGCTGGTGTAGAGGACGTGTTCTAGGTCCGACTGCTCGGGTTTCGTTGGCAGCCCCGTCGACGGCCCGGCCCGCATCGCCTCGACGAGGACGACCGGTGTCTCGGTCATCTCGGCCAGTCCGAGCGGTTCGCTCATCAGGGCAAAGCCACCGCCCGAGGAACCGGACATCGCCTTCACACCGGCGTGTGAGGCACCGAGTGCGAGCGACGCCGCCGCAATCTCGTCTTCGACCTGTTCGGAGATGCCCCCGAACTCGGGGAGATTCTGGGACATGATGGTGAACACGTCCGTCCAGGGGGTCATCGGGTAGCCGGAGATGAACCGACAGCCGGCGTCGATTGCGCCGTAGGCGATGGCGTTCGACCCGGTCATCATCGCCTGCTCGCCGTCGTGGGTTCCCCCGGGCACGCGCAGGTCGTGGCCCTGGTCGAACTCGTTCACTCGGTCGTATGCCGCTTCGAGGATGTCGATGTTGGCCTCCATCACTTCGCCGCTCATCGCTTCCCGGATGAGTTCCTCGAAGTGTGAGGGGTTCATATCCAGGAGCGCGGCCGTCGCACCGACGCCAGCGGTGTTTCGCATCACATCACGACCGTGTTCGCGGGCGAGTTCCCGGAGATTCATCGGGTAGACGTGCCAGTCGTTCTCCTCGGCACGCGCCTCCAGGTCGGTCCGTGCAATTTCTTCTTCGTCCAACTGGCCGGTGTCGTAGACGATAATACCACCTTCGTTCAAATCGTCCAAGTTCTCGGTCAGGGGTTTCAGTTCCTCGTTGCCGTAGTAGGCGTTTTCCTGTGGGTTGCGGGCGAAACTGTCGCCAAGCGCCAGCAGGAAATTGAAGCCGTCGCCGCGCGAGCGGACCGGTTCGTCCGACGCGCGTACTTCGACGTAGGTGTGCCCGCCACGGATTCGTGATGGATAGTGGCGGTGTGTGAACACGTCCAGTCCGGCGCGCATCAGCGCCTTGGCGAAGTTCTGGCTGGTCGAGTCGATGCCGTCGCCGGAGCCACCGGCGATTCGCCACATTAGTGTGTCTGCTGTCATATCTAGCTTGTTGGCCCCGCCTGTGCTGGCGTCTGTCGACCCGTCTGCCGTGGTGTGGGCGCCGACCGCTGCCGACAGACACCGGATTGGGTGCCGTACTAGAGTTGAGGAGTGGTTGGAACTAAAGACTTATCACGACGAATAATGATTATCGTTACCAATCATCGGTGAGGAACCGACGGCGGCGGGATTGACCTGGACGGCGTCGGCGGTGTCGGGAAACTGACCGGCGTATCCGGCGGAACATTGAATCACGCCTATTGCATTCGGTGAGATAGAGCATGTCACTTTCGGAGCTCATCTCGGGTGTCAAGGACCACCGGAAGACGGTGACGGTGTTCAACACCGAGGAGTCGGTCGTCTCCGAGCTCCGTGAGTACTTCGCGGACCGGAACGTCAGCGTCGTCGGCGAATCGACCGACAGCGGGCGACCCGGGCAGTTCGTCACGCTCAGTGAGGACGGCGAAGTGCTGACGGCGACGAGCACCGAGAGGCTCGACTCGCTTCTCGCCGAGGATGCCTCACTGGGCCTTGACGAGCGTCCCTACAGCTCCCTGCTCGCCCACCTCGACGAGACGATGTTCACCTCCTGGGACACCCAGCAGATGGTCGCGGCCTCCCGAGAAATCGAGGACCGCGCCTTCCGCGTCGACAGCGGCGTCCTCCACGCTGGGTTCCAGTACACCTCGACACTCCGGAACGAACTCCCCGTCTACGAACGCCTGGGGTCGACCGATGTCGACATCCACGCCTACGCCGTCCCGGATACGGAGTTCCCACGGAGCGACGGGCTGGCGCTGCACGTCGAACGGGCCGCGGAACTCGAACAGTCCTGGTTCGTCGTCTTCGACGGCGGCACGCCGAAGACACACTGTGCCCTGCTGGCAGAGGAGCGGGCCCCGCAGTCGTTTTATGGCTTCTGGACCTACGACAAATCGACCGTCGACCGGCTCGTCGAGTATCTCGATACCGCCTACGGGACGCCCGAACAGTAGCTCAGGTCGCCTCCCCGCACCCGCCGGTCCGTCCGAGGACGACAGTGTACTGGTCGATGCCTATGTCCTGGGGGTCGCCGTACTGGATGGTCCGGGGCGAGACGCCCACGCGTCCGAGATTCCACCACCGGCCTCTGGGTTCGGGGTCCGCCGTCCGGAGGAACCACGGGCGAGGGCCGTACTCGCCGACGATTTCGTAGGGGTAGCGGTCCTCAGCGAGCAGGTCTCCGATATACTCCGTCAGGCGCGGGTTCGACCGCCGTTCGGAGCGCATGCTGTGGTTTTCTGGGACCAGATACGAGATTGCGCCGGGGTAGGTCAAGGAGATGTACTCCGGACACCGCTCGGGCATCGCGACTATCCAGTCGTCCCAGTCGAGCGTCCCTTGCCGCCCGCCGATTACCATCGTCCGGTTGGTCGGCTGATTCACCGCGAGGTGGTGGGGGACGGTGGCCTCCTGTGGGTCGTACTCGTACGTCTCGACGGTGGCGTCCTCGGGTGCGTTCGCGGCCAGCCAACCGGTCGCCCGGTCGCGCGGCTCGGCGGCGTACCCGGCCACGCCGACGGCCGTGTAGATGCCGCTGGTCACCAGCAGGAGGGCGACCAGCGCCCGCCCGACCGTCTCGCGGCGCTCGGTGAGCCGTCGTAACCCGATGGCGAGGACGAGCGCGAGTATCGGGAAAGTCGGAAACAGGTGCGTCGAGCGGATGTACTCCCAGCGGACGAAGACGGCAAGCCAGACGGCGACACTCACCAGCGCGAGAATAAGCCCGTCGGTCTCCAGCGAGCGCTCGCGCAGGCGGGCGACCCCGGCGATGACACCCCCGACCAGCCCCAGCGCCAGCGGGACGCCGGCGCCGTGGAGATACCCCCGGACCAGCCACCACCAGCTCGGCTCGTCACGCCAGCCGTGCAGGTCCTGCTTGGCCGAGGTGCCGCGGCTGATGCGCTCGCCGAGTAGCTCCAGCCCGCCCGCGAGGGCGCTGGGGTAACCGACGACGATAGTGACCGCCCCGAGTGCCGCCGCACCCACGAACACTCGCGGTTTCCAGAGTGTCTCCCGCCAGCCGCCATCGCTGTGACGCACCCGGAGGATGAACGCGACGCCGATGACCAGCGCGACGACGCCCATCGAGAGTTTGATTGCCGTGGCGAACCCACCCGCGACCGCGGCGGCATGGAGGTGAAACCGCGCGCCGTCCTCGACGTAGCGGACCGCGAGATAGAACGCAAGCAGGAGAAAAAAGACCCCGGGGCCGTCCTCGCCCGCTTCGTGAACCAGTATCTGGAACACCCACGTGACCGTCAGAAACAGGGCAGCGAGACGGCCGGTCGCACGGTCCCGGAGCTGTGTTCCGAGCCGATACAACAGATAGACACTCCCGATCCCGAGGACGACGTTGACCAGTCGGGCCAGCACGATACTCGATGTCCACACCCAAGCGGGCGTGCCCTGCCAGTGTCGCCAGTAGCTGACCGTGCCCCGACCGCTCGGGGCGGCAAAGCGGTGGGTCGCGGCGTCGACGAACACCTCCAACTGCCCGGACAGCGCGGCGACGGCGACGACCGGGAGAATGGCAAGCCCGTAGAGGTAGAAGGTGGCGCCGTAGTTGCGCCAGGAGGTCAGCCCGCGTCGCAACGAGTCGATGCTCGGGTCGGCGACGACGTGTCCGATGACCTCCATCGGGTCGATGACGCGCCAGCGCTCGTCCCGGGTGGCGAAGTTCGGGACCCGGTGCCAGATGCCAACGAGCCCGAGAAAGAGCGCGAGCCCGAGGATGTAGGGGAGATACGGGTCCGTAGCGAGGTCGTCGACGACCTGCCGCTTCGCGGCCCGCAACCGACCCCTCATACTCGTCTCCCACGACGGTATCGCGAGGAAAAAGCCTGCCGAGTCGACCGAACCGCTGGCCGGGACGCGCTTTTACCGCGGTGCTTGGTTGTAGATGAGGTTACGTTGGACGGCGTTTGCACCCTCGTAGATGACCGGAATCCGCACGTCACGGTAGACCCGCGAGATGCGGTTTTCTGTCAGCACGGAGCGGCCACCGTGGAGTTGCATGCCCCGTTCTGCACAGAACATCGCCGTCTCCGTGGCGTCGGCTTTCGCGAGTGCGGCCCAGTATCCCGAGTGGTCCTGGTTGGCGACTTTCTCGGCGGCGCGCCAGACGAGCGCGCGCGACCCCTCGAACTCCATGCGCATCTCTGCGAGGTCGTGCTGGACGGCCTGGAACTCATCGACCGAGCGGCCAAAGGCCTCGCGGTCGTGGACGAAGTCGCTGGCCTCCTCGATTGCCGCCGCGGCGAGTCCGAGGCCGTGGCCCCCGACGATGACACGCCCGTGATTGAAGAATTCCGCGAGCATGTAGAAGCCAGCGCCCTCGGCACCGATGAGGTTCTCCTCGGGGACACGGCAGTCGTCGAAGACGATGTGGGCCTGCTTCGACGCTCGGAAGCCCATCTTTTCGGGGATGTGCTCGGCCTCGTACCCGTCAGTGTCGGTCGGGACGATGAACATCGAGTAGTTTCCATACCTGTTGTTTTCGTCGTCGCCCGTCTTTGCGTAGACGGTGACCCAGTCGGCTTCAACGCCGTTGCCGACCCAGTATTTCTCGCCGCTGAGGACGTACTCGTCGCCGTCCTTTTCAGCGCTTGTCGTCATCCCCGCCAGGTCACTGCCTGTCTCAGGTTCGGAGACTGCGAGCCCGGTAATCTGTTCGTTTTCGGCGACCGGCCGGACGTACTCCTCTTTTTGCTCATCGTTGCCGTGGTCGACGACGATTTCGGCACCGAAACTCGCGAGCTGGAGTGTCAGCGCGATACCGGCGTCGGCCCGATAGAACTCCTCGGCGACGGCCAGTACCTGCTCCAGCGAGAGCCCGCGCCCGCCGTACTCCTCGGGAACGTCCTGTGCGACCAGGTTCGCGCTCATCCCCGCTTCGAGGATTTCCCAGGGGTACTCCCCGCTCTCGTAGTACTCCGCCGCGTTCGACTCGATGTACTCTTCTGCGAACTCCCGTGCCTCGGCCTTGATGTCCCGGGCTTCCTTGGGAACGATGCTGTCTTCGAGTAGGTCCATACACACCCCTAGAGAGCCAATCACATATAGAATAGGGAACCGACGGAAACTCTCAATTAGTTTCCCGTTTTAAACTTCGATTTCCTGCATTAGTCCGACCAGCTCCTCCAGTTCGGGGAAGGTATAGACCTTGACGTTGATATCGGAGTCAAGTGCGTGGACCCGGGAATCGAACATCAGGGCCATCTCGTCGGCCCGGTCGCCGACGAGGCCGTCGATCATCCCGCTGCCGGGGCCATAAGTAAAGGTCGGCGTCGACATATCGATGGTCGTGTTGAGGACGTTCGCCCAGCCGTCGATGAAGCCGGAAGTCATGATGTTGCCGATTTCCTGCATCGCGGAGCGTTCCATAGCCGAAAACCCC
>CAZOQK010000106.1:0-1288 GCA_964581735.1 uncultured Halobacteriales archaeon | reverse complement strand
GAGCGTTTGGCGCCGGCCATATCGCCCATCATGCCGTGGGCCAGTTCCTTCGCGCTCCCGGCGTTGAACAGAAAGAGGATGTGGCCGTGTGGCGGTTCGAGCATCTTGATGTTGATGCCGATTTGCTTCTGGTCGCCGACGTGGGTCTTGATGTCCGGAATGTCGATGAAGTTGATTTTCGTAATCTCCATCTCCGTCTCCATTCCTGTCATCTGGCTGAGGTGGCTCGCCACCGTGTTGCCCCCCTCCTTTGCCATCTTGTTGAACAACCCGAGCTTCCGGATGTCTATCATCAGACTCATGAGTACAACGTATGCGTTGGCGGTCACTTTCGAGGGGACCCATATAATTCATCGCCCTCCATTTTCGGCTACGAGAATGTGGTTCGCCGTTCCTCAGACCCGCACGCTCACCGCCACTCCCTCGCCCAGCGGCAACAGACCCGTCTCGAAGCCCCCGTCCTCGCGAACGTGCCCGAGATAGTCGGCGACACCGACGCTGGCCGCGCTTGCGTCGGGCAGGTCTTCGCCAGCGAGCAGCGCCGCTACGTCCTCGCTGTCGATACTCCCTGCGGTCACGGCGTTGTCCGCGAGAACGAGACTCCCTGGGTGGAGCTTCCCGCGGACGGCCTCGAACGCCTCGACGTATCTCGACTTCTCGTTGTCGAGCAGGACCACATCGAACGGGCCGTCGTAGCGCTCGATGGTGTCGATGGCGTCGCCGTGCTCGAAGCGTGCGCGGTCAGCCAGGCCACCGCGTTGAAAGTACTCGCGGGCATCGTCGACTTTTGCCGCGTCGGTCTCGGTGAGCACGATTTCACCGTCTGCGTCCAGCGCCCGGGCGAACCAGTACGCCGAGTACCCGAATCCGGAGCCGAACTCGAAGATGTGCCGGGCGTCGACGGCACGGGCCAGCACCGTGAGCCACCCGCCGACTTCGGGGCCGACGGTCGGGAACCCCTCCCGGTCGGCGCGCTCGTCCATCTCGTGGAGTATCCCGTCGCGGTCGGGGCGGACACCCGCGGCGATGCTTGCAACCGTCCCGCTCACCGGCGGCTCGCTCATGGCTGCCGTTCGGCCGGCCGACAGATAGTGTCTGCTACTCCGCGTCTGCGGCCGCGACGAACGCCTCGGCGCTGTCCGGGTTGACCGGCGCTGCCGTCTCGTTGCCCTCCTTTATCGCCGTCCCGACGATGATGCCGTCGGCGATGTCACGGAGCGCGCCGACGTTCTCGGGCGTGACGCCGCTGCCGACGAACACCGGCACGGTGGGGTCTACGTCGTCCCGG
>CAZOQK010000105.1:0-7968 GCA_964581735.1 uncultured Halobacteriales archaeon | reverse complement strand
GTGAAGCGGGGTGACATCCCGGCTGAACGGAGACGCCGACTGAACGACGCGCTCGAGGACCTGAACCCGGGACCTCTACGGGGCCGACATCGGGAAGCTCGGCGGCGGTGGCAACGACATCCCCACCGCGGGGCTGGTGAGCTACTGGCCCCTCGACGACCTCGGCGACGGCACCGCCGCGGACTACGTCGGGACGCACGACGGGACGCTACAGAACGGCGTCGGATCGGCCGGTGGACAACAGGACGGTGCCGCGTCGTTCGACGGCACGGACGATTATACTGACACCGACTGGGTCGGGCCATCCG
Organism: uncultured Halobacteriales archaeon; assembly: GCA_964581735.1. Classification (GTDB taxonomy): domain Archaea; phylum Halobacteriota; class Halobacteria; order Halobacteriales; family Haloarculaceae; genus Salinibaculum. The sequence goes on along the minus strand of CAZOQK010000105.1, from coordinate 7,660 downwards.
GGGACGCTACCATCGCCTGCTGGATCAACCCGGCGGATCCGCATCGGAGCGACCAGGTCGGCCAACGGCTGGTCACGAACGACGACGAACAGTTGGGGTGGGCACTCAGCCTTGCGGATCAGGCGACCGTCGGGATCCGGTTTTTCAACCGAGACGGCACGGACGTGATCGTCGATTCGAACACCGAAATTAGCGCCGGGGTCTGGCAACACGTCACCGGCACCGTCGACACTACCACCGGCGAACGGCGTATCTATATCGACGGATCCCCCGACGTGACGGGTACCGCCGCGAGCAACGGACTCGTCCAGAACGGAAAGTCGGTTCTGTTCGGCCGAGCACATACCGGCGGTAGTCCGTACGTCGGTCTGCTCGATGATGTCCGAATCTACGATCGCTCGCTCTCTGACACCGAGGTCGAAGCACTCTACAACGCCACAGATACGCCGCGGCAGACCTGAGGACCGTGCCGATCACCCACGCCGGTCGCCGCCATCCCGTGGCGCGGCGGTTCGACTCCGCCGGTGGGCCTGCAAAACACACACTCATACATGGCACTGACGATCACCGACTTCTTCGAACAGGTGGATGGACTCTCCATCGAGGACACACCGCCGGAAGTGCGCGCCCGGATCGACGAGGAGCTCGCCGAACTGACCGGCGGGATCACCGGTCCACAGGGCGAACCGAGCACGGGAGCTTCGCCGGGGGATCCCGATGTCGTCGTGGTGGATAAAGAGGGCGGGGGTGATTACTCTTGATTACTCTTGATTCTCCTCCAACGAAATCACGTACTCACAGGCCTCTTCCAGATGTTCCCGTGCACGTTCACTCTCGGCGTGTTCCCGCGCGTCGGCGATGTGGGCGTACAGCAGCGGTACCTCGACCCGGTCACTAGGACTGTCGACTGACATATATCCCTGTTAGGATTTCACACACTCAGTATTTGACCCCGTGAAACCGGGACCGGTCCGCTCGGTTTCCCCACCCCTATCGTGTTCGATGCCCCGACCGCTCGCCGCTACTCCTCCTCGTTCAGGATGACGACCTTCTGGCAGGCCTCCCGAATATGGTATTTCGTCGGCTCGCGCTCGGCCGCGTCCAACGCCTGGGTCAGATGGTGCTGTAGTGACTCGATGTCGACTTCCTTGGAGGTGGTTTCGATGTACATCTACGTCTGGCTATGTACGCATAGCAGATTGTATTGGGTCGCGTGAACCCGGGTCAAGCCCGTCCTGAACCGGTATCGAATCCGATACGCACGGCATAAGCGAGGGTTTCGACCGCTCGTCCGGTCCCACAACGGTCGTGCGGGCCGCCGGCCCGGCCGCTGTGGGCGAGAACTCACCCGCGGGCCGGTGTTTTCGGCCGACGTGAGCGGGTTTTATTACTGGCTGACCTGTTGGCACAGATACAGACAGTACAGATGTCCCTGCGCCGGTATCTCCGCCTCGGGCTGACGCTTGCGGTCGTGCTCGTCGCCGTCTCGCTCGTGGTCGGCAATCTGCTGGGCCAGCCGATCCTGTTGAGTTACGTCGAGACCGGGAGTATGGAACCGACGCTCGCGCCCGGCGACGGCTTCGTTGCCCTTCCGCCGGCGCTGGCGGGCGATATCAAGCAGGGCGACGTCGTCACGTACCGCGCCGAGGAAATCCAGGGCGGCGGGCTGACGACTCACCGCGTCGTCGAGGAGACCGACCAGGGGTACGTGACGCGGGGTGACGCGAACCCCTTCACCGACCAGGACAGCGGGGAGCCACTGGTCAAGGACGGACAGGTCGTCGCTGTCGCCTGGCAACCCGGCGGGAGCGTCCTCGCCATCCCGTATCTCGGGACCGCCGTGGGTGGGCTTCAGGGCGCGATACAGACGCTGCAGGTCAGACTCGCGGGGCTACTCGGAACCCGGTCGTTGCTGGGGTTGCAGGGGCTGACCTACCTGTTGTTCGGCGCGACGGTCGTCCTCTACGTGCTGGACCTGTTCGTCTCGGATGGGGGAACGGACCGCGAGCGCGACCGGGCGCGCGAGACGGGGACCGACGCACGCCTTCTGGTCGCGGCGATGGCGCTGGGACTCGCACTCGCGGCGACGGCGGCGATGGCGGCCCCCGCTGGGAGCCAGGAGTTCTCCATCGTGAGCGCGGAGTTCGAGTCCGACAGCCAGTTCGTCGTCCAGCAGGGTGAGAGCACGACGACGACGTACCCCGTCGGCAACAGCGGGTTCATCCCGGTCGTCACCTATCTCGAACCCGGGAGCGAGGGGGTCACCATCAGCCCCAGTACACTCCGGGTCGGTCCCAATTCGGTCCGGAACGCGACGCTGACGCTGTCTGCGCCGCCGAAAACCGGAGCGTACCGCCGGTACGTGGTCGAACACCGGTATCTGGCGGTGCTGCCACCGCCGGTGATTCGGGGCCTCCACGGCGTCCACCCGTGGCTCCCGGTCGCCGCTATCGACGCGGTCATCGCGGTGCCGTTCTACCTGCTCGGCACCCGACTTGTCGGGACCGGCCGGGTACGGACGCGCTCGCGGGAGAACCCGTCGGGAGTGTGGAGGTTTCTCTCCCGATTTCGCTGACTGCACATGGCAACCGGACTGTCCGTTCCAACATCCATTTGTACCAACAGATTGTATCGATGGACGATGCTCAACACAGCGTGGGGGCTCCGGGTGCGCTCCCTGCTTGCCGACTACTTCGTCCCCATGATGGTCGTGGTGCTTCTCGTCGCCGCCCTCGGGGGGTACGTGACGGCGACCGCCTACACTGGCACCGAGACGCAGGTCCGGACCAGCCAGACGACGACCTGGGAGGACAGCGGCTCGTTCACCCACAGCGCCACGGTGGTCAACGGGACGGCGGTGTACGACGAGGGCGAGGTGCTCCGGGACCGGAGTGTCTACTTCCAGGCAGTGACGCCCCGCCTCGATGGCACCTTCCTGTACGGCTACACGGCACGGGAGGGCGGGAACCTGACCGCCAGCGTGACGCTCACGCTGGTGTTGCGCTCGGCTGCCGAGACGGAGGCGGGGAACACGACCGAATACTGGCGGCTCGACTCCCGGCTCGTGACCGACCGGACGCAGTTGTCGCCGGGTGACCGGCTTCAGGTTCCCTTCACGCTGAACGTCAGCAACGCCAGCCAGCGTCTCGACACCGTCGACGGCCAGTTCGGCGGGACCCCCGGCAGCAAGGGACTGTTCATCAGCGCAAGCGTTTCGCTGTCCGGGACGCGCAACGGGGTCCCAGTCGAGAGTACACGCACCTACAGACTCCCGGTGACGGTCGACGGCAACGTCTACGAGGTCGGGGCCGCCGGCCCGGTCGTCGATGCGAACACCCGCACGGTACGCGAGGCGACACCGGTGTCGCCGGGTCCGCTGCGAGCCTACGGCGGGCCGGTGTTGCTCGTCGCCGGTCTTCTCGCGGGGCTGTGCTGTGTCGGGGCCCGCCAGTGGGGGGTCACCGACCCCTCCGAGCGCGAACGCGAGTGGCTGGCCCACCGTGACGCCCGCCAGGAGTTCGACGACTGGATCACCCGGACCGACGGCTCGTCGCTGTCGGTTCCCGAGACCGCGATTACAGTCGCGACGCTCGAAGGGCTGGTGGACGTGGCTATCGACACGGACAGCCGTGTTCTCTCGGACCCGGCCGGTGAGGTGTTTGCGGTCTTTACCACGAGTCAGGTCTACCGGTACGACGCGCCGTCCGACCCCACCGGGGAATCGGCCGACCCGCTCGCGGACCGCGAGCCGGCGCCGGAGGACGGGGCCGAGGGAGACCGGGCCGACGGCGCGCAGTGACGGCGTTAGACCTGGTTCCCGGGCGGGTCACCGTCCCGCCCGAGGCGCATCTTCCGGGTCAAGGCCGTGTGTGCGACCGCCGAGAGGGTGAGCGTCGTCAGGACGAACGCGACCCACCCGGCGTCGGGCACGGCCGCAAACGGGGGGAACCCGAGCCAGGAGAGCGTGACCAGCACGGTCCCGATGCTGGCCAGGGCAAGGTAGTAGAAACTCCACGGCAGGTCGTACTGCTCGGTTATCTCCATGTAGATGTCGATGTCCTCGGCCGTCTCGCCGAGTTCGACGACACCGCCGTCGCGCTCGAACCTGACGATACCCTTCTCGTCCATCCGCGGCAGGTGACACTGCTGGAGCGCGGTGTAGACACGCTTTCGCTCGGCCGCCCCCACGTCAGAAACGGTCTTGCCGGTCTCCCAGGCCGCTACCTGCTCCGAAACCTCCCCTATGTCCACTTCCTCGTGTCGTTGCTTGAGACAGTGGAGGACGTGCCGACGCCGCCTGTTGCTGAGTATCTCGAATATCTCGTCACGGGACAGCGCCGTCTCCGTCGACTCCACCGGGGAGTCGGCCGACGCCGACCGTAGCTGACCACTGCTCCCGCCTGACGCCTTGGACATTGGTTAATCTACTATACATCTTTTACTGTTATAATATTACTGATTGACACGAAGTCACCCCCTGAACGGACCTGTTCGATACCTGTAACCTGCTCAAAACCGCCACCCCCTGCACACCGACTATGCGACCCGGATTCGAACCCTGGGACCGGATCGGATACCTCGCGGACCCAGACCTGACCGCTCATCACGACGGACAAGCTTCCTTAGATGAACGAGTATAACTTGTGATACTCGGCTTTATTGATAACATATATGATGAAAATCTGGGCTGAAACCGCCCGGCCGAACGGAATCCGCGTGCACTGTCGGTCAACAGGCAGTCCTGACCTATTTGTTTCAGAATACTTCTCCGCTGACTGTCCAAGGCATTGTTGTTGATAACGCCGTGTCGGTGTGCGCTGTCGGCCCTGGGAGGCGCCACCGCGGGACGGTGTCACTGTCTTTTTATCTGCGGTGGCCCGAACAGTGGTATGGGACTTGTCCGCACTGTGGCCCGGCTGGCCGTCGTAGTGCTCGTGGCTGGCGTGGTACTCGCTGCGGGATGGGCAGTGTTCGTCGAGTACCCGGAATCGCTGACCGACCTGCTCGGTGTTGTTCTCGTCGCGTTGCTCGGGGTCACCGCGCTCCGACTCGGGAGCGGCGTCGCCGGCTCTGCCCTCCCGTCGTATAACGTCGCCGAGGTGGCCGTCGAAGGCCAAATTTCGCGGGACAGCGGCGGCGGCCTCGGGAGTGCGCCCGTCGGGGCCTCGGCCGACGACATCGTCGAGCAGATAGAGCGCGCTGACGCCGACCGCGGGGCCGACGCACTGCTCGTGAAACTCAACACGCCCGGCGGCGAAATCGTGCCCAGCCAGGATATCCGGCTGGCCGCCGAACGGTTCGACGGGCCGACCATTGCCTATGCGACCGACCTCTGTGCCAGCGGCGGCTACGAAATCGCCAGTGGCTGTGACGAACTCTGGGCCCGCGAGGGAAGTATCGTCGGCTCTATCGGCGTCATCGGCTCGCGGGTCAACGCCGCCGAACTGGCCGACCGCCTCGGGGTCGAGTACGAACAGCTCACTGCCGGGGAGTACAAGGACGCTGGCACGCCGCTGAAGCAGTTCGAAGACAACGAACGGGAGTACCTCCAGGGGCTCATCGATGACTACTACGACCAGTTCGTCGCGGGCGTCGCGGAGGGCCGCGACCTGGATGCCGAGACGGTCCGGGACACCGAGGCCCGCGTCTACCTCGGTGAGAACGCCCTCGATATAGGACTGGTTGATGAACTCGGGACCCGCGAGGCAGTGCTCGAGCGGCTGGAAGCGCAACTCGGCACCGAGGCGACCGTCGAGGAGTTCCAGCCACAGCGGGGTATCGCCCGTCGCCTCCAGGGTGGGGCCCAGCGGGTCGCCTACGCGGCCGGGGCCGGGGTCGCCGGGACGCTGACCGACGACTCCTCACGGTTCCGTTTCCGTTGACCGGCGGCCCCGCCCCGATTCGGTGCGAGCACCTGACCGCTCGACACGGCGGGCGGGGCGCGTTTCGGCGACGTTTCTATCCCAGCGGCCGGAACCACACCGTCGCCACCAGCACCGCGAGGAAGACGTAGGAGCCACGAATCAACAGTTTCGTCGCCAGTTCCGGCTCCGCACGGCGGGCGAGGAGTGCAACGACGCCAAAGGCCACCGAGGCCAGCCCAGCCCCGACTGGCATCTCCGGCAAGGAAACTGCGAGGGCGACGACGGCAACCATGCCCGTGCCCATCAGGAGGTAGGCGGTCGTGCGTGCCCGCTGGCGCCCGAGCGCAACGGCGACGGTCCGCTTGCCAATCGAGCGGTCGTACTCGTAGTCTTTGGCGTCGTCGATGACCTTGATGCCCGAGAGGACAACGACGAACACGGCCGCGAGTGCCGTCACGAGCGGCGTCAGCGCCGCTGCCTGGATGTAGTACCCCCCGAGCAGGGCAAAGCCGATGCCGGCAGGGTAGCCACCCGTCGCGCCGACCGGGTTGGTGTCGAGTTGTGGGGCGTGGTTGACGGCGATGAGCCAGCCCGGCAGCGTCAGGAGTGCGGCCCAGACGTTCACAAGCAGGCTGATAGTGACCAGACAGGCGAAGAAGGCAGCCGTCGCGCCGGCCAGGGCCACTTTACAGCCACGCGCGGAGAGCGGGTGGTCGTCGTCCTCCTCGCGGACGTAGAAGTCGACGTAGCCATCGGTGACGTGGGCGGTGTAGAGCGCAAAGAAGGCGGCGGTGACGTGCAGCGCGGCCAGCCGTATGGAGATGTCGGCCGCCGACCCGGCCAGCACTGCACCAAAGAGCGAGGAGGCAAGCGGCGGGAGCATGAAGACGGGGTGGACCTGTGAGGCCAGCGCACTGACGGCGGCGCGTGGCCCGCGTTCGTGACGGCTAATCGCCATGCGTGTGTGCTCGGCGGAAGCGCTCAAAAAGAGTGGGGACGAACACGCTGTTTACTGCCAGCCGCTCCGGTCGAAGATAACCGCCGAGAGATGCGACGCCAACCGCCGGGCCGCCTGCTCGCTGTCGGTGTGGAGGTCGCCGGAGACCGGCCCGGCCTCGCCGCCGACGCCTTCGGACTCCGAGAGGGGGTCCGCCGCCGGCGTCCCGTCGGCTGCCGTCGGATAGGTGCGTGACTCCCGCGTCTGCCGGCGCAGCCGCGCGAGCGCACCCGGCGAGAGTTCGACATCGAGGTGTTGCAGGTCGTACCGGACGATGTACCCCCGGCGGGCGTCACGGACGGCGACGACCGGCTGGCCGCGCTCGGCACACTGCTCCCAGAGTCGCCGCTGCTGGTCGCGTGTCTCGTACACCGGGACGTGGTGAGGGGAGAGCTGGTCCATACCACACCGTAGGGCTGGACGGATTTGAGGCGTACGGTCCCCGCAGGCCCATCGCTACCGGACGGCCTTGGTCGCCTCGGCCATGGTATCGAGTGCCGCTTCGATGGTCTTGATGTCGGTCGCATACGAGATGCGGGCGTAACCCTCGCCGGCTGAGCCGAAGGCCTCGCCGGGCACCACGACGACGCCCCGCTCGATGCACTCATCGACCCATCCATCGGGTACTTTCGGCATCGCGTAGAAGGCACCCTCCGGCCGGGGACACTCAAGCCCCATCGCTTCGAGTCCGTCGAGCAACACGTCACGGCGCTTTTCGAAGGCCTCGCGCATCTCGGCGACCGGTTCCTGTGGGCCGGAGAGCGCGGCCTCGGCGGCGTACTGGGCGGGGGCGCTGGCA
>CAZOQK010000104.1:3576-8011 GCA_964581735.1 uncultured Halobacteriales archaeon | reverse complement strand
TCCCGGCGTCGACGTTGAGATACGGGTCGATCTTGACCGCGGTCACGTCGAAGCCAGCGTTGGCTAAGAGCCGCCCTGTACTCGCGGCGGTGATACCCTTCCCCAGTCCGGACATCACGCCGCCTGTTACGAAAATAAACTTCCGCCCCAGGCTCGGGTCGTAGCCCGTCTCGGATTCTGTCGGCATATCGACCGTCTGCTTGGAGGCCTCAAAACCGTTTCGAAGGACCCAGCATTCGCCTCTCGGGCTGACAGGTCGGCGTAGCTCCGTGCGGGATGAAAAGCAGAAAACGGGCGTCAGCGGGCCTCATGGACCGCGCCGCCACAGGCAGGGTGGGCGGTCGCTGTCGACGGTGAGTGTACAGCAGTCACACTCGGATGCCAAGCTACTGGGTGTGAGACGGCTTCGGAGCCGCTGTCTGGCACTCACCGGTCGTATTCAGTCGAGTCTTCCACAGGTGCGACAGCGCGACTGGCCGGCTTCGGGGTCGAACACCAGCGAACCCTCCTCACAGTGGCGACAGCCCATGTAACTGGCACAGCGCAGGGTCGGCGAGTCGGTGGTCGGTACGGACGATTCGGTTTCCACGTTTGCTTCGTTAATGCTCATCAACTACACCATATGCCCACTGTTACTAAAAACTTCTGGATGTATGCACTAGTAAGTCCTAATACACCACCATATCGTTCAACAAAATTCGCCAGCAGTGGACAGATGACGGAACTCAACAGGAAAATCGGCACTTCGTTCGATTCGACCCGGTCTACCGCGGGACCCGCTGGAGGAACGTCGAATCAGACGGGCAAAACAGAGGTATGTCACCAGTCCACACAACGGTGTGCGGGTCACAGCGAGTCGGCCAGAAAGTCCGCTACCGTCCCGGCGACAGCGCCCATTTGGCCGACGTAGAAGTGGTCGGCCGGGACGGCCTCGATTGCTCCCCCACACTGGCGGGCGCGTTCGGCGGCACCCGTCGAATCGACAGTGTCGTCGCGTTCGCCGTAGACGACCTGGAGTGGACAGGAAATCGCCTCGACCGCGCCGGCGACGGGAGTTCCGGCGAGCGTTCCCGCCGGGGCTACGACCGAAAGGGCAGCGGGCGCGGTGTCGTCCGTGGACGCGCTGGCGGCCGCGCGCAGCGTCACCGCCCCGCCGAAACTGTAGCCGAACAATCCGACCTGCGCGAAGTTCTCGCGTGCCCACGTAAGCGCGGACTCACAATCCGTGACCTCTCCGTGACCCTCGTCCCACGAGCCGTAGTCGAAGCGGAGGCAGGCAATCGAGCGGTCGGCGAGCGCGTCACCGACGGCACGCAGCCTGCTGTCCCGACGGTCACCGCCCATCTGTGGGTGCGGTGGGCAGGCGACGACGACACTGTCGGCGTCGGGCAACTCGAGGGTGGCACGCACGTCGCGCGGGCCGGGGACGCGCAAGCGCTCGTTCATACTGCGTGAAACGCGTGTAAGAATTTTAAGTTTCGCGAGCCAACGTGTCGGTATATGGGAATCCTCTCGCGCACGTCGTACATCATCCGGTCGAAGCTCAACGCGGTGCTGAATCGGGCCGAAGACCCGAACCAGACGCTGGATTACTCCTATGAACAGCTCCGGGACGAACTCCAGAGTGTCAAACAGGGCATCGCCGACCTGACCACACAGAAAAAGCGCCTGGAGATACAGAAGCGCCGCCTCGAAGAGAACGTCGAGAAACACAACGAACAGGCACGGGCAGCCGTCGAGCAGGACCGCGACGATTTGGCGCGCCAGGCACTGGAAAAAAAGAAACAGAAGATGGGCCAGATAGAGGAACTGGAGGCCCAGATTGCGGACTTGCAGGGGAAACAGGACCACCTCGTCGGAAAAAAGGAGGAACTCCAGACTCAAATCGAGGAGTTCCGCACGCGCAAGGAGACGATGAAAGCCCGCTATGAGGCCGCCGAGGCAAGCGCGCGCGTCTCCGAAGCGATGACCGGCGCGGGCAACGAGATGGATGAAGTCTCGAAAACTATCGAACGCGCCGAGGAACGGACAGAGGAGATGGAAGCCCGCTCGGCCGCGCTGGACGAACTGCAGGAAAGCGGCGCACTCGACAACCAGCTCTCCGAGAAGACCAAACTCGACAGGGAACTCGAAGAGGTGACCCAAGACAGCGAGGTCGACGCCGAACTGGGAACGCTCAAATCCGAGATGGGGAAAGGTGAGACGGCCGTCGACGAGACAGAGATGGACGCCGGGACCGCCGACGCCGTCGAGGGCGAGGACATCGAAGATGTCGAGGCGGAACCGCCAGGGGTCGATGAGAGTGACGTGGAGGCCGAACTCGAAGAATTAAAAGAAGACGAGTAACCTGGTCGTGGGAGGATTCTAGCGCCGTCGCGGACCGTGCTGCCGAGTGTCGAGTGGCTGTAACGCCAGTCGTGAGCCCTGACCCGTCGCGGGCGGGGGACGGGACCCGTCGCAGTCAGGTCAACAAGCGGACGACTTCCCGGAGATGGGCGGCGCAGTCGGGCGTCTTCGGTCCGGCGGCCCGCCAGTAGATGGTGCTGTCCCGGTCGACTAACAGCGCGTGCGGCTCGCTCTCGTGTCTCACCGACGACGGGCGGGGACCGGGCCTCTGTGTGGACGAACATGCCGGCCGCAGGGTGGTAGGGGAACAACACCGGTACGTCACCAGTCCGGTACCCCGAGACGGCGTGGGTCGGGAGCGGGGCCGGGGGTCGGAGACGTGGCCCATTCGGCACGCTTTTTACTGGCCGTCGGGTTTCCTGTGGTATGCGACTGCTGTTCATCCACTCTGACCATCTGGAGTTCGAGGCGCGGGAACAGGCCGGACCCGACAGCCTCGCGGAGACAGAGGGGGTTCCGATGGAGGGGCGCATGGAGGAATGTGTCACCGCCTTCATCAGCGTCGAATCCGACGACGAGGACGACATCGACGGGGTCGTCGGGAACGCCCTCGAGGAACTGCGGGACGTGACCGGCCAGCTCAACACCCGCAACGTCGTTCTCTACCCCTACGCCCACCTCAGCGAGGACCTCGCCAACCCCGACGCCGCCAAACGCGTCATGCAAGACCTCGAAACCGAACTTGAGGCTGAGGACTACGAGATTCTGCGCGCGCCCTTTGGCTGGTATAAGTCCTTCGAGGTCTCCTGTAAGGGCCACCCGCTCTCGGAACTCTCCCGTCACGTCGCCGCCCACCGCGACGAGGAGAAAGACGAGGAAGATCTTGACCGCGACCCGTCAGACTGGAAGGTCATGCGCCCCGGCGGCGCGACCGACGACGCCGTCAGCGCCAAGGCCGACGCCAGCGCCGATATGCAGGCCTTTATCGAGGACGAAGTCGAGGATATCGTCGCCAGCCCCGGCGAGGAGCCGCCCCACCTCAAGGTTATGAAAGAGAAGGAACTGGTGGGCTATGACGACCTCTCGGACGTGGGGAACCTACGCTTTTACCCACGTGGGAAACTAATCCGTGACGCCCTGATGGACTACGTGAACGACCTCGTCGTTGAGTACGGCGGGATGCCCGTCGAGACGCCCATCATGTACGACCTGGGGGCACGCTGTATCGACGAACACGCGGGCAAGTTCGGCGAGCGCCAGTACCGCTTTGAGTCGGGCGACCGCAAGATGATGCTTCGCTTTGCGGCCTGTTTCGGCCAGTTTTCAATCATGCGGGACATGCACATCTCCGAAAACGACCTCCCGCTTCGTATCTATGAGATGTCCACCTACTCCTTTCGCCGCGAGCAGAAAGGCGAGGTCACCGGCCTCAAGCGCCTGCGAGCGTTTACGATGCCGGACATGCACACCGCGACCGGGGATATGGACCAGGCCCGCGAGGAACTGCTGAAACAAGCCAAACTCGCTTTGCAGACCAGCGAGGACCTCGACATCAACTACGAGCCGGCTATCCGGATGACCCGCGAGTTTTACGAGGAAAACGAGGCGTGGGTCGAGCAGGTCGTCGAGGAACTGGGCAAGCCCGCGCTGCTCGAGATTATTCCCGAACGCCACCACTACTGGTCGGCGAAAATCGACTTCGCGGCCATCGACGGGCTGGGCCGGCCCATCGAGAACCCCACAGTCCAGATCGATGTCGAGAGCGCCGAGCGCTTCGACATTGAGTACACCGACGGGACGAACCAGCACCACCCGCCCATCCTGCACTACTCGCCGTCGGGCGGTATCGAGCGCGTGATGGCCGCACTCTTAGAGCAGACCGCGACGATGGACACGCCGCGGCTGCCGACGTGGCTCTCGCCGACGCAGGTCCGCTTTATTCCGGTTAACCCAAACGAGCATCTCGACTACTGTGACGAACTCGCCGACGAACTCGAAGCGGCGGACATCCGCGTCGACATCGACGAACGGGACGAGTCGGTGGGCAAGCGCATCGCCGAAGCCGAGACGGACTGGGTGCCCTACTACG
>CAZOQK010000104.1:0-3566 GCA_964581735.1 uncultured Halobacteriales archaeon | reverse complement strand
CTCGGCGTGAACGTCCGTGCCGAAGGCGAGGAAATCGACATGCCGCTGTCGGACCTGGTCGAGACGGTGACAGACGACATCGCCGACCTGCCACAACAGGCCCGATACCTCCCGAAGTACGTCAGCAATCACCCGAAATTCACAGGGAACTGACAGGGTAGTATCCGTCGTGTGACGGTCACACACGGGCACAAACGAACAACGGTTTTTTAACTGTCGGCACAAAGACACCACGCTAATTGTGAGGCCCAACGCTGCCGATTGCAGTCGATTACACCCACCCGTGACGAGTCAGTGGCTGTCCGACGACCCGACGAGGGCGACGCGCAGGCAGGGGGTATCCTGACGTGTCCTCTCTGCCCTCTTTGGAGAGCGTCCAGCGGAACTTCCTCCGCTATCAGCACGTGTTCGTCTTCCTCGCGCCGATTCTGTTCGTCGCCGCGGTTTATTTCGTTGCACCGCTCCCGAGCGACGCCGGTGGGGGTTACTGGGTTGAGTTCTGGTGGCTGTTCCCCTGTTTCATGCTCGGTGCTATCATCGTCAACACGGTCGGTATCAGCGGGTCCGCGCTGTTCGTGCCCTTCCTCATCTTCCTGTTCCCGCTGGTCGCCCAACCGCTCGAACCCGAGACCATCGTCAAAGTGGGGCTCATCAGCGAGTCCTTCGGCCTCTCGAGTTCCGCGCTTGCCTTCATCCAGTACGGGCTCGTTGACCGCCGGCTCGCGCTGGCGCTGGTCGGCGGAGCCGTTCCCTTTGTCGTCGCCGGTGCCCTCCTCTCCTTTATTATCCCCGAGCCGCTCTTCCATCTCCTGTTGGGACTGGCGCTGATGGCCGCCTCCTATCTGCTGTTCAAGGCCGACCTCGGCCACGAGGAAGCCGGCTCCAGCAACGCCGAGGCCGAGGCCGTCTCGGACGGTGGGGAGACACAGGCGGACCTGCCCGACGACGCGAACAAACTCGGCCCGGCCGGCGTCAGTATCGACGAGGGGGGCACCGTCACGCGGGTCGACCGCGACGGCGAGGACTACCAGTACGACCGCGGTGGCTACCTCAAGCGGTTCGCCAACTACTCTGTCGGCGGCACATTCCAGGGGCTGGCCGGCTTCGGCGTCGGCGAACTCGGCATCATCTCGATGCTCGGCTCGAAGATTCCGGTCCGGGTCGCCATCGGCACCAACCACATCGTCGTCGCTGTGACGGCCGTGCTAGCGTCGCTCGTGCATGTCTTCGGCGGTGGCCTCGTCGGCGGCCACGCCATCAACCTCGCGACGACGCCGTGGAACATGGTGGTCTGGACGGTGCCCGCAACCGTTACCGGCGGCCAGGTCGCGCCCTACGTGTCGGCCGCACTTGAAACGGAGACGATCAAGAAGTTCGTTGGCGGCCTCTTTGCTATCATCTCCGTGGCGCTGTTCCTGATGGCTCTGGGCGGCCTCTGAAACCGGAAAACCGGAGTTTTCACTCGCGTTCGTAGTGGCTGGCGCGCATCCTGACGTAGCGGCCCGGCCACGTCAGCATATGCGTTCGCAGTCGGTCGACGAGAGCGGTCAGCGTTCCGGAGAGGCCCTCTTGACCCCTCCCACGGGGGTCCGCGCGGTCCTCACGACGGCCAAGAGACCTATCGTCAGTACTCATATTCCATCGTCTTTCACGGTAGATAATAAATACCATGATCGCCAGACAGACACGCTTTCTGTCACTGGCCGCCACGACGCGGGTGCGGGGACCACAGAACGGCAGTCGCTGGTGGCGGCCTACCGGGCGAGCGGTGGCGTCTCGTCGGGCGGCGACGTGTGTGCATCGTGTAAAACGGTGGTTTCCCGTCGGACCCCTGCCCGGAGTTCCGCCAGTCGGTCCCGGACGGTCAGGCGTTCGCCGTCGACGGCACAGGGCGCGACGAAGCGCAGGTCGGGGCCCTCGTACTCCGCGAGCGCCATCACCGGCATGACGAGCGTCTCCCGGTGTTCGCCGGTAATCGTTGAGTCGAGGCGCCGTCGGTCGAAGAGTCTTGCCAGCGAGTAGTCGTTCCGGTCGGCCCACGCCGAGAAGACGGCGACGCGGTTGCACAGGAACTCCCCGAACTCCGTCGCCGTGTCGGCCGGTGTGGCTGGTATCTCACGCCCACAGATGTGGACGGTATACTCCGCGAGTGGGCCGTCCTCCACGAGTTCCCTGACCGACCGGAGCGCGGCCTGCTGTCCCTCCAGGACCCCCCGTGGCGCGAGCGACCGGACGTACAGTTCGACGTGGGTCCCTCCCTGAGTACTCCCGCTCATATGTAATATGACCAATACACACGCCAGCAAAAGTGTTACTGAATCCACACATCATGTCCGGACGGTGACCTATCTCGGGGGAGGGGTGAGCGGGTAGTGTTTACTTTAGCGGGGTTGCAGATTCAGACAGCAAGAAAGCCCCGCCAGTCTCAAAGGTTTTGTCCGCGGGGGTCCTGCGCTCGCTATGGACAGTCATAGCCACACCGGCGGCGCGAACCCCGACGAAGAGAGGAGCTATTGCGGATGAGCGACATCGAGGACATCGTCGAGCGGTCGCTGGCCGACGGGACCGTCGAGCTGTTCACCGACCGGGTCGACGAGCAGGCCGAGGCGCTGCGCGCGGCCATCGAAGCCGGCGAGATGGACAACGGCGAGTTCGCGGTCGGGCTGGAGATGGAGGTGTACGCGGTCGCCCGGACGGACGACGAGGCGGGACACGACGGGCGACTCACCGAACTGCCGGCGAGTGTCTTCGACAGCGCCGCCAACAAGGAGCTGGGCGTCCACAACGCCGAGCTGAACACGGACCCGAACGTGTTGGACGGCGAGGGGCTGACCGCACAGGCCGACAGCATCGCCGGCCGGTTCGCCGATGGCCAGGCCGCTGCGCGCGAGGCTGACGCGGAACTCGTTCTCGATGCGATGTGGACGATTCCACCCGCCGGGGGAAGCATCGACTACCTCGACAGCGTCGACTGGCACGGCGACGTGGCCGTCGCGCGGAACATGCGCGGGGCGCCGCGATACGTCGCCATCGACAACCACGCACGCCGGCTCGCTGGCGGCGAGATTCCCTTCGACGTGCCCGGCGCCCGCCACGAGTTCCAGACGATCCTGTTCGAATCGCTGGCGACCTCCATTCAACCCCACCTCCAGATTCCCTCCGCTGACGCGTTTCCGGAGTACTACAACGCCGCGATTCGCACCCTCGGCCCGGTTCTCGCGTTGTCTGCGAACTCACCCTTTCTCCCTGCGGATTGCTACGACGACATCTCCGATCCCCACGCCCTCGTCGCCGAGACACACCACGAACTCCGCATCGCCGCCTTCGAGCAATCGGTCAACCACACCGGATCGAGCAAGGTCCGGGTGCCACGCGATATCACCGAGGCGACCGACGTGGTTGACCGGGTGGTCGCCGATGACCGCTATGCCCCCTTCCGCCGGGAGTGGGTCGCCGACGGCGACCGAGAGACGTTCCACGACGACCACTGGGAGTTCGACCACAAACGCGGCACCTACTGGCGGTGGCTCCGCTGTGTGGTCGGCGGTGCCCCAATCGACAACGCC
>CAZOQK010000103.1:0-8236 GCA_964581735.1 uncultured Halobacteriales archaeon | reverse complement strand
GTGTCGGTGTGTGATTTGAGCAAGCCATAGAAACGTATTTACAGATGAGAATAAGTTAACTATTCACATGTCAAATCAGCAGTCGAATCAAAAGACAAGTACAGTGCCTGATACAGCACAGAATTATATCGACAATTGGACTGATCCGGATGGTGAAGTCCACGAGATTCCTACGCTGTCGGCAATCGGCGTCAACACCGCACCGCAGTACAGCAGTCCGGTTAACGCCATCGCCACCAGTACCTCTTACCGTGGTATCGCCATCTTCTCGCCGATCGTCGGGGTTCTGGTCAGTGAAATTGGTCTTGAGAATGCGCTGGCGCTCCCTCTCGTGTTGCTATGCTTGTTCGTGGCTGTCATCGCTGCAACCAGGCGGTCCGTCGTTCAGCAGACTGAGGCTTCTGGTGTTGAATGAGTGCCGGTCAGAACGCCTGCCAACCGCCGTCGACGTACAGTAGTTCACCCGTGATGTACGACGCGTCCTCGCTTGCGAGATAGAGCACGGCCGGTGCGATGTCGGATGGGTATCCTGGCCTGTTGAGCGGAATTGGCTTCGTCAGTTCGCCAGCGGCGACCGATTCTTTTTTTTGCTCGGCCCCGGCCCCGAATTCGGTTGCGATGTGACCGGGAGCCACAGCGTTGACGCGGATGTCATCGTCGGCAAGTTCAAGCGCTGCGCCTCGCGTTATCATCTTGATCGCCCCCTTTGTCGCATCATAGGGAATCTGTTCCGCCTGCGCGTGCGTCGAACTGATCGAAGCTGTGTTAATTATTGTACCTGATGTGTCGCGGTCGCGCATATCTGCGGCGGCGGCCTGCGAGCCGAAGAAGACGCCACCGGCGTTGATACCCTGTATTTGGTCGAATTCGTCGGGTGTGACTGATTCGAGTGGTCCTCGAGTGAACCAGCCTGCGTTGTTAATCATCACGTCCACACCACCGGATTCCCGGGTCGTCTCGATGACATCGTCGAACGCAGATGGCTGTGAGACGTCTGTTTCGACGAACTTTGCAGTCCCACCATCTACCTCGATACGTTCGTGTGTTGGGAGATCGGCGTTTTCATCTTTGGGAGCTGCACGGATATCTGCGTTCACCACTGTTGCTCCAGCATCACCGAACGCGAGTGCAATCGCTCGTCCAATTCCGGAACTGCCACCGGTGACTATGACTGTCTCTCCGCTGAAATTGTAGGTTACGCTTCCCATCGTGAGTGGTATCATTGGTGTCTTCATAAATAAATCCACTGTGCTTGAAATCTGAATACACTGCCTCTTATTTCAGGGAATTTGAAACTATTCCACTGGTCGAGTCGTGGTTGTGATTCCTTCTCACGTAACATATTTATGTCGTGCTATGATTTTGCAATTGTATGACATCGCAATCCGAGCAGCAGCCCTCAGCCGCTGTACCTGATACGGCTCGAAATTACGTCGGGGGCTGGATCGACGCGAATGGCGACACACACGATATCATCAATCCAGCAACTGGTGAGGCATTCGCAGATATAACGTACTCAACCGAAGTAGATGTCGACGAGGCCGTCGACGTGGCACACGACGCCTTTCAGGAGTGGCGCGAGACGCCGCCAGTCGAGCGCTCGCAGTATCTGTTCGATCTGAAAGCTGAACTGGATGACAGACAGGAGGACATCGCACAAGCACTGTCGCGCGAACACGGCAAGACCCTTAACGAGGCTCGCGGTGAAATTCGGCGTGGTATCGAAAACGTCGAGGTCGCTGCTGGTACCCCCAACATGCTCCGTGAGGGCAGCGGTACCGTCGAAGATGTCGCCCCCGGCATGGATGAATCCGCCGTCCGCCAGCCGCTAGGTGTGTTCACGGCGATCACGCCTTTCAATTTCCCTGCCATGATCCCGCTGTGGTTCCTGCCCTACGCCGTCGCAACGGGGAACACATTCATTCTGAAACCCAGCGAAAAGGTTCCACTCAGTTCGAAAATCATCTTCGAGGCCATCGATGCCGTCGACTTTCCGGACGGCGTCGTGAACCTCGTCAACGGTGGGGTCGACACGGTCAACGCGCTGCTGGAACATGACGATATTGAGGGTGTCTCTTTCGTCGGGTCGACTCCAATCGCACAGTACATCTACGAGACTGCGGCTGAACACGGTAAGCGCGTGCAGGCCCAGGGCGGCGCGAAGAACTATGCTGTCGTCACGGACTCGGCCGAACTGGACGGCGCGGTGCCCAACATCATCGGCTCGGTCTACGGCAACGCCGGTCAGCGCTGTCTCGCCAACGACGTGGTCGTCGGCGTCGGTGACATCTACGACGACCTCCGCGAGGAGCTGCTGAACGAGGTCAACGACCTCACTGTCGGCTACGGCATCGAAGAAGACACCGACGTGGCCCCGCTCATCACGGGCGAGTCCCGCGACCGCGTCGCCGAGATGGTTGAGGACGCGGTCGACGAGGGAGCGAAGCTCGTTGTTGACGGCCGGGATTTCGAACACCCCGACTACCCCGACGGCAACTTCATGGGTCCGACCTTCCTCGAAGGCGTGACCACCGACATGGACATCGCCCAGACCGAAATCTTCGGTCCAGTGCTGTGTTTTGCCGATTCCGACGACTTAGACGAGGCCATCGAGATGGTCAACAGCACTGAGTACGGCAACGCCTCCTCGCTGTACACGGAGCGCGGGTCCGAGGCTCGCCAGTACCGCTACGAGGTCGACGCCGGAAACATCGGTATCAACGTCGGTGTCTGTGCCCCGATGGGCTTTTTCCACTTCGGCGGCCGCAAGGGGTCTTTCTTCGGCGACCTCCACGCACAAGGCGAAGACGCGGTGAGCTTCTACACCGACAAGACGATCGAGATTGAGCGGTACTTCAACTGACAACAGCCTCAAGTGACTCCTTCCGACGTCCTGTCGCTTTTTAATAACGAATAGGCACAGATAGTACTACCAGATTAGCGTAGTGAACTCATGTCTGTCAGCAGTAATAGCTAAGACTTTGTGTCAGAGCAATGCCGGTCCGGAATCGGGTCGTCGCCGGCGAGTGGCAATCCGTCCTCAGTTTTCGGGCGTCGGTTCGACTTCTGAGGAAACTGCACGCTCGTAGCGCTGACGTACCTTTTCGTTCGCAGAGGAGAGATGGCTCGTGTCTTTGCCGACGATGAGATAATCAAAGCCCTGTTTGACGCGCATCTCGATGTCGTCAGGGTCAACCACGAATGTGCCGACCGGCACGTCTGCCTTCCTGGCAGCCTCGATGACGGTATCGATTGCATCCGTAAGTTGGCTGTTCTCCCACTCAGCGAAGATACCGAGATTAGCCGAGAGGTCGGCCGGACCCACGAACATCGCGTCGATTCCGTCGACGGCGGCGATATCCTTGGCGTTTTCGAGGCCGGTTTGCGTCTCTATCTGGACAACACTAAAGATTGACTCGTTTGCTGATTCGACGTATTTCTTGAATTCATCACCGTACTCGGTCGCGCGACCAGAAGCGACGCCCCGGATACCACGGGGTGGATACTGGACGGCGTCGCTGATCTCCTCGGCTTCCTCGACGGTTTCAACCATCGGAACCATGATACCCGAGACACCGATGTCGAGGGTGCGCTTGATACGAACAGCATCGTTCGAAGGAACGCGGACGAGCGTGCCGGTGTCAGCTTCAGCGGCCTCAACGCCGCGGGACATGTTCTCGACCGTCTCCAGTCCGAGAGGTGTATGTTCGGTGTCGATGAGTACGAAATCGAAATCCTGTGCAGCCGTTACTTCGGCAACCGTCGGATGCCCGATAGACAGCCAGGCACCGACGAGGTCTGCCTCGGTGTCGAATTTTTCGTTGAGAGTTGTCATATTTTTTATATTCTCAATTTTGGAGGCCCGAACCCGTGTGGTCGGCCGGGGGTGTTCCATCTATCAGAATTTCAGTAGCCACAATCTCATCTTTGAGAAAGGAACATAAATACTTAATGACGCATTTGGTTGATATCTCCGCGCGCTCACCACCCCGCGCACCGCAACTTATAATAGCACGCCTCTCAACTGTCCATTTGCAAATCTTGCGCCTAGGTGTTGTCTCACGGCGGTACGACGTGCGAACGCGCCTCGCAACGGGATCAGGAGATCACACATGTACGAAGACTTCGCCTCGACCCTAGCCGTCACGATGTGGGCCGATTTCGACGAACAGCCAGCCAGAGACGGACCGACTCCCGAGATAATCGACATCGACACGTTCGTTATCGACGGGAACTTCCCGTGGACTATCGTGACTGTCGAAGCCGACGACGGGACCATCGGCATCGGAGAAGCGTACCCTTCACCCGGTGTCCACGAGATTATCACCGACTACCTCCGCCCAGTACTCGTCGGCGAGACGCCCCTCGACGTCGAACGGCTGTACAACCTGATGCGCGAGAGCCTCTCCGGCCGCGGCTCCCAGTGGGGCGTCGGCACTATCGCCATCAGCGGCGTCGAAATCGCACTCTGGGACCTTGCGGGCAAACTGCTCGGTCAGCCGGTCTGGCAGCTGCTTGGCGGGAAGATGCGCGACGAGGTCATGATTTACGCTGACTGCCATGCTGGCGAAGCGATGGTCGACTCCGCCGAGGAAGGCCAAGAGGAGTCCACGTACGAGCCCGACGCGTACGCACAGGCCGCTCGTATGGTCGTCGACGAAGGGTTCGACCTCGTGAAGTTCGACCTCGACGTGCCCTCTGGTCGGGACATCGATCGTGAGTCGCGCCACTTCGACCCGCCGGAAATCGAGCACAAGCGTCGGATCGTCGAGGCCGTCACCGAAGAAATCGGTTACGACGCCGAAGTCGCAGTTGACCTCCACTGGAACTTCAACCCCGAAACCGCAGAACGACTCTGTCGTGCCATCGAACCGTACGACCTCGCGTGGGTCGAGGACCCGCTCCCGCCGGAGAACACCGACGCGATACGGGAACTGAAACGCCGGGTCGACGTGACGCTTTTGACCGGCGAGAACCGCTACGGCCGCCACGGTTTCCGCGACCTCATCGAGGACCAGGCCGTCGACTTCCTTGCGCCCGACGTGCCGAAGACGGGCGGAATCGCCGAAACGAAGAAAATCGCTGACATGGCCGAGTCCTACTACCAGACGCTCGTCCCGCACAACATCGGGAGTCCGGTTGCCACCGTAGCGACTGCCCACGTCGGCGCGACGGTGCCGAACTTCTACGGCGTAGAGTACCACGCCCGCGAAGTCGGATGGTGGGAGGACCTCGTCGTCGGTGACGACCTCATCCAGGACGGGACAATGACCGTTCCCGACGCGCCCGGTCTTGGTATCGAACTAGATTGGGACGCCGTCGAGACTCACCGGAAGGAGTAACATCTGCTTCCCCCGGGCAGCGTCTCATTCTGTCGACTAGGATTCATCCCAATGTTTATTATACTATACAGTCGACCGGACTAGTATGAGGTTTGGAGTCATTGGCGGCGGCCTTATCGCACAGATCATGCACCTGCCTTCGCTGGCGGAACTGCCGGACGCGGAGTTACACGCGCTGGCGGATCCCGGCGAGAACGTCACCGAGGAAATCGGCGACCGGTACAATATCCCGCACCGCTATCAGGACGGGATTGAACTTATCGACGATATCGGCGAGGAGTTAGACGCAATCGTCATCTGTACTCCGATGCACATGCACGGGGACGCCAGTATCGCGGCACTGGAGGCGGATATCCACACGTTTGTTGAGAAACCGCTCGCACTGACGCTGGAAGATGCCGATCAGATGGTTGAGGCGGTCAGGGACAGCGAGGCTGTCGCCATGGTCGGGTATATGAAGCGGTACGACGAAGGGTTCCAAGCGGCAGCCGACAAACTGGCGGGGATGGATGTCACACTCGTCAACAACCGCGTGTTCGCCCCGGACGTCGGTGCGATGGTGAATGAGACCTACGACATCGTCTACCCGGACCTTCCAGAGGAGTTCATTGAGGAGTCTAACCAGGCTCGACAGGCGGACGGCAAACATGTACTCGACACCGACGACGAGGGACTGGTCGAAGCGTTCGATTTCCATCTTGAAAGCATTTGTCACGACGTGAACGCGCTCCGCGGTCTGTTCGGCGAAATCGAGCGAATAGACCAGGTTACCCTCCAGGAAGGAGGCGACTTCCTGACGACACAGTTCACCTTCGAAGGTGGTGAACACTGCGTGCTCGAATCGGCGACGACGGATCGTGGCTGGTACGACGAGGTTATCCGTGCTGATACGCCGACAGCGACGCTCGAACTGGAGTTTTCTAACCCGTTCGTCAGGAACGCGCCCTTCGAGGTCAGCGTCAAGGAGGGAAAATCCCGGGTCAATGAGACGATATTGATGTACTCCCGGGAGGAGCCGTTCAAACGGGAACTGGCAGAGTTCATCGAGTGTGCTCAGAGTGGGTCGGAGCCGCTGACGACGTTTGTGGATGCCCGGGCTGACCTGCAGGTGCTCGTTGACCTGTTTACCGACGCCACAGTGGACGCCTGAGGGGCTGCGAAGACCCTCGATGTCGGACTCATCGGCTACGGCTTCATAGGACGGGCCCATACACAGGTCATTGCGCGCCTGTCGATGCGCTTTCCGGACGCCTCTGCGGTCAACAGACCAGTACTGGTCGGTCATGATGAGAAACGGGCTGGTGAGGCAGCCGACCGGTTCGGCTTCGACCGCGCGACAGATGATTGGGAAGCTGCTATCGAAGCTGTCGATGTCCTCTACAATCTCGCTCCGACCCACATCCACGCCGAGCCCACTATCGCAGCGCTCTCCGAGGGTGTCCATGTCCTCTGTAAAAAACCTCTCGTGCCGACGCTCGGCGACGCTGAGGAGATGCGGGAGGCTGCGAGTGAGAGTGATTCGCTCGCGGCGACGGGGTTCAACTACCGATACGTGCACGCGATATAGCTCGCGAAGCGACTTATCGACAACAGACTACTTGGGGAGATCTACCGAATCGAAGGGTGTTACATGCAGAACTCGGACGCGGCCTGTGGCTGGCGTGCCGACCGCTCGCTGGCCGATGCTGGCGTCGTCGTCGATTAAGGGGCGCACACCATCGATCTTGCCCGGTGGCTTGTTGGCGATATTGAGCGGGTTTCCGGCCAACTGACGACACAGATTACGGAACGACCGATACCGGACGGGGAACAACGGCGTCAGGTGACGACCGACGACAAGCACTCGGCACTGGCGGAGTTCGAAAACGGCGCAGTCAGTGTCTTTCAGGGGTCACGCATCGCAACCGGTCGGGAGGCGGACAACTCGATTTCGGTCCACGGTTCCGAGGGGGATACTCGAATTCACCCTCCGACGATTAAATGAACTCCGCGTGCGCGGTCCAGACGACCGGGGGTTCGAACAGTGGCTCGTCACAGAGCCGGACGATCCATACCTCGATGCGTGGTGGCCGCCAAGACACACGCTCGGCTGGGAGCACATCATCGTCCATGAAAACTATGAGTTCCTGACCAGCATTGCTGACAGAACTGATCACCGACCGGATTTCGAGGACGGCTACGCCGCTCAGCGTGTCGTAGACGGCATCCAGAAAAGTGCTGAGAAAGATACCTGGGTGTCAGTGTAGCCGCTCACTGCGGTGTGAACAGTAGCTTCACCTGCTCGCTTCCGTCACCTAACAACTCTTTGAACCCGCTCTCCTCGATTTCTTCCAGGTTGAGACGACCTGTCACGAAGGCATCAGTGTTGATGTCGCCCGCAGCCAGTGACTGGATGACGTCATCGACCTCGGTTCTAAACGACCGCGGCGGGAACCCATAGCAGTTCGTCCCGACAACGGTCCGCTCGGTGTTGACGATATCGTTCATCTCCACGGAGTAGGGGTCCTCGTTCAGACTCCCGACGGTAATCGTTCCTGTTCGAACGGTGCTCCGGACAGCTGCGTCGAGTGCCATCTCATTGCCAGCGAACTCGAACGCGATATCGACACCCATCGGCTGTTTCTGAATTGATTACGCCTACGGCGTCACTGTTGAGGGGGTCGATACCGATATCCGCGCCGAGGTTTGTCGCGTCGACAGCAACAACACCGCGGGTGCGAGTAAGCCACTCGAGTCGTTTCTGTTTTTATTGGACGGCACGTTGATGATACAACTGCGGTGTGTGCAGTACTTCGAAAAGAAAGCGACCGACCGCGCGGTAGTCGCGGTCGTTCGTGTCGCGGGAAAATGTGGAGGCAGCCATTGCTTGGAATTGTTCGTCAGTCTCAGTTTTG
>CAZOQK010000102.1:0-8309 GCA_964581735.1 uncultured Halobacteriales archaeon | reverse complement strand
CGACGACGTCGAAGGATTTCGGGCTACGGTTCTTCTACTTCGCGTTCGCGTGTCTGCTGTACTCGATCTGGCGAGCCGTCGATCTCCTCGTCCAAGCCGAATTGACTGGCGAGTATGAGCACTCACCGGTGATTACAGCGGACAACACGCTGACGCTGCTGAAGAAGGAAACTGGAATCGGGTAGAGAGACACTCTGTCTGGGTTAGCGAGGCAAGGAAGAACTCAATCGGCCATTCAGTCCACTCGTTCGTCGACTAATGGCATCGTCGCTAATCGAATTGAAGCGAACGCTGCGTATCCCTCGCCTCGGGGTCCGCTCGTCCGGCGGAGGTGATGTGCTTCCGTATTCCCCGCCGTATCGGTGACCGGGACGTACCGTACCGTCGTCCCGTTCCTGTCGAACTCGAACAGGAGGTATGCTTGTGGGAACGACCCAGTCGCTGGGGTCGTCACTTCCCGAACGGCCCCCGTCTCGGCCACGCCGAGGTTGTGGAGATGCCCGGTGACGACGAGGGGAACCTCGTGATCGGTGAGCGTGTCGAGTAGTGGTTGTGGGTCGCGGAGAACGGGGGGATCAGTCATCTCCGGGTGGGCTCGTTCCCTGAGAGTCGCGAACTGGTCGAACATCGCGGGGGTGTTGTGATGCATCAGGACCACGGGGGTCTCGAGGCCTGCAAGCGTCGAGTCGAGCCACTCCACTTGTTGGGGGGCAACTCGCCCATCGTGGGTCTCTTGTAATGATCCATCCGCCATCGAGGCAGTGTCGATCCCAACGACGTCGACACCACCGACGCGTTCGACGAACGGAAGCTGACCGTTTGGCGTGTACGTCTGCTCGAAGCGCTCGACCGGTGGCGAATCGTGGTCGTCGCCGTGTGCGTATGTCTCAGTCGACGCCTTCGGAACGTCGTGGTTCCCGGGGACGGAGAAAAACGGGGTCTCGACATCGCCGAGAATCCCGTCGAGGAACTCGTACTCCCATGGCGCACCGTCCTTGGTCAGGTCACCTGCGGAAACAATGGCGTCGACGCCACGGGCCTCAGCGTCAGCCAGCGCGGTCCGTAGTCGCTCACCCGAGCGGTGGTACACCATTGCGGTCCCTTCGGCTCGTTGAGTGACATGTGGGTCGGCAACCACGGCGATGCTCGTCGGATTCTCAACAGCTGGGGAAGCGAGTCTGGCCAGAATGGCATCACTCCACGGACCATTTGGGTTCGACTCAGGCATCGGCAGCGACTTCCTCCGGGATGAACGCCGACGGGTCGTCGTGCCGGAACGACGCGAGATGGGTCCAATCCAGCAGTTGGAGATGGGAGTAGATTTCGCCCCGCTCCATCGCCGCTTCGAACAGTTCGTCCGCGAACTGAAGATTCACGGCGCCGGCGACGAACAGCGCGGCCTCACGCTCGTGATCAGCGAACTCCGTGACGAGAAACAGGGTCTTCCCGACGTGCCGTCGGTACACCGTGTACTCGTCCATTGAGGTCTCGTTTGTGAGGGTCTCGATTTCCCCGGCAGCGTTATCAGCGACCGTGTATACGACACCGAACCGGTCTGACTCGCCCTCTGAGGGCGGTTCAGGGGTTGTTTCACCGGCGTGGACGGTAACTGTCGTCCAGCCGTCCGCAGCTCGCTCAGCTGCCAGTTCGCGCATGTCGTCGATGGCTCGTTCCCACGCGCTCGATCCTCCTCCGACCGCCGCGCTCTTCGATGAATCACTCATCGATTAGCTATCGGAGTACGACGGTTCAAACCTTTCGCCTATCGAGTTTCTGATAGTATATATCTCCGTTCCAAAATCTATACGACCGAACGAAAAATACCTCTTTAGTTGGCTTTTGAGGCCTTATACTTCTATATATGCAAACGTATCTGAACAGCCGAAAAATACGTATCACACCTCTATTTATCAGAATTTTGGGAAGATTTTTATCTACCCAGTCGTGCGACTCAGACGAGGAAACATATGGAGGCCAACACCCGTGGTGGCGGTGTCGATACCCAGGAGAATAGTCCGACGAGACGGCGGTTTCTGACGACGGCGGTAACCGGGACGGCTGCAGCGGTCGCGGGCTGTTCGAGTAACAGTAGCAGCACCCCAACAAGCGGCAGTGACTCCGACAACAGCGAGGACGAGGCCGAATCCTCGACGAGTGACGGCGACAGCGACGAAACGGAGACGAGCACGAGCGGGGGGCGACTCCGACTCGCAAGCGCAGGCCAGATCAACTCGATGGACCCGGTCGTCAAGGGAGTCGGCGGTATCGACCAGTGGGGCGAGACGCTGGTCGGCTTCAACAACGGCCGCCTGCCGGCCGAGCCGCTGCTGGCCGAGAGTTTCGAGGTTTCCGAGGACGGGACGACCTACCGGTTCCAGCTCAAGGAAGGCGTCACGTTCCACGACGGAACCGAACTCACGGCGAAAGACATCGTCTACTCGTGGGAGCGATTGGCCCAGTCGCCCAAGACGCAAAACAACGACGACCTCATCGGCGGTACCTTCACCGTCGACCACGAGAAAGACGAGTCACGCAACGACCCCGAAAAGGCGGAATTCGCCGACTACATCGCCGGCTCGCTTGCCGTGCGGGCGCCGGAAAAGTACGTGTTCGAGTTCGACCTCCGGTCGCCGTTCCACTCCACGCTTGCACAGATCGGCGCCGAGAGTTCGTTCATCGTCTACCCCGAGAACACCGTTGGCGACATCGAGCGCGACGACGTCGAGACCGACGGCAAGTACAGCGACCAGGAGGCGTTCGGGACCGAGAACGGCGGCCCGAAAATCGCCGGCACGGGCCCGTTCGAGATAGACACGTGGTCACAAGGCGACGAACTCGTCATGACCCGGTTCGACGACTACCACGGCTCGGTGGCCAACATCGACGCGGTTGAGGTCACCATCCTCCCCGATGGCCAGGCCATCTACCAGCGAGCCAAGAACGGAAATCTCGACATCTTCCAAGTGCCGTCCTCACAGTTCGACCCTGCGCGGCGGTCGGCACTCGAAGAGGCTGGCGGCGGCCGGAAAATCGGTACCTACACGCTCGACAACGGGACCGAAGTCAACACCGCACAAGTGGGCGACCTCGGCGTCCACACCATCATCTTCAACTGCAAGAAAGTGCCCCAGCCCGTGCGCCTGGCCCTTGCAAAGGCGATGAACCAACACGAACTGGGCGACCAAGTCTGGAAGGATCAAGAGCCAGCATACGTCAACGTGCCACCGGAGGTCTACCCCGGCTGGGACACCGTCGGCGACTTCGACTCGCCTGCGGCGGCCCACGAGGCTCATTATACCGAGGGCGCGATGGCACAGACGGATTGGGGCGCCGATGGCTACCCCCACGGAATCAATGAAGCCCGCATCAGCGAGGCTCGACAGATCATCCAAGACGCGGGGCTCGAGGGCGAGTCGTACACCTTCACTGCCTACAACGATCAGGGGCCTGCGTGGGACGCTGTCGCCTCGCGGGTCCAGCAGAAGGGCCAGGCCATCGGACTCGACATCACTGTCGAACGTGCCAACTATGGGACGGTAATCAGTCAGGGCATCTTCGAGCACAACCTCGACTTCCACTCGTTGGGTGACTCCATGGAGTGGCCCGAGTCGGACAATCTACTTCGGTTCTTCCCGCCGCAGGTCGCCATCGACCAAGTGACCCAATGGGGCGAACAAAACGACGACGGCTCGTGGGCGACAGAGGTCCAGCAAGTAACTGCGGATTTCTGGGACGAACACTACCTCCCCCACCGGGGGCCAGGCGAGGAGAACCGACGCAACCGGGACAAAGCCTACTTGGCACTGATGGAAGCCAACTGGGAAGTCGTCTACAAAATCAACCTCGTCTACCGCGTCAACCGCACCTACTGGAGTCAGGACCTCGATTACGACCCGCCGGGTGTCATGGGCGATAAGCAGTACAACGACGTGGTTATCAACCGGAGCTAACGCCTCCACCACCCGCCATTTCTCGTGATTGCCAACCGCTCCCAAACCAACGCGTTCGACGGAGATGACTCCGATAGATGAGACGAGTAGAGTACATTCTGAAACGGTTCCTCCTCGCGATTCCCGTGGTCTGGCTCGGCACCAGCTTCACGTGGTACGCGATTTTCATGGGACCAATCGACCCGGTAGCGGCACTGATCGGACAGACTGACCCGGCAGGCTCCGGAAAGTACGAAAATATCCGGACCAAGTTGGGCCTGGACGAGCCACCGCTTCAGCAGTACCTCGAGTATATGGGCGACGTACTCGTGTTCGACCTCGGACAGACGTGGGTGGTCTACTCGGGTAGCGACGTGAACTCCCTCATCCTCCAGTTCCTGCCACGAACGCTCTGGCTCGGCTTCTGGTCGGTGCTCATCGCCGTGTTCGTCGGCGTTCCGCTGGGGTTCTATGCGGGCACGCGGTCAAACACGCTGGCGGACTATCTGACCTCTTTTTCGGGCATCTCATGGCGAGCGATGCCGAACTTCTGGCTGGCGGCGGTGCTGCTCTCGGCGCTCATCAGCTCCGAAGCACTGGTGGGCATCCAATGGGAGGCCATTGGCGTCCAGACTGACACCATCACGGGAAACCCGGGTCTCCAGTACATGGACGGGAACCCGCTCGCTCTGTTCACCCAACCGGGGAACACGCTTGAAGCCATCAAGCGAATCGCGCCCGCGGCGCTCGTCCTCGGCTCGGCGTCGATGGGGAACGAAATCCGCATCGGACGGACGGCCGTGATGGAGGTGAAGAACGAACAGTACATTGAGTTCGCGAAGGCGAAGGGCGTCTCCGGCCGGCGACTCGTCTGGAAGCACGTGCTGCGGAACGCGCTCGTCCCGCTGGTACCCATCATCACGACCGAGGCGTTCCTGCTCATCGGCGGGTCGGTACTCGTCGAGAAGGTGTTCGGTATCAACGGAATGGGCTCGCTGTTCCTTGAGGCGGCAATCAACGGCGACATCCCCATGCTAGGGAGCCTGATGTACATCTTCATCCTGCTCCTGGTCGGTATCAACTTCCTGCAGGACGTCCTCTACACAGTCATCGACCCCCGCATCGCGCTGGAGGGGGACCGATGACCGCCACTCGTGGGCGTCCGCGGGAGGATTCCCAGACCGTCTGGGAGAACTTGCGCCAGCGCCCTCGCCCGGCAGTCGTCTGGCTCACCACGGCTATCGGGTTGGTCGCGCTCCAACTGGGCGCCGTACTGGAGTTCGCTGGCTCCATTGCCGTCGACGCCGCTCGGGCAGTCAACGGGGTGGGTGCAGTCCCCATCACTGTCGGAACCGAAGCGCTCCGCGGGTTCGAACACGCGGCGGCTGCGATGCCACGGCTCCTCTCCCGCGAGACGATTCCGAGCAACGGTCTCTACTCGACGGCGAGCGAGCAGTGGGTCGCCGGGCCCGTGTTCTACGACGGGCAGGCGTGGGTGGGGACGTTCATGGGACTCGAACCGGCCCACGCGTGGGCCCTCCGAGTCGTGGTCGTCTATGCGTACTCGTTCGTGGGGCTGGCTTGGCTGTGGGTCGGCTACCGGTGGTTCCGACGGCACTACCGGGTGGCCGACTGGACCCCACGCGACGACATCGTCGACCGATTCCGGTCACATTCTTGGGGCCTGTTCGGACTCGTCGTCGTGTTGCTGTTCCTGACGACAGTGTTGTTCGGCCCTGCACTCGCCCCCGCGACCAACCAAGCGAACAACGTCGACCCGTACAGTTACGAGATTCAGTACTGGAACGCCGATGGGGGCACCGTCGAGACGACGACCGTCGGCACCGCCAACAGCGACTCCCGTTCGACCGGGAGCACGAACGTCGGCGTGTGGTCCTACGACGATTACGGCCGGTTCCACCCGTTCGGGACGATGCCACCCGGGCAGGACCTGTTCACGTTCATTATGTACGGCGCGAGACTCTCGTTGATTATCGGGCTCACCGCGGTCGGACTGAGCACGGCTATCGCCGCGATGCTGGCGATGGTCTCGGCCTACTACAAAGGGAACGTCGACCTTGGTCTCGTGTTGCTGTCTGACTCGATCATGGCTCTGCCGGCGCTACTCGTGATTATCATGTTGTCAGTGCTGTTTGGGGGCACGTGGATCGCGAACATCTACTCCGGCGGCCTGCTGCTCGCAGTCATCTTCGTCGCGACGGGCTGGCCGGCGCTCTGGCGCGCGATTCGTGGCCCCACCTTCCAGACGGCCGAGCGCGAGTGGGTCGACGCGGCCCGCGCGTCCGGCATCGGCCCGATAACCATTATGCGCAAACACGTACTCCCCTACGTCGTCGGTTACCTGCTCGTGTACGGTTCGATGAACCTCGGCGGCGTGATCATCGGCATTGCCGGCCTCTCCTACCTCGGCCTCGGTGTCAACCCTCCAACGCCGGAATGGGGTCGCGCAATCGGCATGGGCCAAGCGTATATCGGCACGCCATCGTGGCATATCTCCATCCTGCCGGGTATCCTCATCACGGTTGTCGTCATCGGATTCAACGCGCTCGGTGACGGGATTCGTGACGCTATCGACCCACAGTCCGATACTGAAGCCGCCGACACCGGCGGCGTCGAACGCGGGGGTGGCGCATGAGCACCGACGAGCCGCTCCTTTCGGTTCGGGACCTCTCGGTCGTGTTCCAGACGGACAAAGAGCGGATTCATGCACTGGACAACGTCGGCTTCGACATCCGCGAGGGGGAGACGCTCGGCCTCGTCGGTGAGTCGGGGTCGGGGAAATCCGTCACGGCACGGTCGCTGCTCGGGCTCGTCGACACCCCGGGCCGAATCGAGTCCGGCTCGATTCGCTTCCGTGGCGAGGAGTTGACCGACGTGGGCTGGATGGACGCCCGCGGGGACATCGCCATCGTCTTTCAGGACCCATCGGGCAGCCTCAACCCCGTCTACACGGTCGGGAACCAGATTCGGGAAGCACTGCTCATCCACCAAGGCCTCACGGGGGCGGCAGCGCGGCAAGAGGCCATTCGACTGCTCGAAGAGGTGGGTATTCCCGATGCGCCGCGCTGCGTGGACGCCTATCCCAACGAGTTCTCGGGCGGGATGCGCCAGCGGGCAGTGATCGCTACCGCGCTGGCGTGTGACCCGGAGCTGCTCGTTTGTGACGAGCCGACCACCGCACTCGACGTGACCATCCAGGCCCAAATCCTCGACCTGCTCGATGATCTCCAGCGCGAGCAGGGGCTCTCCATCATGTTCATCACCCACGACATGGGCGTGGTCTCAGAAGTCGCGGACCGCGTGGCAGTGATGTACGCCGGCGAAATCGTCGAGCGAGCGCCCGTCGACCGGCTGTTCACGAGTCCGGCCCACCCATACACGCGGGGGTTGCTCGCGAGCATCCCCAGCGTCCGAACGACTGACGAGGCGCTGTTGACTATCGACGGTGAGGTGCCGACGCCGAACGAACCGCCGACCCGGTGTCGGTTCGCCCCACGGTGTCCGAAAGCGTTCGACGCGTGCGAGCGGGTCCACCCCGAGCAGGTCAGTATCGACGGCGGCCAGTCCGTGTCGTGTCTGCTGTTCGATGAGGGACGGGACCCACCGGTCGAACCCGAACGCGGCCTGCCCGGAGCAGCGGACGCCGGTGACCAACCGCGGACAGATGGGGGTGCAGAGTGATGTTCGGCCGAGGAACCGATACCTCGGGGCTGGACGAGCCGCTCGAACCGGGAGAGACGCTACTCTCCGTCGACGGATTGGAGAAGTACTACGACGCCGACGGGCTCTGGAGTGACCCAGTCAGGGCTGTCGACGGCGTCAGTTTCGATGTCGAAAAAGGCGAGACGATCGGACTCGTCGGGGAGTCTGGCTGTGGGAAGACGACGCTCGGCCGGACCATCATCGGGTTGGATAATGCTACTGGCGGCTCGGTTCGATCTCGAGGCGTCGAAATCACCGAACTCTCGGGCAGCGCGCTCCGGCGGTGGCAGCGTGACGCCCAAATCGTATTCCAAGACCCGGAAGCGAGCCTCGACGACCGGCTGACCGTCGGCGAAATCATCCGTGAACCGCTGGAGGGACACGACCGTGGGACTCCAGCACGTCGGCGCGAGCGGGTGTTCGACCTACTTGAACAAGTCGGTCTCCAAGAGGAACACTACTACCGCTATCCACACCAGTTCTCCGGCGGCCAGCGCCAGCGTGTCGGCATCGCTCGGGCGCTCGCACTCGAACCCGAGTTCCTCGTCCTCGACGAACCGACGACGGCCCTCGACGTGAGCGTGCAGGCCCGCATCATCAATCTGCTTGAACGAATCCAGGATGAGTTGGGACTCACCTACCTGTTCATTGCTCACG
>CAZOQK010000101.1:0-8443 GCA_964581735.1 uncultured Halobacteriales archaeon | reverse complement strand
TCCTCGGCGGTCCCGTCGCCGATGCTGTCGAGCGGCCAGTAGCTCACCAGCCCGTCGACCGGCCCGAGTGGGCTTCCGTCGCCGCCAACGACCGCGCCGGACGCGGACGCCGGATTCCCGGCGTTGGCGTTGATTGTCATCGTCAGGTTCTGGTCGGTCGTGACGTCTGTCGTGTCGACATAGACGCCGATCCCCGCCGACTGGCCGACGCCGAGGTAGAGCACGTCGTCGTCGCTGTCCCTGAGTCGGTCGTCGGAGTCGCCGTTCGGGTAGAGGTGGATGTCGGTGTCAGGTCCGTCGGGGGTGAAGTTCCCGCTGGCGTCCGAGAACGTCGCCCAGACGTACACCGGCTGGGTGCCCTGGTTGGTGATCCGGAACACGTCGTCGAACTCGTAGACCGAGTCCGTGCCGAGGCCGGTCCCGCCGGCGTCGGTGTCGGTGAACGCCAGCGCGATCGTCCCGCCGTCGGCCGTGGCGTACTCGCCGTTCGGGCCGGACGAGGGCTCCATCGCCAGGAACGCGTCGGCGTCGTCGGCGACTTCAACGCTGACGCTCCGGTCGGCGCTGACGCTCGTGAACGCGCCGGTGCCGGTCAACAGCGCGCCGCTTCCGCTTACCGCCCCGAGTGCAGCCAGGACCTGTCATCGTTTCATATCTTGTTCATCCGCGTTGTGAAACCCACCGGCGGAATCGAACCGCCATCACACGGGAACGCTCGCGTTGCGCCAGCGTGGGTCATGGATCCAACCTCGCAGCTACCAGCAGCCCCGTCGGATTGGTGTCCTTGTCATCAGGCACATCCTGATTCTTCCGCCGATTGGTGACCGTCGCCTTCAGAGTGTGGGACCCCGAGGCAACCGTCTGGCTGGAGATATTCGAGCGGAGAGACTGGAACGCGTTCCCACCGCCGGTGCCTCCGATGCTCGCCCCGTTAAGGAAGAACTCGACCTCGTTGTCCGATCCGTACTCTTCGATGACGAGCGTTCGTTCCGTTGAAACGTCGAACTCCAGTTCGTAGTCGTAATCGCCCTCGGGATCGTCGATCCGGCCGCCGTCGTCGAACGGGTCGACCCACTCTGCGTCCGTGCTGGACATCGACCAGACCTCAGGTGGGGTGATTTCGTACGCCGAATAGGGCGTGTCGCCCGCGGGCGCCGAGACTCCGGACGGCAGGCTCGTCACCTGCCAGTCCGCGACCCCGGTGCTCAGGCGACGGAGTCCGGAGCTTCCCCCGCCGGAGGGAGCCTCGCAGCCGACCTCGGCGTCGGCGTTAATCACCATCGCTTCGCCGCCCGATCCCGGCATGCTGGCGAAGAGGTCCTCTCCGTTGGAGATTCTCTGGGTCCGAATCACGAACCCGACACAAATCGAGTCGCCGACGCCGAGACAGTAGGCGTTACTCTGGCCGATTATCACATTGCTCTGGTCGCCATTTCGGTATAATTCGATTGCCGGGTCGCCGTTCTCGGTGTCCGCCGGGTCAACGTTTAGCCAGACGCCGACCGGCTGCGTGCCCTGATTCGCGATTTCGAAGACGTTGTCGAACACCGTGGTGGCATCGGCGTTGACACCAGTCCCGTCCCCGCTGGTCGGATTGTCGTCGGTCAGATCCAGTTCCAGCTTGCCATTGTTGATCTGTGCGTACTCACCGTTCGGACTCCCCGGACATGACTGCAGTTGCAGGAATGCGCTCGTGTCACCGGCAACCGAAACGGCCACGTTCCGGTCGGCACTGACACTCGTGAACGCGCCGGTGCCGGTCAACAGCGCGCCGCTTCCGCTTACCGCCCCGAGTGCAGCCAGGACCTGTCGTCGTTTCATTTTTTCTCCTCTTGCGAAACCCACCAGCGGAATCGAACCGCCGTACGCCAGCGTGGGTAGCTACGGTGTTTCGGCACGGATAGTCAGTGCTCCTGAGAGGTCGTCACTGGTACTTCCGCCACGAGTGTCGATCTTGATCGAACTGAAAATCCGCTTGCCCAGTTTGAACGACTCTTGCTGTTGTCCTGCAGGGACAGTGACTGGATTGCTGGCAGTCAGCGTCCCGTACATGCTTGGGAAGCCGCCGCCAAATGTGGGCGCTGCACCATCGTAAATGGGGAACGCGATTTGTGAGTTACCGGGGTCACCGCTATACTCGTACTCAAAGGTGAGTTCGTAGTCCTGTGTGCCGCGATTCTCGACGCCGAACGCCGCGCGTGGCGTGTACGTATGATTGCCGACCCAGTCGATGTTGTCGTCGTCTTCGTCAACCCATCCGCTCTGTTGATCGTAGTCCGGCGTGCCGATCCACGTAATCGCGTCGACGTTGACGCCGCTGGCTCCACCTTGTGTGACATCAACAGCCAGTTCCCCGTCGCTGTTTTGATAGACGATCGCTGGATCGGCGCCCGATATTTTGTGAGTGACCGGCGTCAATCGGAGAAGCGCACTATTGTCACCAGCAACCTCGACGGACACCTGACGGTCAGCACTGACACTCGTGAACGCGCCGCTACCCAGAACCGCCGACCCGCTGGCCGCCGCCGTTCCGAGCGCGACGATGAATTTGCGTCGTTGCATTCGTTTGCTCTCCTGTTCGGAAGCCCACCGGCGGAGTCGAACCGCCGTACGCCAGCGTGGGTGTAGGTTTATATCAGTCGACTATGGAGTCGGGTCGGTCACGTTTACGAATACACCAGTTGGGCTGGTGTCGACAGACGCCTCAGTATTGTCAACAGCGACGGCCTTGAGCGTGATATTGCCGTCCACGTCTTGCAAATTGCTACCGAAAAAGAATGTTCCTACTTCGCGCAGCGCCTCACCGGCCTCCAGATAGATTCGTTCTGGGATGCTCGCTCCCACGTTCCCACCGCCGTCAATTGAGATGGCGTCTTGCCCAGACTCGCCCTCACCCAACCCGGTCGTGGGCTCGGCGGGCCCACTTGACGGCTGTGCCGGTGCAGAGGGTTCGGCGTGGGCTGGGTAGTCAGCGAACAGACCGAAATTATCTGGGCTCTCCTCAACGTACGCGAACACCGGTTGCGTACCCTGGTTCCGAATATCGAACATGTCTCGGATAATGGTGGTCGCGTTCTGGTTGATACCTTCCGCACCCGCGCTGGTCGCAGGATCGCCATCTTGATTTCCGATGTCGATGGAAATAGTACCACTGCCAGCGTTTTCGGCGTACTCGCTGTTTGGTCCAGCATCCGCTGTCTGGAATGCCAGCAACGCATCGCTGTCCGAGGCGACGCTGACAGAGATTCCACGGTTTGCACTCACACTGGTGAATGCACCGGTTCCCGTCACGACAGCTCCACCAGCGGCAAGCGATCCCATCCCTGCGAGGAATTTTCTTCGATCCATTGTTGTGAGTTAGAGGTCGCTGAAAGTGGCTCCAGCTTTGAACGTGATCGGGTCGGCACTGATTGCGCTGGCATCCGGACTGCCAAAGAAGAACATCCCGATGTGTTTCAGCTGGTCACCGGGTTCAAGATAGACGAGATCAGGGTTTCCGTCGCCGTCAGCGTCGGGTGCCGTGTTTATGTTTAGCTGGCCATCGTTATTGTAGCTGCCCGCGCTAGCGTCGTAGTTGCTGCCTCCACCTGGACCACGGAAGTCCTGGTCTTCATGATAAAGCGCGAAGTTACCATTCGGGCTTGCAGGATGAGTATAACCGACATAAACGCCTTGCGTTCCCTGGTTCTCGATGGTCAGAAGATCGTCGATGATCGTTGTCGCCTCGTCGTTCAGACCAGTAGCTCCGGAGTCGGTATCGGTAATATCAATGCTCACTTGGCCGTTAACATCGACATACTCTTGGGCGTTTGGAGTTTCCGAGCTACTGCGCGTGTCGCGGACGATCCGGAGAAGTGCGTCCGCGTCGTCGGCGACGTTCACGTCCACGCTCCGGTCCGCACTGACACTCGTAAACGCGCCGGTACCCATTGCAGCTGCCCCGCCGGCAGCGATCGATCCCATTCCAACGAGGAATTTGCGTCGTTCCATAGTAGTTCACCGCGCGCCCTTCCGCGGCGCGCTTACTCCCATCATGTTACCCTACCCGGTTTGTATTCAGCCGCATGAAGCGAGTCTGGCCGGCGTTGAACTCGGTTCACGACCTGCGAGAACCAGTGCTGGTCGGATCTGAAGGCCTGTAGGGCTACCCTGAAGCGTATTCGAACAGTACTACCGGATAGGGTATCTACATAATCCGATATTTTATGTGGCCTCGCCTGGAGAGATTCCACATATATGGCCGGATGTGGCATTAGCCGCGAAACGGCTTTTCCGGCTGTTTTCGGATTATTCCGACCCCGTTCAAAGACACCCTGAAGATGCTCTGGCTGACTCTGAAGCCGAAAAAGGTCAGCAACCAGACAACGACAAACTGTGAAACGTGTGGCCCATTTTAGACAACCACTGTACAAGTAGGGAACAAGGGAGAGAAGGCGGCTCAAACACAACAGTCCACAACCGGTTCCGGGCCGGAACCGGACACGGGGGAGGGCAGTCCCTCCAGAGACGAGATGTACAAGATGCTCGCCAACCAGCGCCGGCGGTACACCATCCACTATCTGAAAGAGCAGGGCGGTTCGGTCCCGCTCGGGCTACTCGCCGAACAGGTCGGCGCGTGGGAGAAAGACTCGCATCCGGACGAACTCAGCTCCGCCGAGCGAAAGACTGTCTACACCGCGCTCCAGCAGCGACACCTGCCGAAGATGGACGACGCCGGTATCGTCGACTTCGACAAGCGCGCGGGGGTCATCGAGCCGGCCGACTCGCTCGAAAACATCGACATCTACGCCGAAATCGTCGAGGGCGGGGAGTTCCCCTGGAGCCAGTACTACCTGGGTCTATCGACGTTTTCGGTGGCGCTCATGGCCGCCGTCTGGGCGAATGTCCCCCCGCTCATTCTGTTGCCGGACATCGCGTGGGGGGTGTTCTGTGCGGTGGCGTTTACGGTCTCGGCCATCGCACACGTCGTTTCGACACGGGAGATGAAACTCGGTACCGGCTCGGACCCACCGCTAACACAAGGTGATCGGTGATGGGACGCCGCAGGCGTATCGCGCTGCTCGCGCTCTGTGTCGCGAGCGCAACACTGGTCGTTAGTTCCGGGGCGTTCACATCGACGACTGCCGACCGGTCGGTGACAGTTGATGTCGTCGGCGACGACGAGGCGTACATGACGCTAGAGTACAACGACATGACTCAAACAAACGTAGACGATGCAGACGGGACAGTCACGCATGAGTACCTGACCGTTGAGAATCGCTTCGGCCAGCAAGTCACCATCGATGTCAGTGCATCTGCCGATGCCGATGAAGGATTGGCTGTGACCCCCTATGGGAGGACTATCGACTTGGATACAGGCGAAGAAACGAAACTGGAGGCAAAGTTCAACTGTACCGCCCCGGGGACCCACGAAGCAGAGATTTCGTTCGGTGTGACTGCCACGGGAGATGGAATCACCGCTGAGACGGGACAAGACCGGACTGTCACGTTCGACGTGAGTTGTCCTGCTGACGAGACGACCACGGCACCCACGACGACCACAGCACCCACGACAACCACGGCGCCCACGACGACTACAGCACCCACGACGGCAGACTAGTGAGCAGACACAAGCGCAAGCACCACTCATCAAGGAATGAACCGCACCGTATTACTCGTCACCATACTCGGGCTCGGTGGAACGCTCCTCGTCTCCACCGGAGCGGTGCCACTCCTTGACGAACCGACCGACGACATCGGCGAGGATGTCGAACTCCACCCGAGCGACAGCCCCGACGGGAAGTACGCCTACATCGACGACGAGGGCGAGCTGGTCGTCGATATCTCGGCGTCGAACCCGAACGTGGAGGGTCCTGTCGGCGTCAATCCGGATACCGTGACTGCGTTCGAGAACGTGTTTCGTATCCGGTACAACGGCTCCCGGTATGCCGAGGTCTGGCTGACCCACGAGTCCGACGCCATCACGTTCTCCGCTCGCGGTGAGCCGATACGGTCCGAATCAGCGGCCGTCACCCTCGGCCCGAACGAGTCAGTCGGCGTCGACGTACACGTCGACACGACCGGGGGGAGAGACGAAATTCGCGCCGACGAAATGGGAGTTCACGCCGCCGTCGCCGACTCCGAAAACGTGCAAACCGACGACCAGGCAAGCGACTTCGAGTCCGACGGCAGCACGTTCTCGCTCGGCGTGCCCGACACCGACGAGAGTCTGGTCGTGAACGTCACCGAACCGGCGGGCGGCCAGCGGGCCGTGACCATTGAGAACCTGACGCCGGGGACCGGCGTGGACGCCGACCTCGATGGGCTGTTCATCGTCGACGACGCGATAACGCTCGACAGCATCCGATTCGAGTCCACGACGACCGGTGACGCGAACTTTACCTTCAGCCAGCAGACGGCCCAGTCGGCGCCCGTCGAGCCCATCGGGAACGAACGCGGCGTCGACGCGTTTGGCTATTTCACGCTGAATCATACGATTCCGGACAGCGCCGTCGAGAACGTCTCGTTCGCGTTCAGCGCGCGCTGGTCGTACCTCGACGCGAACGGTATCGACCCCGCAGAGGTTCGACTGCTCCGCTACGGGACAGACGGGTGGACGATCCTGAAGTCGGATCGGTTGGTCGGGACCGCCGAGCGAGCACGCTTTACCGTGGACTCGCCGGGCCTCTCGACGTTCGCGGTCGGCGTCCGCACTTCCCAGTTTGTCACCGCCAACGCGCGCGTCTCCCCGCGGACGATACAGGTCGGAGAGACGGCGACCGTCACTGCCGACGTGGCAAACCGCGGTGCTATCGCTGGCCAGACGACTGTCACCCTCACCAGGAACGGGTCGGCGGTACAAAACCGGACGATTGCGCTCGCTGCTGGCGAGAACACGACAGTCCGATTCGATGTTGCCCCGTCAACTTCTAAGACACATGCGTTCGCGGTCGATGGGACGGCTGCCAGAACGCTGACTGTCGAGTCTCCGCCAACGACACCGACGCCGACAGCATCGCCCGATCCACAGCCGACGCCGACAGCGACACCGCCCGACAATGACGTGGTCACCGGTCAGCCATCGAACGAGACAATGGCGGTAAGCGGTGAGGCCGCTGGCTTCGACATCGTCGCACTCGGCGGTATCGTCGCTATCGTCGTCCTCGTCGCCGTCGTCGGGACACTCCGGCGGCGTGGCCCGTAGGCACCACTTACGACGAACTCACGCGCAACCCATATTCCGAGACGATGTACGTCACCAGAAAGCCGAGTGCGTATCCCAGGAGGTGGACATAGAGGTTTACTGCAGTGCTGGCACCTCTCGGGTTGGCCGGGAACGCGAGAAAGGGGAGTCCGAACACGAGCACGAGCCCAACGACGCCGAGTTCGAAGTATCCGGTCTGTGCAATCGCCGCCGTGAGTTTTGTCCTGAGGGTTGGCTGGCGCTCGGACACCGAGACGGCGTACAGCACCGCCGAAAGCAGCGTTGCAGCGACCAACCCGCTCACGCCGAGCAAGACGGTGGTGTTTTCAGCGATGACCGACCGCACGCTCAACACCGTGATAAGGGCAAGCGAGAGGAACGCGAGCACCGGTGCGATGGCGGTCCGGGGGCCGATATCGAAGTGGGTCTCAGCGTACTCGGCCAGTGCGACCGGGAGATACCCAGTAAACGCCATCACAATGCCTGAGAACCCGAATCCAGCCGACAGCCGCACCGCCGAGAGATTCAGATAGGAAAGCAGTGTGGGAAAGACAAGGACGAAATTAAAAAACACGACGTGGAACTGCCGACGGTGGCCGCTGGTCACGGCGAGTGCGAACACGACGGCGACGACGACGGCGTACGTCCCGACGTTGACCAGCAGATGCGTCCGGTCGAAGTGGACGAACGCCGACGCAAACGCCGTCAGCAACGACGGGTCGGTATACTCGAAGACGAGCGACGAACGCATCTCCCGCGGCGAGCGAAAAACGATGGTAAGAACGAGTGGGACCGCGACGAGAACGGCTACGTCGGCGACTGTCGTCCGGGTTCGAACGGTCTGGAAAACACTGTCGAACGGGGGCTCGCCAGTCACGGGAGTAACACGCCCACATGTAAGCCAACACATGCGTCGTGGATTAACTCTGTGCTTTCACACACCGGTCGCTGGGGGTGAACGTCAAAACCACAGAAAGAATCAACAGGCGCTTAGCTGAATGCAGGCGCTTAAGCCCCCTCGCTCAAGGAGCACCGCGATCCGCGCCAGCGGACAAGGAGCGCAGTAGGGCGGGGATACAGCGTCCCCAGAAATCTCCGATTTCTGGTGTGCGGACGAATCGCGGGGCGATTCGTCAACGCCGTCTTCATCCCACCCTGCACGTTCCAGTGGCAGTCCCATAGACCCATCTAAGCATTTTTATCGGACGCTCTTCTGTAGAGGATTGTTGGTGAGGTGGAGCAGTAGCTGGAAGTCACAGC
>CAZOQK010000100.1:0-8473 GCA_964581735.1 uncultured Halobacteriales archaeon | reverse complement strand
TACGGGCAGGTCCCCTCGACGTACCTATCGGGAAGTGGCTGGTCCTCCGCACTGTCCCAGGCGACCTGAATCTCCCTCTCGATAACGTGGTCGCCGTCGACCCACGACCGGACGAATTCCTGTGTCATCTCGGTGTTGGTCCCATCGTGGGTGTGGCCGTAGTTGTCGAAGTCGATGTTGAACTTCGGGAACGTCTCGGCGTAGGTCTCGTGATAGTCGAGGGCGAACTCCTCGGGGGAGACGCCCTCCTCGGCGGCGTTGACCGCCACGGGCGTGCCGTGCATGTCGGACCCGCAGACGAACGCTGTCTGCTGGCCGACGCGATCCAGTGCCCGGGTGTAGGTGTCACCGACGACGTAGGTCCGGAGGTGGCCAACGTGCAGGTCGCCGTTGGCGTAGGGCAACCCACAGGTGACCACTGCCGGATTGTCCGTCGGCAGGTTCTCGTGACTCATGTCTCGCCTTTCGGCAATGGAGGTCAAAAACACCGCCGATTTCCTCCCCCGACGACACCACCGACGGGGTCGCTGCTGTGGCGCGGCCCTCTGTCCGCCCCCGACAGCTACCGCTCAGACGGCACTCAGGTACATGACGAAGCCAACGGCAAACCCCAACAGGAGTGCAAGCCCCAGCGCGACCTTCGCCCAGAACACGCCCCCCTGGGGCCTTTGCGGGTCGGTCTCGCGGACGCTGACCGGCTCCAGTATCGGGTGGCCACAGCTGTCACACGTTCCCGGATTCGAGGGCTGGACATGCCCACAGTCTTTACAGTACCACCGTGGCATCGCGTTCACATAGTGTCGGCTCCCAGGTGAACGTTCGGGCTCTCTGTTCTCCGACGGGTGCCCGGCCGACCGGTGGCCGGCATTAGCCCCCAGGGCGGTCCGCCGTCCCGTCGTCCCGGCGGGCAACAATAATGCCGGCGACGAACAACACGGCTGCGACGACGAGCATCCCGACGGTGCCCGGCTGGTCGAACGCGAAGATACCGATGCCGGCCACGACAGTCGCGGCCGCGTGCAACACTGCAGTCCAGTTCACACTCGGGGTAGGCGCTCGACGGTTATAGCATCCGTGACTGCCGCTGACTCCCCTACCGGCCGCCCGTGGGTAATGACGATGTGTGTGCCATGATAGATCCTGACGCGTTTACAAGATACACATAACGTAATGATAACAAAACGACATAACGGGCAAGCTGACTGAAGACTGGACCGGCGCCTCACGACGACAGTTCCTCGCCACGACGGGTGCCGTCTCGGCCACTCTTCTGGCTGGTTGTGGGGGCGGAGGCGATGGGACCGAAGACCAGGGCGAGACAGACGGTGAAACGACTGCCCCGATGGAGACTACGGGGGACACCACGCCGATGCCGACCGGGACACCGTCTTCAACTGCAACCGCCACCACGTCGAGTTCCATCGGCAGCCTGACGATCACCGATTCCACCCCGCGAATCGGCTACTTCGGGTCGACCGAGCAGACGTACTTCCCGGTGGAACTGGCCGTCGCGAACGGCGACGACCAGCAGACCAGCGTCCAGAACTACGAGTACGATGTCGTCGCCTGCGACGCCGACGGCAACAACGTCAACGGGAACCGAGAGGGGTCGAGCGGCGGCGAGGACACGGTGCCGGACCGGGCGGCCAGGGGTCGCTCATCGCCTACAGCATATAACGGTCGACCCGAGCGAAGTCGCCCAGTACGAGGTGACGCTGTCATGTTCCCGCTTCTCTCGTTGCCCAGAAAACTGACTGTTTAGTACCAGTCCAAATCAGCGACGAACGACCGCAGCATCGACCGCGTGACGTGGGGCATACAAACCACGCGCATCTCGCCCGACCCAGTCTTCGAGACGCGCCAGCCCCGCGCGCGGAGTTCGTCGGTCATCGGCACCGAGAGGTC
This sequence comes from uncultured Halobacteriales archaeon, assembly GCA_964581735.1. GTDB lineage: Archaea > Halobacteriota > Halobacteria > Halobacteriales > Haloarculaceae > Salinibaculum. The sequence goes on along the minus strand of CAZOQK010000100.1, from coordinate 6,568 downwards.
CGCCGCGACCAGCGGCAACTCGGGGCCGACGACTTCGTGGCCCCGACACCGGAGCGATTCGGCCAGCCACTCGGCGTTGTCCATCGCCCGCTCGTAGGTCTCGCGATACCCCTCTTTCCAGAGGGCGTCCATCGCGGCGACGGCGCTTGCGACGCCCGCCCCCGACCGGGTCCCGGTCAGCGTCACCTGGGCCGTCGATTCGAGGTATGGGGTGTCGATGGCGAGTTCGTCCAGCAGTGCGGGCGAGCGCGCCAGGAGCCCGCCGGCGGGCACCGCGGCCTGACCGACCTTGTGGGGGTCGATGGTCAGCGTGTCGACGGCGGCGTGGTCGAAGTGCCACTCGTGGTCGGTAAAGGGCAGGTAGAACCCGCCCCAGGCGGCGTCGACGTGACAGAGCGCGCCGGCGTCGGCGGCGATGTCGGCGAGTGCGGGAATCGGGTCAACGTAACCGTACTCGGTTGAGCCGGCGACGCCGACGATGCAGACAGTGTCCGAGTCGACGAGTTCCTGCACGGCATCGAGATTCGCGCGGTGGCCCGTCGTCGGCGCGGTCCGGAGTTCGACCCCCAGCACCTCGGCGGCTTTGGTGAAACTGAAGTGGGCGCTCTCGGGGACGATGACGCTCGGATTCGAGGTGTCGCCCCAGTTGCGCGCGATACGAATCGCCTGGATGTTGGCCTCGCTGCCGCCGCTTGTCACGTAGCCGGCGGCGGTGTCGAGTCCAGCGACGGTCCCCAGCATCTCGACGGTGTCGCGTTCGAGTTCGGCGACCGTCTCGTAGGTGCCGGGGTCGCCGGGGTTCGTCGCAAGAAAGCGTTCGGCCGCCTGCCGTGCCGCGGGATGTGGCTCGGTACACATCGACGAGAGAACGCGGTTGAAGTCCTGCGGCGTGGCCTGCTTGGCCTGCTGCATATCCATAACTCACCGCGAGCGCGCTTAGTCGTTACGTTCGCGCTGACGAGGAAATCCGACGCCCGTCGAACTCACCAGTTGCCCGGCGAGATTTTCTTTGTCGACTTGACACGGAAGCCGGCGTCGCCGACGTGTGTCCGGAAGACGACCTGCTGTTCGCGGTCGAGCGCGCCGCCAAAGGAGCCCACCCGCATCGTCTGGTAGGTCTCGAAGCCCTGGTCGTTGGCGTAGAAGTAGACGTTGCCGTGCAGGAGACTGTTCAGAATCCGGTCGGCACGCACCCCCTCTGCCTGGCGGTCGTAGCGGACGTGGACCAGCCCGTTCCACTCGACGGCCTGCTCCCGCAGGCCGACCAGAAAGCCAAGCAGGAGTCGCTCGTCCAGCCCGAACCGCCGCGCGAGATAGAGGTCTGACAGCGAATCCACGATGACGATGGCATCGTCGGCGATATCGTCTAAATCACCCGCTACCGTCTCCACGAGGTCCGCAAAGGTATCGCCGCCCTCGACTTTCCGCTCAATGGCGCTGAGCGGGCCCGCCTCGGGCACCTCCCGGGCGAACGACGCCGGCGTGTCGACGAAACGCAAAAACGACGGGGAGTAATCCAGCAGCGTCAGGTGTTCGACGAGCCGGTCGAACTGGTACTGGTCTGACACCTGGTCCATCGCGTTGAGGACGTGTTTGCCGTCGGTGCCCAGGCTGACGTAGACGACGCGTTCGGGGAGTGTCTCCCGTATCCTGCTCACGTCGGCCGGATAGAGGCCGGGGTCGTGTTTCGCGAGCATGAGCTGGGCCGCGTGGGTGTAGGCGAAGGCGTCCGCGCCGGCGTCGGGTGCGCCCGCGAGCAGGCTGGTCGTCCCGCTCGGGAGCCCGCCGAGGGTCCCGTCGAGTGCGGGCATCCCGAACGGAATCGGACGGACACTCGCGCTGACGCTTTTTGCGTCCGGCGGCGAGATGTTCTCCATGGTGGGCTGTCGCGTTGCTGTGTACAAGACGTTTGCCGCTAGCAAGAACTCAGGCGAACGGAGTACTCGACAGTTTCGGTGAGAACAGCAAGAAAGCCCCCGAGGTCAAGACTCGGGGGCTTGCCGTTTACAAGCGTACCGCTGCTCGAATTACGACACCGAAAATCAGGAGAAAACAAACAGAACTTAGCGAACGGAATCCAAAAGCAGTTTCTGCTCGGTCCGTTTGACCTCGTGTTGCACGTCGCGGACGGCGTCGATGTTCGCGGAAATCGAGGTCACGCCCTCGTTGACGAGGTGTTTGACCATCTGGGGTTTCGACCCGGCCTGGCCGCAGATACTCGTAGACACGTCGTGTTCCCGGCAGGTCCCGATGACCTCGCTGATGAGTTCGAGCACGGCGGGGTGGAGTTCGTCGTACTGATTTGCGACCTGCTCGTTGTTGCGGTCCACCGCCAGCGTGTACTGTGTGAGGTCGTTGGTCCCGAACGAGGCAAAGTCGATGCCGGCCTCGGCCATCTCGCCGACGCAGAGTGCGGCAGCGGGGGTCTCTATCATCACGCCCCAGTTTCGCCTGGACGCGTCGATGCCCGCCTCCTCGAGTCGGTTGCGAGCCTGAACCACGTCCCCGGCGTCGTTGACCAGCGGGAACATGATTTCGACGTTGTCGTAGCCCATATCGTAGAGTTTCCGGAACGCACGGAGTTCGTGGGCAAAGAGGTCGGGGCGGTCAAGACTCCGGCGGATGCCCCGATACCCGAGCATCGGGTTGTGCTCGATGGGTTCGTCGTCGCCACCCTGGAGCTGGCGGAACTCGTCGGTCGGGGCATCAAGCGTGCGCACGCGCACCGGGCGCGGGTAGAATTCCTCGGCGACGCCGCGGACGCCGTCGACGATCTGCTCGATGTACTCGTCGACGCCGTGGTCGTCGATGTAGCGCTCGGGGGTCTTGCCTAAGGAGAGAATCATGTGCTCGATGCGGAGCAGGCCGACCCCGTCGGCCCCCGTCGCGGCGGCGCGCTCTGCGGCATCCGGGATGGAGACATTGACCTTGACTTCGGTGGCAGTCATGGGTTTGACCGGTGTGTCGGGCCGGACTTCCTCGACGGCGTCGCGCTGTTCTTCCTCCTCGGCACCGCCCCTGATGGTGCCTTTCTCGCCGTCGATGGTGACCAATTGGCCGTCGTCGAGCCGTTCGGTGGCGTGTTCCGCACCGACGACGGCGGGGACGCCGAGTTCGCGCGAGACGATGGCGGCGTGGGAAGTCATCCCGCCCTCGTCGGTGATAATGCCCGAGGCGCGTTTCATCGCGGGCACCATATCCGGCGTCGTCATCTCGGCGACGATGATGTCGCCCTCGCTGACCTTGTCGAGTTGGTCGAGCTTACGAACGATACTCACCGTACCAGAGGCACGGCCGGGACTGGCACCGAGGCCCGAGAGGACGATTTCGTTGTCGTCACCGTCATCTTCGGCGACGACGCCCTCGCCGCCGTCAGCGACGCTGCTCTCGCCCGCGCCCTCACTGATGGTCGTAATCGGCCGGGACTGGAGGACATACACCTCGCCGTTGTGGACGGCCCACTCGACATCCTGGGGGTCGCCGTAGTAGGCCTCGATTTCCTCGCCTAAATCCAGCAACGCGTCGAGCTCGCCGTCCGAGAGCACGCGCTGGCCCCGCTTGTCGTCGGGCACCTCGCGCTCGACGGTTTTGCCGGTCTTCTCGTCACGGACATGCATCACTTTCTTGTCGGCGACGGTTTCCTCTCTGAGCTCGCCCGTCGCGCGGTCGATGACGTAGTTATCGGGCGTTACGGCACCCGAGACGACGGCCTCGCCCAGGCCCCAGGCGGCTTCGACGGTGACGATGGGCGCGCCCGTCGAGGGATGGGAGGTAAACATCACGCCGGATTTGTCGGCGTCGACCATCTCTTGGACGACGACGGCGATGTCGACGGTGGTGTCGTCGAAGCCCTGCTCCTGCCGGTAGTAGATGGCGCGTTGCGTAAACAGGGAGGCCCAACACTCCCGGACCTTCTTTAGGAGATCCTCGCGGGTGACGTTGAGAAACGTCTCCTGCTGGCCGGCGAAGGAGGCGTCGGGCAGGTCCTCGGCGGTCGCGGAGGAACGCACCGCAACGGCGGCGTTCTTGCCGATGCGGTCGTACGCCCCCAGGATGCCCTCGCGATGTTTGTCCGGAATCTCCGTCTCACGGATGAGCTGCTGTGCATCCTCGGCGGCAGCGGCGAGTGCCTTCGAGTCGTCCGAGTCGACATCGACGATATCGAACAGTTCATCTTCAATGCCGGTGTCTTCGATGAACGAACGGTACGTATCAGCCGTGACAATAAAGGCGGGCGGCACCGGGAGGTCCGCGGACATCATCTCCCCAAGTGACGCCGCCTTCCCGCCGACGGCCGCCAGGTCGTCGGACCGGACATCCTCCAGCCAGAGTACAGCCATTAGGTGTAGGGAGTCCAACGAGCATAAAGAACCTTCTGAAGTGGCCGGCAGAATACTCCCCGGCCGGTTATATTACGGGTACTCTCCAACACCGACTAACACTGTTGCAGCCTCTCAACCCCTTGGAATCGCTCTACCCCTTATTATGCCCCGGCCGAACATGCGGCTGGAGGTGACGAACTGATGGCTTACACTGACACGACGGTTGCCGGCTACGATGTCACCATGCCCGTGGCCGGTGAGTTCCAGCGGTACTGGATCGCATTCCTCAGGGTCATTACTGGCTGGTGGCTCTTCCACGCCGGTGTGACGAAACTCATGACCAACGGGCTGAATTTCGCGGACGGGCCCGCCTACCTGAAGGGAATGACGGGGACGGCACTCGGTCCCATCCCGGTCTGGATGGGGGAGACCCTCGCGTGGCTCATCAAGCCCGGCGTGCCCGCCTTCGAGACGCTCATCGGGCTGGCGCTCCTCGCAGGGGCGCTCACCCGGCTGGCGGCCTTTGACGGGGGTCTTGCTCATGACCCTGTTCTGGGTCGGCAACGCCGAGTCCGGCCACGGTGTGTCAACGCTGAGTTGATGGGCCTGCTGCTCTTTGCGACCATGATGGTGCTCGCGGCCGGCCGGTACTACGGCCTTGATGCCATCATCGAGAAGACCGAGTTCGTCCGGAAACGCCCGCGAGTCAAATACCTGCTCGGCTGAGGAGGTTCGATTATGCCACCTGATGAGATGGACACGATAGACAGGGCGGCGACGCTGCTCGGAACCGGGCTGATGTTCCTCGGCATCGTCGTCTTGGGTCTGTGGGGGGTCTACACGATGGCCACGCCCGCGACCGACGCCGACGGGACGGCGACTACGGATACGGCGACCAACTGATGCCGAACCGACCGCTTTTGATCAACTCGTTTATACCTCGATGATATCGTCGTCTTCGGCAGCGGGCACCGTCACGGTCCCGTCGAGACTCGTGACCGTGTGGCCGCCGACCCGAACCCCGTCGCCGGCCTCGACGTAAACCCTGCCCGGACGGTCGACGAAGTGGCCCTGCTCGACGCTCGTCGTCGCGTCCTCGATGGTGCCACGTTCGAACAGTTGTGAGACGAGCGCACCGGCAACCGCCGGAAGCGCCGGCGTCTCCAGCCCGACCGTGCGCCGGCTGAGACGCTTCCCCGGCGGAACGAACGCCCGCAGATGACAGGCGGCGTTGGCCGCCAGCGTATCGAACGTGAACGGACAGACCACATCCACGTCTGCGGCGTCGGCCACCGCCGCCAGCGCCGTCGGGTCCGGGGTCGCGCCGCTGATGTGTTCGAGGAAGTTCACCGGCGCGACGAGCGCGTCGATGCCGGCCGACAGGACACTCAGCGGGAGGTCGGCGCCCACATCACGCATCGCCGCGGGGTCGACGCCAAGGGCGCCGGCGACCCGGGATTCGTCCACGTCGGATTCGCTGACGGCCGCGGGGGACCGTCCGACCCAGACGCCGCCGTCGCTCGTCACCTCCGTCTCGGCAGTCCCGGCCGCTGTCGAGACGGTGTCCTCGCCGGCCTCGCACCCGCCGCGTTCGTGTTCGACGCCGAGCGCGGCGATTGTCGCGGCCGGATGGTGCTGTCGGGGGCCGGTCGGGCCGACGACGTGCAGGCCGTCGCCGCCGGGGACGGCAACCGTCGCGGCGAGTTCGCCGGCCACACGCCGGAGTTGGTCGTCGCTCAGTCCGTCGCCGTCGGGGAGGACGCCGACGGGGACGCCGCCAGTCGGCTCGGCGGCACACGCATCCACGAGGAGTGCGTCACGCGTTTCCATACGGGACAGCCGGGCGGTACCTCCATGAAACCGTCGGGACTTTTCGGGTCGGCCTCCTCGGTCGGGCCATGACCGCCGACAGAGAGACCGCACGGCTCGCGGACTCGCACACCGAGATGACGGAACTGCTGATGCCCGACGACACCAACTTCTTCGGGCGTGCGCTGGGCGGGGCCGTCCTCCATTGGATGGACATCTGCGGCGCCATCGCGGCGATGCGCTTTGCCAACCGCGAGTGTGTCACGGCTTCGATGGACCACGTCGATTTCATCTCACCCATCGACCTCGGCGAAGTCGTGGTCGTGCAGGCCTACGCCTTCGACACTGGCCGGACCAGCGTCGACGTGAAAGTCGACGTGCGGGCCGAGGATCCCCGGACCGACGAGGCGCGCGATGCGACCTCCTCGTTTCTCACC
>CAZOQK010000099.1:0-8577 GCA_964581735.1 uncultured Halobacteriales archaeon | reverse complement strand
ATCTACCCCCGCGAAGGGTGCGTATCCTTACCTCGGGCTCGGCACCACAGCTGACGAACGCCGACACAACCAACGTTTCGGCGGCTGTCGGCTCCATCCCACGACTAAAGTCGTGGGCTCTCGCCTCGAAACTCTGTAATAGTTGCTCCGCGTGAAATTTCCGACCCGGGGCAACGGAATGTCGCCCCGCCCGGTCTCCGCCGCGTCTATTTCCGCTAGGATGCGTTCGACCTGGTCGGCGTAGCGCGTCGAGATGTAATCCAGCGTCGTCGTCAGCTCCGGCGGGACGTACTCCCCGTCGAGCCTGTCGCTGAGTCGCCGGATCAGACACTCGATGGTGTCCCCGTCCTCGAGTTCGTTCGCGACGGCCGAACAGGCCCACGCCGCCGAGAGCCTGACCCGACGATCGTCGGATTCGAACAGCCCGACGATGTGTGGCAGGTGCTCTTTGCCCCGGTCGGGGTCTTCGAGGACGCTGACGAGCAACTCGACGGGCTCGTCCAGTTCGTCGGGGTCCCAAGATGTCATCGCTGCTAATTCATATATGTTTGATGACACTCTCTTTTGATCGTTGTGGTGGTTCGGGCCGCTTCCGGGGGACTCTTGACGGTTTCGGACTGACAGACCGCATGGACGTTCACGACGAGTACGCGCCTGAGGAGACGTTCGCCGACTGTCTGAGTCACTTCCCGCAGGCCTGTGTCGAAGTGGTCGTCGCCCACGAGGGCGGGGTTGTCCTCGCCCGCCGGGTAAACGACCCCGCCGCTGGGGAGTGGTTCTGGCCTGGCAGCCGACTCTACAAGGGGGAACGCCTCGTTGACGCCGCCCGCCGAATCGCCAGCGAGGAACTGGGCCTGTCGGTGACAGTCGAGCGTCGACTCGGCGTCCACGAACACTTCTGGGAACGGTCCTCAGTGGCGGGCGCCGACTCGCGGCACACGGTCAACGTCGTGTTCCTGGTCAGGCCCGTCGACGGCCTCGATGTCGCCCTCGACAGTCAGCACGACGACTGGCGACTCGTCCACGAGGCGACCGACCGATACCACGAGTACGTCCGCGAGTACGTCGAGTCACACGACCTGTTCTGAGCGGGACAACTCTTCGAGCGCAGTCCCTGTCATCGCTGAGAGAGTGAGATCTGCTCTAACTGACATCGTCTCGAAGGCCGGGCGGGGGCTCATCGCGCTGAACGGCCACCTCGCCGCCACGGACACGTCGACGCAGGCGGTCCCGTTGACCGGCGACTGAAGCGACCGTGGCACGGTCTCACACCGCTCCGGCCGAACGGATAGGTGTTTTACCGCCAGGCCGGTACCGCCGGTATGGAATTCGCTGCGTTCCGCCGTGGCGTCCGCGACGTGTCGCCGCTGTTGCTCGGTGTCGCCCCCTTCGGCATCGTCGCCGGCATTGCCGCCGTCGAGGCTGGCCTGACCCCCCCGCAGGCACTCGGGATGTCCGTCATCGTCTTTGCCGGGGCCTCCCAGCTTGCGGCCATCGAACTCATCGGCCAGGGGACGCCACTCTCGATTATCGTCCTGACCGCCGTCGTCATCAACCTCCGAATGCTGATGTATTCGGCGTCTATCGCACCCTACCTCACCTCGCTGCCGACCCGCGTGCGCTCGGGACTAGCCTACCTGTTGACCGACCAGGCCTATGCCCTCTCGATTTCCCGCTACCGGGACGGCGATTCGACCGACCGCGTCGCGTACTACCTCGGCGTGGCCGTCACGCTGTGGGTGGTCTGGCAGAGTACCACCGTCGCTGGCGCGCTGGTCCAGGCCGGCATCCCGTCCTCGCTCGGCCTCGATTTCGCCGTACCGCTGGTCTTTCTCGCGTTGCTCGTCCCCGCGATGGAGGACGGGCCGACGATAGTTGCCGGGCTCGTCGGCGGCACCGTCGCGACGGTCGGTGCGGGGCTGCCGCTGAATCTGGGACTGCTCGTCGGCGCGACTGTCGGTATCGGTGCCGGACTGCTCGCCGAGCGGCGCATGGAGGTGCAGGCGTCGGATGGCCACTAGCTACTCCGACCCCACGCTGTGGGGGCTCATCGTCGTCATCGGCGTTGCCACGTACGCGATTCGGCTCTCCTTTATTGCGCTCTTTGGCTACCTCGATGAGGTGCCGCCGGCGCTCGAACGCGCCCTGCGATACGTCCCCGCGGCGGTGCTGGCGGCGCTGGTCCTACCCTCGTTTATTACCTTCGGGCCGGCGTCGACCGGCATCGCTGCTGATAGACTCATCGGCGGCACGCTCGCTGCGGCCGTCGCCTGGCGGACCGAGAGTGTGTTCGCCACGATGGCCGCTGGGATGGGCGGCCTCTGGGGGGTCCGCTTCGTCCTTTTACCACTCATATAAGCGACGGCAAACCCTTAACCCGACGGGAAACACTCATGTTTGCATGTATGTTGCAGTGCTCGGAGCGGGTCGGCTGGGTCGGGCCGTCGCGCAGGTCTGTGCCGTCGCGGGCCACGATATCAGCCTCCATGGCGACGAGGCGAACGTCGTCATGGATGGCATCGACGCCATCGAGGGCCGCCTGCCCGACGACACCGGGGCGGTCGACCGGCTCTCCGGGACCACGGGGCTTGAGGCTGCCGTCGCCGACGCGGGAGTCGTCGTCGAGACGGCCACGACCGGGACGGCCACGCTCCAGGCCAACTTTGCCGAACTCGAAGCGTTCGTCGACCGCGAGACACTTGTCACGCTGGCCGCCGACAGCGGCCCCGTCACCGCCGCCGCGGCCGGTCTGCGACACCCCGACCGCGCCATCGGCCTCCGGTTTCGCGACCCGCTCAACTCCCCGCTGGTCGAGGTGGTCGTCGCCGACCAGACCAGTCAGGAGACCAGCGACCGCACAGAATCGTTCGTCGACGGGCTTGACCGCGTGCCGGTCGTCGTCAGGGATTCGCCGGGCGTCGTCTCAACGCGGGCCGCACTCGCGCTGGAAACCGAGGCGATGCGACTCGTCGGGGACGATGTCGCCGGGGTGGCCGCCGTCGATAAGATTCTCGAACTCGGCTTCGACCACGCCGGCGGCCCGCTGGAACAGGCCGACCGCGCGGGTCTAGACAACCGCCTGGCCGCACTTGAGCACCTCCACGCGGAACTCGGCGACCGGTTCGCACCGCCGGATGTCTTGGCCGACCTCGTCGCGGCGGGCAACACTGGCGGCCCGCGTGGGCAGGGATTCTACGTCTGGGAGAACGGTGAACCGACCGAGCCCGCCCTCGCGAACCCCGACATCCCCGCCCGGGAGCAGGTCCCCGACGACCCGGCAGAAGAATAACCGACGACCCCGGTGTTGAGCAGGAACCGCCGCCAGACGACCAGCCCGAAATCTCGGCCCTCTATGCCGAACTCGAAGAGTTGGAGGAGTTGGTCGACTCGCCGGCCGAGCGCGAACAGGTCCGTGAGACGGGACGGCTCGCCGTGGACGTGGCGACCCCAGGGGTGTTTTGCCGTGTCGTCCGCGGCTACGACCGCGTGGACACGGCCGACTCGCTTCTGGGCGCGCTCCTGTTCGGGATTCCGATGTTCGTCGAGGGCGGCACAAACGAGGTCGGTGCGTTCGTCGCGACCCACCCGCCGTATCTGCTCGCGACACACCTCATGACCATCGGTCCCGTCGTCGGTCTCATCTACGTCGCGGGGATTCAGGACGTGTGCGTCTACCGACCCTTCTTCGGTATCGTTCCCCGCCGTCTCGTCGGCGTGCTGTCGGTCTCTTTCGGAACCGCACTGCTGATGACTGTTGGGGGCGTGTCTCCTGGGCCGACCCGTGGCTTGCACTCTCGACTATCAGCGTCGCGTTCGTCCCGATGGCCATCGGTGGGGCACCCGGGGATATCCTGCCGGGGAGCTAATCGCGCGCCGTATTTGACAACGGTTAAAAGCGGGCGTGCGATATGAGAGGATATGAGCGAGAGCGAGCAAAAACGAGCGCAAAAGTGCATCTCGTGTGGGATCAACATCACCGGCACGAGTGCAGCCGCGTTCGAGTGCCCGGAGTGTGGGCACCAGATTTACCGCTGTGCGAAGTGTCGCAAGCAGAGCAACCTCTATGAGTGCCCTGACTGTGGGTTCACGGGACCATAACCATGGGAAAAGTCGCAGCCGCAATCAAAGTCATGCCGCAGAGCCCGGAAGTCGACCTCGACGCGCTCCAGGAGCGCCTGGAGGCGGCGCTCCCCGAAGGCGCGAAGATTCAGGGCTTCGAGCGTGACGATGTCGCCTTCGGCCTTGTCGCACTCATTCCGACTGTCGTCGTCCCCGACGACACCGGCGGCACTGAAGCCGTTGAGGAAGCGTTCGTCGATGTCGACGGCGTTGAGTCGGTCTCCGTCGAGAACGTCGGTCGCCTGTAACCGCCATCGCTCTTTCCGACGGTCTGCCCACGAACGGCGGCCTACTCCCGTACGCGGAACGCACGTTTTATATAACCGACCGAATAACGAAACCGTACTAATGCCTAACTCGAACGGACCACTCCAGGGAACACGGAACAAACTCAAGAACAAACCACGCGAGAGCGGCACCTCCCCGCCCCAGCAGGCCGTCCAGGAGTTCGACGAGGGCACGTCGGTCCACCTCAAGACCGACCCGAGCGTCTCAGACGGTCGGTTCCACCCGCGGTTTGACGGCCACACCGGCGTCGTTGAGGGCAAACAGGGCACCGCCTACAAAGTCCGTATCAACGACGGCGGCAAGGACAAGACCATCATCGTCAAGCCAGCCCACCTGACTCGGCAGGAATGACTATATTCAAAGAGAAAGTCGACGAGGAGTATCTCAGTGTCGCTGAGGCAAAGGAGGTACTCGAGGACATCGAGGTCGAGCGTGCGGCCGACGAGGACCGCGAGATGCGCTATGAACTCGCGCGGGCCATCGAACACGTCAACCGCTTTGCCGAACTTGACCCCGAGGAGTCCCGCGAGTTCGTCGCCGACCTGCTGGAACTCGAGAAGGTCGACGAGCCGACGGCGTACAAGATCGTCGACACGAAGCCGCTGGACCGCGACGAACTCCGCGCGCTCTACGCGCAGGAGCGGTACTCCCTGTCGGGCGACGAACTCGACGAGGTTCTGAATGTCGTCAGGCAGTACGCCTGACGCCGGCCAATCGTTTCGTTACCATTCCCCGCCCAGGTTTAAGTAAGCGCTTCCCCTACGTCAGGTGTATGAGCAACGACGAGCATGAGGACCCGGCAGGCCAGCGCGGGCAGGCTATCGTACTCGACGTTCTCCCGCACGGGCGGACCGAAGACGACCGCCCCCAATACCAGAAACAGCCACTCGCATATGCCGTCGGCGTGGCACAGTTCCAACTCTACGAGCTCGTCGTCGGTTCGGACGCCGACATCTCCATCGGAGACCGCGTCGATGTCTACGATTCTGACCTCGCCGAGCGAGTCAACGAAATCGAGTACGACGACCTCCCCAGTGGCGCCCAGTCCGAACTGGAGTACGCCGTCGAGGACCTCGTCTACGAGGAAGAACAGCGCTTCGTGGACTTCTACAACGACGCTCAGCCGATCACCCTCCGATTGCACCAGCTGAATCTCCTGCCCGGCATCGGCAAGAAACTGCGCAACACCATCCTCGATGAGCGCGAACGCCAGCCGTTCAGTAGCTTCGACGACCTCGAATCCCGCGTCAGCGGCCTCCACAGCCCCCGCGAGACGCTCGTCGAGCGCATCCTCGAAGAGCTCCAGGAGGACGACTTGAAGTATCGGACGTTCGTCCGCATGGACGATCAAGAGTGATGGACGGGACCACGCCAGAGTACCGGGACCCGGACGCACTGATTCGCCGCGCCGGCGTCCGTGGCAACCCTGACTTCGATCAGCACTTTCTCGTTGACGACCGCGTGCTGGACCGCCTGCCCGACTACCTGCCCGACGATGCCGACACGAGCCACGTGCTCGAAGTCGGTGCGGGAACGGGCGCGCTGACCGACCGCCTGCTCGCTGTCGGTGACCGCGTCACAGCAATCGAACGTGATCCCGAACTCGCCGCCTTTCTCCGCGAGGAGTTCGCGGAGGAACTCGCCGACAACCGGCTGACAGTCACCGAAGGCGACGCACTGGATGTCGAGGTTCCTGACTTCACCGCGAGCGTCTCGAACCTTCCATACAGTATCTCCAGTGAAATCGCATTCCGGCTGCTTCCGGCTGACCGCCCACTCGTCTTGATGTTTCAGCAGGAGTTTGCCGAGCGGATGGCCGCCGACGCCGGCACGGACGAATACGGCCGTCTCTCGGTGACGGCGGGCCACTACGCCGACATTGAGGTGGTCGAGACCATCCCACGTGAAGCCTTTGACCCACAGCCACGCGTCGAGAGCGCCGTCGTGCGCACGCGGCCCCACAACCCCGAATACACTGTGCCTGACGACGATCTCTTCATGAATATCCTGAAGGCGGTGTTCACCCAGCGCCGGAAGACGATGCGCAACGCCGTCCGTAACACCGCCCACATCTCCGGGCTGGGCGACCCCGATGCCGTGGTCGAAGCGGCCGACGAGGCGTTGATGAGTACTCGTGCCGGGAAAGTCACACCCGCGGAGTTCGCACAGTTGGCGACGCTCGCCTACGACGTGGGCGACCCGGGAGGCCACTGATGGACGTGAGGCGGAGGGCGACCGATGGGTGAGGACCGTCCGAGCCTCGCGGACCAGCGTGACGTGGAGACGGTTTATCAGCCGGCCGAGGACTCGAAACTGCTTGCCGACAACGCGGTCGAATATGCAGCAAGCGGCGACTGGGCCCTTGATTTGGGGACCGGGTCGGGCTACATCGCCCACCGTCTTGGCGAGGAAACTGGGGTCAGCGTCATCGGCTCGGATATAAATCCCGATGCCTGCAAGCAGGCCCGAGCGGCGGGCGTGCCGGCCGTGCGCGCGGACCAGATAACTCCCTTCCGCGATGATGTCTTCGACGTGGTGGCGTTCAATCCGCCCTATTTGCCGACCGACCCCGACCGCGAGTGGGACGACTGGATGGAGGAAGCACTCTCGGGCGGCGAGAACGGCCGCGAGGTAATCGAGCCGTTCCTCGACGATTTGCGCCGCGTGCTCGCGCCCGACGGCGACGCCTTCCTGCTAATTTCCTCGCTGACCGGTATCGATGCCGTCCGGGAATACGCCCGCAGGTCGGGGCTGACGACGCTTGAACTCGCCTCGGAAGACCACCCTTACGAGAAACTGGTCGTCCTGCATCTCCGTCCCAGTGGCGCGCCCGGCGACCGATAAATAACTCTCGGGCATCAAACCGAACAGGAAATATTAAACGCCGTCATTTCCTACGTCGGTGCAATGACACGGGTAGTAGCGACGACCCCCGGCCTGTATCCGTTGCCCGACTGGGCAAAAGAGGAGCTTTCGGAGCTGAAAGGTCACCAGAAAGACGACCTCATCGGCGGCGATGAGAGCGAGGACATCACTGCGGCCTACGACCGAGCGCGGTCAGAGGTCGTCGACCGACAGCAGCAAGCGGGTCTGGACCGCATCGTCGAGGGCCAACTCCGGTGGGACGACATGCTCGCCCACCCGCTGGCCGTCGCCGACGAAGTCGAGATGCAAGGCATCGTGCGGTACTACGACAACAACAACTTCTACCGGGAGCCAGTCGTCGGCGGCGACCTCACCGCGACCGGTGATATCGCGGCCGAACTCGAAACGGCGAACGAGCAAGTCCAGGCGGCCTTGCAGGCAGTGTTTCCGGGTCCGTACTCGCTTGCGGACCTCGCGACCGACGAGCACTACGACGACGACGCCGCTTTCCTCGATGCGATTGCCGACTTCCTCGCGGCGGAAGCCGGACAGTTCCCCGACGTGGAGACGCTGTTCCTGCTGGAACCATCCCTCGTCGAGAACGCCCCCGGGGACGGCGAAGACGAGCGCGCCAGCGAGGCCATCGACACCGTCGCTTCGGCTGTGGATGCCGACGTGGTCACCCACACCTACTGGGGCGCACTGGAGGAGAAAGTGTACGCCCACCTCATGGATGCCGACATCGACGCCATCGGCTTCGACCTCGTGAGCAACCACGACCAGAACACCTACAACGTCCAGGAGTACGGCACCAAAGACGATGTTGCGCTCGGACTGGTCGACGGGCAGAACACGCTGGTCGAGTCGCCCGAAACCATCCGCGAGCGCATCGACTGGTTCGACGAGCAGACCGACGGCGATTACGGTACCGTATACGCGACGACGAACACGGAGACACTCTACCTGCCGGTTAACAAGTTCGAGGCCAAACTCGACGCGCTTGCAAACGCTGCGGAACTGGAGGAAGTCGAAGCATGACTGGCCCACGCGAGCAATTCCGACCCGAGGACCACCCCAACGACCACTTCCTGATGACGACCGTCGTCGGCTCATACCCCAAGCCCAAGTGGCTCCACCGCGTCCGCGACCTCTACGAGGAGGGCGAGCGCAACTTCGACGAGGCGAACTTCCAGGAAGCCAAAGACGACGCCTCACGGCTCATCACCGAGGAACACGAGCGCTGTGGCCTCGATGTCATCTGTGACGGGGAGATGCGCCGCAACGAGATGGTCGAGTACTTCGCCC
>CAZOQK010000098.1:1487-8691 GCA_964581735.1 uncultured Halobacteriales archaeon | reverse complement strand
CGCCGGAGCCGATTGCGGACGTACTGCTGGAGGTCGGATTCGAGTTTCTCGCGGTGGACGGTGCGGTCCTCGATTTCCTCCTCGAAGCGGTCGAGTTGGCGGCGAATCTCCACGAGGTCCGCGTGGTCAACCGGCTCGGACTCGACGGTCGAGACGCCCTCGTCGGTGGCCTCTTCGGGTTCGTCGTCCGGCGACGCGTCGGAATCGCTCATCCGTTGTGTGGTGTTGTGACCCCCCTCCTGTTGTAGTTGCCGGTCTTTCCGGCCCGCCAGCACCGCGTTCAGCGCCGCACCCAGCAGGACGAGCAGTCCGCAGATATAAAACCACGTTAGCACGACCAGCACCGCGCCGAGGATTCTCTCCCAAGACACCGACGCCCGAATCGGGGAAGACGTAGTAGATAGGGAAAAAGACGGCCGAGAGAACGCGACGAGGCCGAGCGGGCCAGTGTAGCCCGGTAGCGGGACATCGGAGAGGGGCAAAGACAGCACCGAGCACCACTGTCGCGCCCAGCCCCACGCCGATTGCATCGTGGACAAGGAGGGTGTCACACACCTGTTCGAGCAACCCGACGGGCGTTTCCTGGCCGTACACGCAGGAGAAGGCGATGTCCAAGCCGCTGAGCACGCGGAGTGAACTCCACAGCAGGACGCTGAGATCAAGAATCGTCGCTCCCTCGCGGCCGGTGCCAGTGACTATCGCGCCCTCGATGAGCGTCGCCGCTTGCGGGGTGAGAAGCGCCCCCAGTAGATTCATGATTTCTGTCGCGAGTGTCTCGCCGGCGACGGCAGACGTGATGGCGACTGCCACCAGCAACAACAGGGTGACCGAGACGAAGCCGTAGTATGCGATGGCCGCCGCGAGGAAGGTCAGTTGCTCGTCACGGACGACCGTGACCAGCGAGCGGGTGAACGCGGCCAAGCGAGCGTCCTGAGTTACACCCTCGGCTGGCGCGTGCCCGGCCCATGGGAGTGTCGGCTGGCCGCCCTCGAAAGCCCTTAGGAAGCCGGGACCGACCGCCCGGTATGGATATCTCTGCAATGACGTTTCGCCTGACGGTCGTGTTACTCCTCGCGAGCGTCATCGTCATCGTGCCCGGGCTCGCCGGACTCGGCGGGTCGGTGCTACTCGTCGGTGGGGCCCTGGCCGTCGCCGGTGGCCTCTACGCCGCTCGCGACAGGCTGCAGACTACGCCGCAGGTCGGGGGTCACGAGCTTGGTTACTACGGTGAGGCGCTGTGGCTGGGCGGTGTCGTCGCCGCTGTCGTCTTCCTGCTTGGCCTCCCCGCGAGCCCGGGCGAACTCCGCGCACTTGGCGGTATCGTTGGTCTCGTCGGGATGGCGAACTACTTTCTGCGGCCGGTGTACCGTCTCCTGGTCGTACTCTTTCGAGCCTTCTTCGGGACGAACGCCTAATCGCCAGTCGCCGCCCTGATTTCCGGCACCGACGCTGTCGTTTTCAGCGTCGTCCCGCCGTAGTGAGTGCGTGAGGCGTCGTATCCAGCATCGCGCAGCTGAGCGAGGAAATCGTCCATCGCCGGGGCCGGGCGCTCCCACCGTTTACAGAGTCGGTGCTGGTCGTAATGTGTCGGAATCGGTAGCTCCGCTTTTAGCGTCTCCAAGAGATCCACCGCCTTCTTGGCGGTCCCCATCTCCGTCGTTATCGACTCGCGGACACTGGCAACGAAGTCGTCGTCGTGGGTCGGGCCAAGCCACACCGGCCCGGCGGTCTGGATGCCGTGCTCGCAGTCGGGACACCGCTCGGGCGGGTCGGCGATGAGTCCCGGTTCGGTCTCACGGCGGAGACAGTGCTCGCAGTGGTGGATGTAGCCCAGTTGCTCCATCGCCTCGTTTGCCACGGTCGCACCGCGGTCGAGTTCGAGATAGGTGCGCACGTAGTGTTTC
Source organism: uncultured Halobacteriales archaeon (assembly GCA_964581735.1). Classification (GTDB taxonomy): domain Archaea; phylum Halobacteriota; class Halobacteria; order Halobacteriales; family Haloarculaceae; genus Salinibaculum. The sequence continues at coordinate 6,787 of CAZOQK010000098.1, read as the reverse complement.
GTGGCGTGGGTGAGGGTGGGCACGGCGGCGATGTCGTAGCGGGCCGCGGTCCGAACCAACGCCGACAGGAGAATCCGGACGCCCATCTCGGCGTGGTACTCGGTGTTCCGGGGAACGGCGCCGTAACTGCGGACGCCGCTGTGGAAGTGTGCGCCACACAGTGGTGCGGTGTCCGTCGCCGTGAGACAGAGCAGGTTCCGCGTCCCCTGACAGGCCGCATCGATAAAAGGGATGGGCGTGCCGAAGGGGTCGATGTCGACCACGTCGAAGTACTCCTCGTGAAGGAGTGGATTGGCGTCGCGGTGGCGGACCTCGCCGTCGAGATCGTTGCGCGCCAGGTTCTCCGCGGCGAGCGCGACAGCGTCTTCGTCGATGTCCGCACAGGTCGTCTCCCAGCCCTCCGCGGCAGCCCGGACCCCGCGGATGCCGCTGGCGGCGGTGGCGTCGAGATACGACTCGGCGCGTGGCTCACGCTCGCGGTACGCGCGCAACGCGGCGACGGTCACGTCGCGGTTGAGTTCCTGGACCGAGTTGAAAAACACGTCGTCGCCGACGCCGTCGCCGTCCTGCTCCGGGACTGCACACTCGACGTTGCCCTCCTCGGCTCGCATACCCCTGTTCCGATACCGACAGCGAAAAGCGCCACGGCTTGGACGCGCCGCTATATGATGGTGAACAGCCAGCACGCACGGCCTGCAAAGCGGTGTGCTGGACAATCGCGGCCCGCTTCGCAGCAGCCCTTACAGCATGGCCCGGGCTGGTTGCGTTCCGGGGCTTAAACCTCAGCACAGGGTGCCGGATGCGCCGGTCCCGTACGGTGGCGCGCGCTATCGCGGCGGTGCTGGCGCGACAGCAAGCGTGCGGGGTCTTCACGAACGAAGTGAGTCTGTCGGTGGACGAGCACCGCAGCGAACGACGTGAACAAGGAGCGCAGCCGGTTTAACAGGCGTGTGGCAGCGTCCGGGTAGACTGAAAGGGGCGTTCACGGCGCACGAGGCAGTGTCACCGCCCCGGCAGTCGCGGCGCGTCGTGCCCCGCGGCCGCCGTGAGTTCGGGAGAGCTTTCCTCTCCCGGTGAGCGTCTCGGACAGTGAGACGACGACAGCACCGCAGGCCGACGGCCGGGGAGCGTGGCGAGTCACAACGGACGGGACGCTTGGGGCTTTCCAGCCGTTGGTGACCACGATAGCACCAGTAGGACAGCCAAAGACATATACTAGCACCGACGGGATTTAGTCGGCGACTCACGAACAGATGGGCGTGACAGCGGTTGACGAGTGGACCGACGACCTCGCCGACGCCGGTGAACTCACTCCGGCGATAGTCGACCGCATCGTCAGCGTCCACGACAACCGCGGCCAGCGGGCCATCGAAGCCGTCCCGGAAAAACGGGTCAAATCGTACCGGGATTTCACTGTCGTCGTCGGCTACGACGACGAGTACATCATTGAAGACGACGGCTGTACCTGCAAGGACAGCGAGTACAACCTCGACGCCGAGGACCCCGACCAGCTGTGCTGGCACGCCATCGCCGTCCGCATCGCCGAAGCTCTCAACGAAACCGACGACCACGATATGTGGTACTCCGATGTCAGGGAGTTCCTGTGACTGCTGTTTCCTGCGTCAGGTCTCGCACACGCGCCTCCGGCGTGTGACGGGCCCCCTTGCAGAAACATACTCAAAAACACCGTGGGAGCAGGCTCCCCCGAGCCAACGTTCGCTTCGTCTGCGGCGCGCCCCAGCGCGCGCCGCACGGCCAGCGAGACCTCCGGTCTCGCCCTGCTCACGCGGAGGCCGCCCACGCTCGGTAGCGCGCTCGCGGGTGCTATCGTAACGACGACCACACCGCACAGCGACCACGCCACAGCAGGCCTGCCCCTCCCCGTGAGCACGCGACTCGCTGGCGCGAGTACGCGTGCTTGGCCATCCACAAACCATCCACCCGGTTATCCCGACGGCGTCGGCGTCCCTGCCCGCGTGTAGCTGGCCGTAATGCGGTCGCTGGCAATCTGTGCGCCCTCGATAGCTTCGAGTGCGTCGTCGTTTTTCAGGCCGGCCACGGTGTCGAGATCGGTGTCGAGTGCGTACGCCTGCACCCAGTGGTCGTAGGGCTGGCCGGGCGGGGGACAGAGCGGGCGGTAGCCGGGTTCGCGGTCGCCGGCGGTCCCCTGGCGGGCACCGCCGAGCGCGTCGAGCGTCTCCGTGCGCGGGAGTTCGGCCGGAATCTCGGTGGTATCGGCGGGAATGTTCCAGCAGGTCCACAGCGTCGGATTGTCGAGGATGCCGACCGTCGAGCGGGCGACGACGGCGAGTGCGGCCGTCGAATCGGGTGCCGACTCGACGGTCAGCGGCGGGGAGATGCCGCGGCCGTCACAGGTAAACCGCGGCGGGAAGGTCCCGCCGTCGGTCAGGGCCGAACTGCTGATGGTGAGGTCGCCGGTGGAACTCGACCGCGTGATACAGCCAGCAAGAGCAAGGGTAAGCGTCGCCCCACCGGTCTGTAACAGCGTTCGGCGTCGCATACGTCCACTGGGGACCGGGCCCACTTTCGGGCTTCGGTCGCGGCCGATCACAACGCTTGTGCCAGTCAGCGAAGTACCGGAAGGTATGAACGTACTGACGCTCGGTCCCGCCGGCACCTACTCCCACCGGGCGGCGGGGGCCGTCGCCGGCGACGAGGACATCGACTTCTCGGAGTCGGTGACGGCCATCGTCGAGTCCGTCCCAGGCGGCGAGTACGACCGCGGGGTCGTCCCCGTCGAGAACAGCATCGAGGGCTCCGTGACGGAGTCGCTCGACGCCTTTGCCGAATACGACGTGGCCGTCCTCCAGGAGATTATCACGCCCATCCGGCACGCCCTCCTGGCACAGGGCGGGGAGTTCGAGACGGTCGCCAGCCACGCACAGGCGCTCGCCCAGTGCCGGGAGTACCTCGAAACCCACTACCCCGACGCCGGGCTCGAAGCCGTCGCCTCAACCGCCCGCGGCGTCCAGCGCGCCCGAGAAGACCCGAGCGTGGCGGCCATTGGCCACCCCGCCAACGCCGACAACGGCGCCCCTTTGGAGGTGCTGGGCGAGGACATCCAGGACCGCAGTTCCAACGCCACCCGGTTTCTCGTGGTCGCGCCCGTCGACGAGCGGACCGAGGCGGGGTCGAAAACCTCCTTCATTGTCTACCCAAGCGAGGACCGCCCCGGCCTGCTCTTGGAGATGCTCGAACCCTTCGCCGACCGTGACATCAATCTCACGCGGGTCGAGTCCCGCCCCAGCGGCGAGCGGCTGGGCGATTACGTCTTCCACATCGACATCGCCGCCGGGCTCTACGAGGAGCGCACACAGGACGCACTCCAGGACATCGAGGCCATCGCCGCGGACGGCTGGGTCCGGCGGCTGGGCTCGTATGACTCCCAGACGGTCGTCTGACGACCAACGGACTGAAGCGGCTAGCGGCGTGGATACCTGTATGGTACTCGATACGGGCGAGCCGGTGCCGGAAGTGACCGCGACCACGCAGGACGGCGAGCGGGTCACCGTGGACTTTGTTGACCCGACGGTGCTCTTTTTTTATCCGCGTGATGGCACCCCGGGCTGTACGACCGAAGCCACCCAGTTCGACGCCGAACTCGACACGTACCGGGAGGCAGGTGTCGCCGTCTACGGCGTCTCGACGGACGACATAGAGTCCCACCACGACTTCGTCGACAGCGAAAACTTAGACCTGACGTTGCTCGCCGACCCCGACGAACGGGTCGCCGAGGCGTTTGGCGTTCCCGTCTCGAACGGCGCGGCGGGACGGACCACGTTCGTCTGTGCCCAGCGGCAGGTCTGTGGGCTCTACGAGGGCGTCCGGCCGGACGGTCACGCACGAAACGTGCTGGAAGATATCCTCGACATCGGGCTGGCGACGCTGGAGTAGGGGGCGGCGTGGGTGCTTGTGTCTACCCGATTTCGGGGAGTATACCCGTCTCCACCCGAAAGCAGGCGTGTGGTTCAGGCTGGTGTCCTCCCCTCCGTGGTGGCCGCGCTCATCTTTGGCGTCTACCTGTTCGTGTATAAACGCTCGTTCGATAGCCTGCCCTCGACAGTGTACGTCGCGACCATCGAACTCGCGGGCTTTGGCTGGTACGCCGTCATTGCCGCGCTGACCTGGCCGACGGGCAAGCCGATGGTGCCAGCCGACTTCGGGACGACGAGCGCGCTCGTCTTGCTGGGTGTCTGTGGCGCCATCGCCGGGGCCAACCTCGTCTCGATTCGGGCGCTCAAACTCGGCGATGTCTCCTACGTCGCGCCGCTGAACAAACTAGCCCCGGCCTTTGTCCTCCCCGTCGAGCTGGCGTTGCTGGCGGTCAGTCCCGGGCCGCTGCAGATTGCGGGCCTGGGTCTCGCCGTCGTCGCCATCTACGTCGCTAACTACGAGGGCGGGAACCTACTGGTCCCGTTCCGGCGGGCTGCGAGCTACCGCCCGGCACAGCTCGCGCTCGTCGGCGCAGTGCTCTTTGCCGTCTCGGACGTGGGCGTGCGTGGGCTGCTCTCCCGAACGAATCTCACACCGCAGGCCGTCGCGCTGGCGACCTTCGCGGGCGTCACCATCGCCGCCATCCCGCTCGCGCTTCAGCGCGTCGACTGGGAGCGCCTCCGGCAGGCGGTCCCCGGCATCACTGCACTCGCTGGCATCTTCGCGGTGGCGGTCCATCTGAAGACCATCGCCTTCGACGTGGCGTCGGCCAGCGTCGTCTCGCCTATCGTCAACACGCAGGCAGTGGTGGCCGTGCTGCTGGGCGGCGTCATTTTGCGCGAGGAGGGGTTGCCACGGCGGCTGGCCGCGGCGGTACTCGCCGTTGGCGGGGTCGCACTGATTGCGGCCGGGTGAGCAAGCGCGAAGGTGGCAGGCTTATAGTCCCGGCCTGCCGAACGCGTGTATATGGATTACGAGCCACAGGAAATCGAGGCGACGTGGCGCGAGCGGTGGGCCGAGGGTGGCCGCTACGAGGCCACGCCCGGGGACGACGATGACCCGACGTTCGTCACCGTCCCCTATCCGTATCCCAGCGGCGGGATGCACATCGGTCACGTCGGAACGTACACGCTGCCGGATGTATTCGCCCGTTTCAAGCGCATGCAGGGATACAATGTTCTCTTCCCCATGGCGTGGCACGTCACAGGAACCCCAATCATCGGAGCTCTCCAGAGATTAAAGGAAGGTGAGGAAGACCAGTGGAACACACTTACGGAGACATACAACGTCCCTGAAGAAGACCTTGAGGCCATGGAGGAACCGATGGACTATGCAGAGTACTTTAT